>JAEXYZ010000119.1 GCA_023405135.1 Bacillota bacterium | reverse complement strand
GGTCTAATTGTAAATAATTTTCCAAATGGATGGAGCCACCTTTGATTGGGTATTTACCTTTTTGGCTCCAAACCGGAAAGATGATTAAACTGAAAATTATGACATTATTTATGCAACACTAGTGATTCTATTTAAATCTCTGAGCCAAATATTACTAGAATTTTAGAATATATTCAGTTTGATTTTGTAAAATATGGTAACTATGTATTAAATATACAATTTTAAAATAAGCTGAATAGTATATTGTTAATTAATCATGTTGTGGTTAAAATGAATAAATAAAAATACCATTTTTCGGAAGTGTATAATTATGAAAAAGGGGTTATTGTTCTTAGTTACTTTAGTTAGTTTCTTTATTTTAACGCCACATATCCTAGCTGAAAAAGAGGAAAATAAAATTCCGGATGTATATTTCCTCTATTAAAGAGTTACAAGAATACTCGCCTTATTTAAATAGTCAAAATGGTAACTTTGAGCTTAGACTTGTAAGGGAACTTTACCATATAGATGATTCATTAATTGGGTATTATGTTAATATATATGAAGGTAATAAATTGATTGGTTTTGCTCTACTATCTGCAAAATCAGACTTAGGAAATCTATTAGAATGGGGTCCACTTGAAAACGAAGAAGATACGCATTATGGCCAAATCCTCTTAGAAAAGCCGGAGCAAAAGGCTTATTATTTGTCCTTAAATAATATCGTTTTTGCTAATAATTTACAACATTTATATAATAAATTGGAAAAACAGAAATAAGAAAATATTGAATTATCAGAAAAATGATTTACGTAGTGTTAAGTACTGGGAAAATATGAGGTATGGTATCGATATTCCAACAGTAAAAAAAGAATTGCAAGAATTTAAAAAAGAATCTCGGAGTTCTGTAATATAAAGTGAGATTATAGATTTTACTGACTTAGTAAACCAGGATAATAACTTTGTGATAAGAAGCACTACATCATCTAGTCCAGAATTATCTGTAGAACGTGTATATCAAAGGACAAGCGGTGTAGCGAATCCTAATTCATCTTGTGGACCAGCAGTTGGAGTGATGATTGCTAATTATTATAGAAATATTCGTAACTATTCAAGTGTTAGAAACTCGAATTATTATGGAGGTACTGCAAAACATATCAACCATATGTATACCATGATGAATTCATATTTTTTTGGGACAAATCAATATTCACTGCATAATGGGCTTGAAACTGAATTAAATCTTGACAAAAACCTTTGGATTGCCAAATCTCGTGCCTATGATACACCAGGTGTAGAAGAGCCTTCATTAGTAAACATTAAAAATGCCATCGATGCAAGATATCCATTAGCATTACTAGAAAATGTAAATTACAGCAATGGGTTAAGATATCATTGGACAATTATAGTAGCATATAATTCAAGTGGACAAATCGGTTATTATGATCCGGATGGTTCTATCTCCACAATGAAATGGGCTTCTTGGTCAAGCATTAGTAGAACACGTAGCTATACGTATTTTGCATTAAAATAAAAAATTTTCTAATGTTCTAAAGGGGCTTTTTAATTTGAAAAAAATATTATTGTTTTTCGCAATATTGTTTTCTACTACTGTAATTGTAGTAGGAATATATTTGTTTTTCGGATTACCTTGGAAACATCACGAATTAAAAGAAGAAATGATTCAGTATTTGGAATATCGTTATAAGGATGATTTTTCCTTAGGAACACTTCAGTATCAAATTGTAAATAAAAATGTGTATCATACAATGGCAACAGCAAAATCTACAAATGTTTCATTTCATATTGAAATAACGCCCGATGGTAAAACAATAGAGGATGCCTATTCCTATGAATATTGGTCAGAAGCAGGAGAAAATTACCTTAAACCGATTTTTAAACAGCATTTCCATAACATGTCATGGTTTTATAGCGATATTTATCTTCTTCAAGAAGAAGTATTCCAACTAGATACATTAAATAATAATCGCGATGTCGCTTATTGGAATGTGTCAGTTGGGTTAGGTTATTCCTTAGACTCAGAGAATAAGACCGAAGAATTACAAAAAATAATTAATTTAATTCATTCATTAGAAGATGAGGGATTCATTATTAAATCATTATCCTTTGATTATCTAGGTAATATAATCATTATCCCAGATGTATACCAAAAAACATTTACTGAGGTAGATGATTTAATACCTTATTTAAAATCCCTTTAGATTCTTAGTGGTTAACACAGAGGGGTTACTTTTCTTGAAGTCTATATTCAAAGCCGAATATAAAATAAGGTTAAAAATTTCTACTAAAACAGAGTGGAAATGAATATAATCAAAAAATCGACAAAATTCTAATTAGATTTTGTCGATTTTTTTTATAGCTATAAATGCTGTAGTTATCTTCATTATCTATAAAAAGACGTACTTGCAAAGCAAGTTAAAATAAAACTGGTATTTTATTGTTAATGTGGGAACTAATCATTTATCCCTATCCGCTTTTGTCCAATGACTAAAAAAATGGTACAATAAACGAATGAAAAAAGATTTTTTTAATAGCAAAAGGAAGGTTATAGATGCCGAATAATCAAACAAGAAGGCTTGCTCATGGCGCAATGATGATTGCATTATTTGCGATATTTATTGCAATCGCCTTTTATGTACCAATAATCAGTGTCATTGCTACTGTTTTTGCTCCATTACCAATTGCATGGTACAGCGCTAAGTATGATCGTAGTTCTTCTATATTAGTAGCAATTGTAGGATGTATAGTCTCCCTCTTTTTTGGAGGTTTAGTAATTTTACCGTTTTCACTTATTTTTGCGTCAGTTGGGGTTGTAATAGGTGACGTACTTCGTTTAAAGAAAGGCAAAGTATTTTTATTTATGTCTTCAGGTATAACTGTACTAATTACTTTTGCTTTACAATATGTTATTTCAATAAAGTTATTCGAAACAGATTTTATACAAGAATCAATGCAGCTCATACGTGAAAGTTATTCAAAGTCCATAGAGCTTTCACAAAGTTTAACTGGCCAAACACCCATTGATCCGGTAACGCTGGAGGCAATGTTTGATATGATGGAGGCTTCTTTACCGGCTTCTATTACAATGGGGGCATTCTTCTTTGCGTTTATTATTATTTCAATTAATTTGCCGTTGTTAAAACGGTTAGGAATTAATGTACCGAAATTTCGTTCATTTAAAAATACCCGATTGCCTCGAGCAATATTATGGTATTACCTAATTGTATTAGCAATCAATTTATTTATTGGCCCTGAAACTGGTACACCTTTATATGTCATAGTTTTGAATTTTTCTCTAATATTATGGGTGCTTTTAACAATTCAAGGAGTATCTTTTGTTCATTTTGCCCTTGATGCTTTCGGTTCACCTAAATTTTTAAAGGTATTGGCAGCCATTATGGCAATTCCACTATATTCCTTTTATGTATTAATAGGAATATTGGACTTAGGTTTTGACATTCGTTCATTTGTCAAAGGAAAGATTCAGAAGTAGGGAGCTGATAAAATGGATACTTATAGGAAGCGACTCATGCGACATCCTCTTATGTATCTAACGGTGATTGGTCTAATAGGTTCCATACTATTATTCTTTTGGAATCCTTGGTTTGGAGCGTCCTATGCAATCGTCATTGCCATCGGGTTAGTATATGCGTGGAGAATTGAGAAAATTACCTTTCGAAACACTGAAAAACATATAGAATCGCTCTCTTTCCGAATGAAAAAAGTAGGTGCAGAAGCCCTTTTAGAAATGCCAATTGGGATTTTGCTTGTAAATGATAAATTTGTTATCGAGTGGGCAAATCCATATATGTTGCAAATCATTGATGAAGAGACATTAATTGGTCAAGAAATGTTTGTTGTTTCAGAAGACTTATACGGACTAACAAAATCAGAAGAAAAACGTGAAAAGACGGTTTCAATTGGAGAACGTCAATTTAAAGTTGTATATAAACAGGAAGAAAAGCTTCTTTACTTTTTTGATGTAACTGAGCAACTAAAAATTGAATCTAAATATTATGCAGATCGAACTGTTATTGCTATTTTATTTATCGATAATTACGATGAAATAACTCAAGGTATGGACGATCAATCAAGAAGCTTAACAAATACAATTGTTACATCGATCATAAATGAGTGGGCTTTTACTCATGGAATTTTTGCAAAACGAATTTCATCTGACCGTTTTTTAGCAATTTTAAATGAATCCATTTTAAATGAATTAGAGAAGAAAAAGTTCTCTATTTTAGATGACATTCGCGAGAAAACAGCACAAAAAAACTTGTCATTAACACTAAGTATAGGAGTCGGTACTGGCTCGTCATCTTTAATTAAACTAGGTGAATTAGCACAATCTAGTTTAGATTTAGTGTTAGGACGTGGTGGTGACCAAGTTGCCATTAAACAACCGAATGGCAAATTAAAATTTTATGGCGGTAAAACGAATCCTGTTGAAAAACGTACTCGAGTGCGTGCGAGAGTTATTTCCCATGCGCTTCAGGATTTAATTAATGAAAGCGATAAAGTATTCATCATGGGACATAAAAATCCCGATATGGATGCAATTGGGGCAGCCATTGGTGTACGTAAAATGGCTCGAAAAAATAAAGTAGAAGGCTATGTTGTATTAAATTTTGATGAACTTAATGGCAGTGTTAGTCGTTTAATGAATGAGATTAAAAAAAGCTCAGATTTTTATGAGTACTTTATTACACCAGAGGAAGCACTTTCGAAAATGACTGATAAATCTTTAGTTGTCATTGTGGATACACATAAGCCAAGTCTTGTAATAGATGAACGCTTGCTAAAACAATCCGAAATTGTTGTTGTTATTGACCATCATAGACGTGGTGAGGAATTTGTTCAAAACCCAACGCTAGTTTATATGGAGCCATATGCTTCGTCTACGGCTGAGTTAGTTACAGAACTTTTAGAATATCAACCAGAAGAAGAGAAATTGTCTAAGCTTGAAGCGACTGCGCTGTTATCTGGAATTATTGTGGATACTAAAAGCTTCACGCTACGTACAGGTGCACGAACATTTGAAGCTGCTTCCTATTTAAGAACATATGGTGCAGATACAATTTTAGTTCAACAATTATTAAAAGAAGATTTAGATACGTATATTGAACGTTCAAAAATTATTCAAACTGTTGAATTTGTTTATCCAGGAATTGCAGTAGCGTATGGAGAGGAAAACAAACAATATGATTCTGTTTTAATTGCGCAAACCGCTGATATTTTATTAACGATGAAGGATGTTTCAGCATCCTTTGTCATTGCGCATCGTTCGGATGGGTTGATTGGGATTAGCGCTCGTTCACTTGGAGATATTAATGTCCAGCTTGTCATGGAAAACCTTGGCGGCGGTGGACATTTAACAAATGCAGCTTGTCAAATACATGCAGAAACTATAGAAGAAGCGGTAATATATTTAAGAAAAGCAATATTAGAGACGCTTGAAGGGAGTAATGAGGAATGAAAGTAGTATTTCTTAAAGATGTAAAAGGTAAAGGGAAAAAAGGAGAAGTAAAAAATGTTGCAGATGGTTATGCAAATAACTTTTTAATTAAAAATGGCTATGCAGTTGAAGCAACAAATCAAGCACTTAGCCAATTAGAAGGACAAAAGAAATTAGAAGAAAAAAATGCTGCTGCAGAATTGCAAGCAGCTAAAGATTTAAAAGAACAACTTGAAAAAATTACAGTTGAAATTAAAGCAAAATCAGGTGAAGGTGGTCGCTTATTCGGTTCAGTATCAACTAAGCAAATTGCAGAAGCACTTCAAAAAGGTTTTGGCATTAAAATCGATAAACGTAAAATGGATTGTAACGAAGGTATTCGCTCTTTAGGCGTTACTAATGTACCCGTAAAGCTTCACCAAGAAGTTAAAGCAACATTAAAGGTACACGTTACGGAAGAAGCGTAAGGAGAGAATTCTATGAACGAAGGCATTTTAGACCGCGTTCCACCGCATAACCATGAAGCCGAACAATCGGTTATCGGTGCGATATTCCTTGAACCACAAGCTTTAATTACAGCATCAGAAATTTTAATTCCTGAGGATTTTTATCGAATTGCTCATCAGAAAATTTTCCAAACGATGCTTGATTTAAGTGATCAAGGAAAAGCGATTGATGTTGTCACTGTTACAGAAGAACTTTCAGTAAAAAAGGAACTTGAGGATGTTGGAGGGCTATCTTACTTAACAGAGCTTGCTAATGCCGTCCCAACTGCTGCAAATATTGCTTATTACGCTAAAATTGTTGAAGAAAAGGCTCTTTTACGCCGCTTAATCCGTACAGCAACAAAGATAGTAGAAGATGGCTATACTCGTGAAGACGAGGTAGAAGCGCTTTTAGCGGATGCTGAAAAGAAAGTGATGGAGGTTGCTAGCAGGAAAAATGCGGGCGACTTTAAACATGTCAAAGATGTACTCGTTCAAACGTACGACAATATTGAACAGCTCCAATTTCGTGATGGAGATGTAACTGGAATTCCAACTGGATTCCACGATTTAGATCGCATGACTGCAGGATTTCAACGCAATGATTTAATCATTGTAGCTGCCAGACCTTCTGTTGGTAAAACCGCCTTTGCATTAAATATTGCTCAAAGTGTTGCGGTAAAAGCTCGCGAAAACGTTGCAATTTTCTCACTTGAGATGGGTGCAGAGCAGCTTGTTATGCGTTTACTTTGTGCAGAAGGTAATATAGATGCTCAGGCGTTACGTACAGGTGCCCTAACTACTGAGGACTGGGGCAAATTAACAATGGCGATGGGTAGCCTATCGAATTCAGGTATATTCATAGATGATACACCAGGGTTACGTATAAGCGAAATTCGTGCAAAATGTCGTCGACTTGCTCAAGAACATGGATTAGGTATGATTCTAATCGATTACTTGCAATTAATTCAAGGTAGTGGAAGAAGTGGCGAAAACCGTCAACAGGAAGTTTCAGAGATTTCACGTTCATTAAAAGCTCTTGCTCGGGAATTAAAAGTGCCTGTTATTGCCTTATCACAGCTATCTCGTGGAGTAGAACAACGTCAAGATAAACGTCCAATGATGAGTGATATTCGTGAGTCTGGAAGTATTGAGCAAGATGCTGATATCGTAGCATTCCTATATCGTGACGATTACTACGATAAAGAATCTGAGAGCAAAAATATGATCGAAATCATTATTGCAAAACAACGTAACGGTCCAACAGGAACAGTTACACTTGCATTTAAAAAAGAGTTTAATAAATTTATAAATATCGACTGGTCGCAACATCAACAACCAGTACCAGTTTAATAGATGAGTAGGGTTTACTTTGCCTTGCTAGAATGGAGATAATCCTCCTACCACCATTAGTCAAGGTGTAATATAACTCTATAAATCTATTTTCAGAACACGAACAATGATTGAATGTGTCAATTATTTGTTCGTGTTTTTTCCTTTTCTTCATTGACTTATACTAGTGAACACTGTTACAATGATTCTGTTTGATAAAATAAAACTTTAATTGTTGGGACGTCTTATCCAACGATTATTATTTCATTAATCGAGTATTTCCGTGCAGTGAATGTACCTTTTTTAGTGGGGTTATACTGAACGTAAATACCGGATAAAGGACGTAAATACGTCTAGCGGAGGTGCTGATATGACATCAGTTGTAGTTGTGGGGACACAATGGGGAGACGAAGGTAAAGGTAAAATTACCGATTTCCTATCAAAAAAAGCAGATGTAATCGCTCGTTTTTCTGGCGGAGATAACGCTGGTCATACAATCAAAATTGGCGATGAAACTTACAAATTACATTTAATTCCATCAGGTATATTTTATACAGAAAAATCTTCAGTTATGGGTAACGGAATGGTAATCAATCCGAAATCATTAGTAACGGAGTTAAAAGGCTTACAAGAACGTGGTATTGATACTTCAAATTTACGTATTTCAAATCGTGCACAAGTAATTCTTCCTTACCATATCTATCAAGATAAAGTAGATGAAGCTGCACGTGGCGACAAAAAAATCGGTACAACATGTAAAGGTATCGGTCCATGTTATCAAGATAAAATCGCACGTATGGGTATCCGTATTGCAGATTTACTTGATCGTGAAGTATTTGAACAAAAACTACGAGAAAATCTAGAAAAGAAAAATCGTTTATTCGAAAAGTATTACGAAGTAGAAGGATTAAAATTCGAAGATATTTTTGAAGAATATTATGGTTATGGTCAAGAAATCGCAAAATATGTTACAGATACTTCAAAAGTATTAAACGATGTATTAGATGAAGGCGGTCGAGTATTATTTGAAGGTGCACAGGGTGTTATGTTAGATGTTGACCATGGTACATACCCATTTGTTACATCTTCTAATCCTGTTGCAGGTGGGGTAACAACTGGTACAGGTATCGGACCATCTCACGTATCTCGTGTTGTTGGAGTATGTAAAGCATATACTTCCCGTGTTGGTGATGGCCCATTCCCAACTGAATTATTTGATGAAGTTGGACATCACATTCGTGAAGTTGGCCGTGAATATGGTACAACAACAGGCCGTCCGCGTCGTGTAGGTTGGTTTGACTCAGTAGTAGTCCGCCACTCTCGTCGTGTAAGTGGTATTACTGACTTAGCATTAAATTCAATTGACGTATTAACTGGCTTAGAAACAGTTAAAATTTGTACAGCATATAAATACAATGGTGAAATCATTACTGAATATCCTGCAAGTTTACATGTAATTGAAGCTTGTGAACCAGTATACGAAGAGCTGCCAGGTTGGACTGAAGATGTTACAGGTGTTCGTACATTAGACGAACTTCCTGAGAATGCTCGTAAATACGTAGAACGCGTAGTAGAGCTAACAGGTATCAACCTAATGACATTCTCAGTAGGCCCAGCGAGAGAACAAACGAATATTGTTAATCCAATCTGGGATTAGTTCTGCGACGAGGATAAGAAGTACCTTAGGAGCGAACAAGTGCCAAAAGCGAAGCGACAGGCACAAATGTGAAATAAAATTTAAATAAAAAGAATTCGCAACACAACTGTGATAATTGGCAAAACAAGCCGCTAACACACAGTAGTTGAGCGAATTCTTTTTTGTTAATATAAATTCAATTCCCTTTTAATGTAGTTATGCTTTGATTTCATTTCTTAATACTGTTACATTACGTAGCAGTCTTTAATCTTTCGCGGTTTAGTGAATATCTCTCTTCTTGAAACGTCCACCTCTTACCTCACTAATATTACCGATAGCCAGGAAAGCGTGGTCATCAATTGATTTTACAATTTCCTTCATTTTCGATTCTTCAAGTCGAGTAATTACACAGAAAATTACTTTTTTATTGTCTCCTGTATAGGCGCCTTCGCCATGTAAATATGTAACGCCGCGACCTAAACGATCCATGATTGCGCGGCCGATTTCTTCAATTTCTTCGCTTATAATATAGATAGATTTCGATTCCTCCATACCTTGGACGACGATATCAATCATTTTTGCCGCAATATAATAAGCAACAACCGAATACATTGCTCTTTCCCAAGTAAAAACAAACCCTGCGGCTGTAAAAATAATAAGGTTAATAAATAATATGATTTCTCCAACTGAAAATGGAAGCTTATTGTTGAAAAGAATTGCTAAAACTTCTGTGCCGTCTAAGCATCCGCCAAAACGGATCACGATTCCTACACCAAGGCCTAAAATAATGCCTCCGAAAACAGTAGCTAATAAAATGTCACTAGTAAACTCGCTAATGTGATGTAAAAGTAATGTAGTTACTGAAAGGACGGTAATTCCGAGCGCGGTAGTTAATGCGAAAGTTTTACCGATTTGTTTATATCCTAAGAAGATAAAAGGAAGGTTTAATATAAAGATAAATAATCCAAGGGGTACCCCTATTAAGTGAGATGTAATGATGGAAACTCCGACAATTCCCCCATCCATTACATTATTTGGAACTAAAAATAATTCGAGCCCAACTGCCATTATGATTGCACCAACAACAACCATTAAAATACGGGAAACTAGTTTACTTAAACTAGCCTTTCTTTGGGCAGAAGGGTGTACAACAACATTGTTCATAATGTCTCCCCATCCTATTAAATTTTCAATATATTTCAATTTTATATGAAAAAGACGAATCGACAAAGTAAAAGCATTTAAATTTGTAACAAGAAATATTCAAATAATACATTTATATTACAAAAGACTCAAATAGTTCAATCCAAAAATGGTTTATGGTACATTAAAAAGGTGTAAATTTCTACATGATTAACCCTATATTTTAGGGATCTCTTTGGAAGGGGCTTGTACATGAGTTTGAAGTGGCACATCAAAAGAGACTTTACAAAGAAAAATGAATTTCTTAGTCTTGAACATAATAAAAAATCAATCATAAAAAAATCTGCAATTACAGCGGTTTTATTATCGACAGTAACATTTAACCTAGCATTTGCAAATGAAAGTAGTACGAACGAATCACTAAATAAAATATACCATGTATATGTAGATAGTAATTATATTGGACCAGTATCAAGTGAAGAAGCTGTAAATGAAGCAATTCAAGCAAAAGAAAAAGAAGCTAGCACTCAGTTCAGAGGATTTGATATTGATGCTGGTTCAAATGTTACGATTATTCCTGAGCAAGTATTTTCTTACCAAACGAATGATTCTGAAACGTTAGCAAAACTACAAGAAGAAATAGGTGTTGAAACAGAAGCCTATGCACTTCAAGTCGATAATCAACCAATCGTTTATTTTAAAGATAAAAAGGACTTTGAAGAAACCCTTCGTCTTTTAAAATTAGAATACGTAACTGAAAAGCAACTACAACAATTAGAAAATTTAACTTCTACTAATGAATTACCCAAATTAGAAGTTGATGAAACACGTATAAGTGAAATTTCAATACAAGAAGATATTTCGGGCAAAGAAACGAAAGTGAATCCTTCAAAAATATTAACGCCAAAAAAGGCAGTTGAATTTTTACAATCTGGTACTCTCGAAAAAGAGTTATATAAAGTACAAGCAGGAGACGTACTTAGTACAATTGCTAGTAAACATAATTTAAAAACTTCTGAACTATTAGACTTGAATCCAGACTTAAGCGAAGATTCCCTTCTACAAATAGGACAAGAAATTAATGTAACAGTTGAAAAGCCGTTAGTTAATGTTCAAGTTATCTATGAAAAGTTGAGTGTTGAGAAAATTGACTTTGCTAAAATTGTAGAAGAAGACGATGAGATGTATAAAGGTGATAAAATCGTTAAGCAAGAAGGTTCTTTTGGTGAGAAAGAAGTTACAAATTTAATTACAGAATTAAATGGGAAACGTATCAAGAAAGCTGTTACGGATGAAAAAGTAATCTCTGAACCTACTAATAGAATTGTTGTTGTTGGAACAAAAGTAGTTTCTGATCGAGGAACTGGTGAATTCGCTTGGCCAACAAATGGTGGTTATATATCTAGTGATATGGGCTCTCGTTGGGGAAGCTTCCACCGTGGAATTGATATTGCTCGACCATCCAATTATGACATTAAAGCATCCGATAATGGTGTTGTAACATTTACTGGTTGGGATGGAACATATGGAAATAAAATTGTTATCGACCATAATAACGGATATGAAACAGTTTATGCTCATCTATCAGAAATAAAGGTAGATGTCGGACAAGTGGTTCCACAAGGTTCTGTAATAGGAATTATGGGTTCTACAGGAAGATCAACAGGTACTCATTTACATTTTGAAGTACATAAAAATGGTGCATATAAAAATCCAATTTCTTATTTAAACTAATAATATTTAAGTGGCTGTCTCATAAGCTATACGCTTACAGGACAGCCATTAAATTTCTTATACTTTAAGCAGGATCACTGCTGCGAATACCTTGTCGCTAAGGATGTATCCCAAATGCCTTAATTGGGGTGTATCCTTTTTATTTTTAAAACTAACCTTATGAGATTTCAAAATTGAACTTAAGGAATTAATTAAATGCATGCTCATAGTAGGAATGTAGGCTAAACTTATTGTTTTAGACAAAGCTCTGATAGAGAGCCCATAGTTTTTTATGTACAAAATTTGTCGAATTATTTCCCAGAAAATATAATCACTTGTAATGGCACTGTTTTCACATATTTTAAGGAATAATTCCCCTAGGGGCACCTTTGTCTTTCTCGTTACGTCATTTAGTTTGATATAATGTAACGTAACTGAATAATGCATTGCTTGTTTAAGCATGATAGAGTTAATAATATATGACTGAATTTAATTTACTTGAACGATAGATAGATTGAAGAAAAAGGAGAAAAAAAGTATGACAAAAACAATTTTAGTTGTTGATGATGAAAAACCAATTGCAGATATTTTGCAATTCAATTTAGTAAAGGAAGGGTATCATGTCATTTGCGCTTACGATGGGGATGAGGCTTTAGAAAAAATCGAAGAGCAGCAACCTGATTTAATGCTACTTGATATTATGTTACCTAAAAGAGATGGTATGGAAGTTTGCCGCGAAGTAAGAAAAAAATATGACTTCCCTATTATTATGTTAACTGCAAAAGGATCTGAAATTGATAAAGTGCTTGGTCTTGAAATGGGTGCTGATGACTACGTTACAAAACCCTTTAGTACACGAGAGTTAATTGCACGTGTTAAAGCGAACATGCGTAGACTAAAAGCTTCAGCCCAAGTTGAAGAAACAAAAGATGAAACAAATGACATTACTGTAGGAGCGTTGATTATTCAACCTGAAGCATATTTAGTTTTAAAACGTGGCGAGGCAATCGAACTTACTCATCGTGAGTTTGAACTATTGCATTATTTAGCAAAGCATATTGGTCAAGTAATGACACGGGAGCATTTACTTCAAACAGTATGGGGCTATGATTATTTCGGAGATGTACGTACTGTAGACGTAACAATTCGACGTCTACGTGAAAAAATAGAAGATAACCCAAGTCATCCAAACTGGATTGTGACGCGTCGTGGTGTAGGTTATTATTTACGAAATCCTGAACAGGAGTAGTATGAATGCATAAAGTTAGCTTTTTTAAGTCAATCCACGTAAAAATCGTATTAATCTATGTATTGCTCATTATTATTGCATTGCAAATTATTGGGCTATATTTTTCATCTAATTTAGAAGAGAATTTAAAAACAAACTTCCAAGAATCAATCATTCAACGAATTGATTTAGTTCAATATAGTATTCGGGAAGAGATGTTGAAAGAACGCGATGAAACGGCACCGACATTAGAACAAAGCTTAAGTTTAATTTTACGAGAATTTACAACGAGTGATATTAATGAAATTCGTGTTTCGGATAGTAGAAATAAGGTGCTAGCAACCTCCGATGTTGATAATCAATCCATCGTAGGGCAAAGATTTAATGATGATATTATCACAAAATCGATATCAGCTGAAACGTATTTAGACGAAATTGCATTAGATCCTGATACGAGAAAAAGAGTTTGGATATTAGCGACACCAATTTTTGATGCAATTGGTCCAAATGGTGAAGTGATTGGGTCAATTTATATCGAATCAAATATTGAAAAAGTTTTTGAACAAATGAGTGATATTAACGGGATTTTCGCTGTAGGAACGGCAATATCACTTGCAATTACAATTATTCTAGGTATATTGATTGCTAAAACGATTACAAAACCAATATTAGACATGCGTAGACAAGCACAGGCGATGTCTAGAGGGAACTTCTCAAGGAAAGTTCGGGTTTACGGCAATGATGAAATTGGACAGCTTGCAATTGCATTTAACCATTTAACAAATCGTTTACAAGAGGCTCAGTCAACAACAGAAGCAGAACGAAGAAAATTAGCATCAGTATTGAGTAATATGACGGATGGAGTAATTGCAACCGATCGAAAAGGAAAGATAATTTTAATTAATGATCCAGCTCTAAATTTTTTAAATGTTACACGTGAAACAACTTTAGGTCGACCGATTGCCGCTGTACTTGGTCTTGACCAGGCGTATAGTTTTGAAGATTTAATTCATATGAAGGAATCAATTAATTTAAATTACAGTACACAGGAGAAACCTTTCATACTGCGCGCTAATTTTTCCGTTATACAAAAAGAAACAGGATTTGTGAACGGTTTAATTACAGTACTGCATGATATTACAGAGCAAGAAAAGATCGAAATGGAACGACGAGAATTTGTTGCGAATGTTTCACACGAATTACGTACACCACTGACGACAATGCGAAGTTATTTAGAGGCTCTTGCTGATGGAGCATGGAGAGATGAGGCAATTGCGCCAACATTTTTAAATGTAACTCAAACAGAAACAGAGCGTATGATTCGTCTTGTAAATGATTTATTACAATTATCAAAAATGGATAGTCGAGATTATAAATTAAATAAGGACTTTGTTGAGTTTAATAAATTTTTCAATCGTATTATAGATCGTTTCGAAATGTCTAAATCTCAAAATGTGAAGTTCATACGCTACATTCCTGAAGTATCCTATTTTGTAGATATAGATACAGATAAACTTACACAAGTAATCGATAATATTATTTCTAACGCATTAAAGTATTCACCTGATGGAGGAAATATTCGATTTGGTTTTACTGTTCAAGATAATATGTTAAAAGTGATGGTTTCAGATGATGGGATGGGTATTCCTAAAGAAAACGTAAGTAGAATTTTTGACCGATTTTATCGGGTCGACCGTGCCCGTTCAAGAGCAATGGGGGGGACAGGCTTAGGTCTAGCTATTGCTAAGGAAATGATTGAAGCACACGGCGGTAGAATTTGGGCAGAAAGTGAGGAAGGAGTAGGGACGACAATTTTCTTCACATTGCCATATGAATTAGACGAGGCGGGTGATTGGGAGTGAAATATGTTGAACCTTTAAAATCTGCGTTTCTTTTACTCCTAGTTATTTTAAGTATGATTTTAACGTTTTCAATTTGGAGCTATACACCACCTTATCAAGTAATTGAAGACTCACAAGTGAAACAAATTACAGTAGGTGATCAGAAGGAACTTCGCCAAGTTTTGAAGCCGTATCGAGTATTAGTGAATGAAAATGAAAGTTTGTCAGGAACTATTAATGATTCTGTAATAGAAGATTTGATGACGACTTTTTCTAATTTAACAGCTTCAGAATTAAGGTTTGTTCAAAGTAATTTAACCGAAGAAAAGATCAATTCTATGATTCGTACAAATGATCGGATGACACTTTCCTTCTCCGCTGAAGTACCTATTAATACATTTCGTTCGGTTTTAGAATTTGCACAAAGTGAGTTACCTGAGGTGTCATTTAAATCTTTAATTATTGATTGGAGTAAATTCAATCAAACTCGTAATCTACAGCTTTTGTTTGTTAGCGAAAAGAACCGTACACTTTACAGTACAGAGGTTGCACTTAGCGATGAACATTTTAATGCAACATTTAAGGAAGCTGTTCGTCAAGCTGTGCCGTACGAAGAAATTAAAAGAGATGATAAATTATCCTTATACATCCCAGTCGATCCAATAGAAGTAGTACAGTATACGTATTATATTGATAAAATTTCACCGGATAAATTTAAACAGCTTTTGTTTAATGACCCGAATATTGTTAAAAAAAGTATTGAAAGTGTAAATTCGGCCAAATATACTTCCAGCATGGCCTTTATGACCTCAGACACTAATACGAAGACATTAAATTATGTCTACCCTACATCAGAAAGTATTGGTGAAATAAAGGAATCAATTTTATTACAAGATAGCTTTGATTTCATTAATGATCATGGAGGTTTAACAGGGGATTTCCGCTATGCATATATGAATGCACGGACCCATATTACAGAATATCAATTATTTTTAGAAGGGCTTCCTGTATTCAGTAATGTAACATCTACCCGAATTACAACGATTTGGGGAGATAAACAAATCTTCAGATATAAAAGACCATATTATTTACTCGAAATGGATATTACTTCTGAAAAATCTATTCGAACATTACCTTCTGGAGCTGAAATAATTCAATCAATTCCAGATTTAAATGAAATTGAAAACATTGTTGTTGGATATTATTTAAAGAAAAATGAAAATGAACTTTTATATACATTAGAACCATGTTGGTTTACGATTAATCATGGCAGTTGGACACAAATAACGACGGAATCATTAGGAGGATCTGAGTATGGATTGGAGTAAATCAAAATCTATATTCATCGTCGTATTTCTAATTCTGGATGTATTCCTATACTCGCTTTATTTAAATCGACTTACAGAAGCAAAACAAGTTCCAATATTAGGTGAAAAGAATATTGAAGCTCGTTTAAAAGATGATAATATTACCTATGGCGTATTGCCATCGAATGTAGAAAAAGCGGCATATATTTCAGGTAAGGTAAAGAATTTTGAGGAGGAAAAAATACCGCTTCAAAATGTTCAGAAATCGACAGTAGCAAATAAAAATAAACTTATAGTTCAACTAAGAGAACCTGTTAAAATTCCAGATACATTGGAAGGGACAAGTTTTAACGAATTTTTAAAGCAATTTATTTATAATGGAACGACTTATTCATTGTGGAAAGTTGATGAAGAAAATCGAAGAGCTACCTTCTTCCAAAGTATAAATAATCGTACAATCTATTATAATATTAATGCTGTCTTAACAGTTTATTGGAACGAAGAAAACGAAATTGTAATGTATGAACAAACTATTTTAGAGAAAATAGAAGAGTATGAGGAAGAGGAAGCTCTTTTAACACCGGTGCAAGTAATTCAAGCTCTTTACGCAAAAGGGATGTTAAAGCCGGATTCTCGTATTACAGATATGAAACTAGGATATTCAACCCTTATCCCATTAACTCAAACTCAAGTGTTTGTTCCTACATGGGAAGTTCAAGTAAAAACGGCAGATAAAAGTACTGAGGAATATTTTGTAAATGCCGTTGAAGGAAAAGTAATTGATGTTCAATCAGATTCATCAAAAGTTGAAGAGATTGAAAATGAAGTGGATGAAGCTCTTGAAGCTGAAGAAATAAAAGAAGCTAAAAAAGAAGTAGATATAGAATAGGGAGTTATTTTATGCGATTTAGTGTTTTAGCGAGTGGCAGTACTGGAAATGCAATTTATGTTGAAAATGATGAACATGCATTTTTAGTTGATGTCGGATTAAGTGGCAAAAAAATGGAGCAACTGTTTGCTAAAATAGGTCGCGATATGAACAACTTATCAGGAATTTTAGTCACACATGAACATAGTGATCATATAAAGGGCCTAGGTGTAGTTGCTCGAAAATACAAGGTTCCGATTTTTGCAAATGAAAAAACATGGCTTGCTATGGGAGAGCATGTCGGGAAGATTCCAGAAGACCAACGCTTTTTATTTAATATGGAGACTGTTCAATCATTTGGTTCATTAAATATTGAGTCTTTTGCTGTTTCTCATGATGCAGCCGATCCAATGTTTTATGCTTTTCATGAAAATGATCGTAAGCTAGTCATTATTACAGATACAGGATATGTTAGTGATCGGATGAAAGGTATTATCCGTGGGGCAGATTCCTTTGTTTTTGAAAGTAATCATGATATCGGCATGCTTCAAATGGGTCGTTATCCATGGTCTGTTAAACGACGTATATTAAGTGATGTGGGACATGTTTCTAACGAAGACGCTGCTGTTGCAATGAGTGAAGTCGTTTTTGAAAAGCCAACTCAAATTTACTTATCCCATTTAAGTAAAGATAATAATATGAAAGAACTAGCTCGTATGAGTGTCACTCAAACATTACAGTCATGTGGTATTATCGCAGGCGAATATGTACATTTACATGATACAGATGCAGAAAAACCGACTATGCTTGTTACGGTGTAATGTTCAAGTAAAAGAAGGAATGACAATTTTTTTGTCATCCCTTCTTTTTTTAATTTTGTTTTATTTCATTTTCATGTAATTTTAATGTTCACATTGTATCATAATGACAACAAGAGGACGAAAGGATGGATAATGTATGAGTTATTATAATGATGATGAAAATAAACAACATGACGACAATGAATCCGTAAGCTCTTACTCGCCATTACAAGAACGTTTAAAACGAGAGCAAGAGGAAGAAAATATAAGACGTTCTAATAAAAAAGGTGGAAGCAAGGCTGGCTACTTTGTAAGTGGTCTTATCGGTGCTATCGTCGGTGCCCTAATTATTTGGCTACTACTACCGTCGATGGTTGGTCAGCTTCCTAATAGCTCTGACAACAATGTAGAGCGAAATACAGGGACAACGATTACACAAACAGCAACCGAGGTTACAACTGATGTTACAAAAGCTGTAGAAAAGGTATCGAAAGCTGTTGTCGGAATTACAAATATCCAAGAGGTAACAGACTTTTGGAATCAACAATCAGGTACACAGGAGGCTGGGAGTGGATCTGGCGTAATTTATAAAATCGAGGGTGACAAAGCTTTTGTGGTGACAAATTACCATGTAGTTGAAGGAGCTAAACAACTTGAAGTAACACTAGCTGACGGTTCAAAGGAAGAAGCGGAATTAGTTGGTAGTGATATTTGGACGGATTTAGCTGTTGTTTCAATTAGCAGCAAAAAAGTCGATACAGTAGCAAAATTTGGAGACTCTGATGTATTAAAACAAGGTGAATCTGTTATTGCCATTGGGAACCCACTTGGTTTAGATTTCTATGGTTCTGTAACAACAGGGGTAATCTCTGGTACAGATCGTGCAGTACCAGTGGATCTTAACGCAGACGGCTATGAAGATTGGGAAACAGAAGTATTACAAACAGATGCAGCCATCAATCCAGGAAATAGCGGGGGAGCATTAATTAACATTGCTGGAGAGTTAATCGGGATTAATTCAATGAAAATAGCTCAAGACACAATTGAAGGGTTAGGATTCTCTATTCCAATTAACACAGTTATTCCAATTATTGAAGAGCTAGAGAAAAACGGTGAAGTTAAACGACCTACAATGGGTATTGGTTTATTAGATTTAACAGATGTACCTGCATTTTATCAAAAACAAACATTACGCTTACCAGAAGAAGTAACTACAGGTGTAGTTGTTTCAGAAGTAGTGCAAGGTTCTGCAGCAGATAATGCGGGTATGGAACAATATGATGTAATTGTAGAATTGGATGGTCATAAAATAGAAAACTCCATTGATTTACGACAATATTTATATAATGAAACTGATATTGGTTCTACATTAAAGGTTAAAGTATATAGACAAGGTAAGTTAGTAAATCTAGAGTTAAAATTAACAGAAGGAACAACTGTATAAGTTGTGGATAACTTAAGGTTATTAACAAAAGATAAACACAATGGGTAGTGGAAGAAAATCCTTTTCTTTCCTACCCGTTTTTTGTTTGTTACAATGGTTTGTGGATAACATAGGGGGAATTGTGAATAAGTTTGTGGAAATTTCAGAAATTAAGGAGACGATAAAAAATGAAAACATATAGCTGTGAAACCCATATAAATCATGCTTTAGACATGGTAGTAGCTGAAACTGAAGAGTATCCAATTATGGATATTTTAAATGATGAAGAAAAGTTATCCACAAAATGTTCTTACTGTGAAGAGTATGCAACATATGTTGTATCAAGTAAATAACTTTACACAATATATAGAATAGCGGTGTGGATATGTGTATAACTTCTGTGGATAATTTGTTTGTAAACGAATTGTAAAGGTGGATAAGTTGTGAATATCACAATCATTTCGGTCGGAAAGTTAAAAGAGAAGTATTTAAAGATGGGTATAGATGAATATGCAAAACGTTTAACTGCTTACGCAAAAATTGAGTTGGTTGAAGTACCCGACGAAAAAGCTCCTGAGCAGTTAAGCGATGCCGAAATGGAAATCGTAAAGCGCAAAGAGGGAGAACGAATATTATCGAAGATCAATGATGGCATGCATGTCATTGCACTTGCCATTGATGGCAAAATGAAATCCTCAGAGGAACTAGCTGCTGGGTTAGAATCACTGATGACATACGGCACAAGCAAAGTCATATTTGTTATCGGTGGATCATTAGGACTGCATGAGGATGTGCTACGACGCGCGGATGAGAAATTGAGTTTCGGCAAAATGACATTACCCCATCAGTTAATGAAATTGGTATTGGTAGAGCAGATTTACCGGAGTTTTAGGATTATTAAGGGGGAACCGTATCACAAATAGTGGTAAAGCAGAAAATAGAATTGGTCATGGACAGAGAATTTCTTAATAAGTTAAAGGAAGATTAGAACACTCTAATCTCCCTTTAAACTTTAATCATCTTTTCCGAAATCAGTTTAAAATCTTTTTCACTTATCTCTAAATGACCAAATCGAAAAGGATAACCCCAACGCTTCTTATTTTTAATGAAAGTGAGATGTGGGATTAATGGATGAATAGATGTTTCTGTACAACTAATAAAATCTATATTTCTTCGGAAAGGTATGAAATCATTCCCCGTATCAAATTGAAAAACATCATCATCGATAACTTTGCCTATAGCAGTGAACTTTTGATAAGGAGTAGTTTCTTGTATACTTTCCTTTGAAGAGTAATATATTATCCAATCACCAGTGTTCATCTTTTTTAAGGGAGCCTCTTTTCCATGACAAAGTTGAGCAAAACCACCACAGATTCCCTTCATTACATGCTCCCGAGACGCAACTCCAATCCAATATCGTATATTAGTGTGCATTGAATCAGCATCCACAATTATCAGATATATTATCAACCTGTGTTAGATCTGAGACAGGAAAGTTCATTTCTTGCCATGCCGCAATTCCTCCGGTCAACTCTTTAACTTTATAACCTTGTTCTAATAAAGACTTTGCTACTTTGGCAGCAGTATTGCACCAAACATCCCAGCAATAAACGATAATTTCCTTATCTTTTGGTATTTCATTTAATCGGTTTGGTAATTCTTGTTCAGGTATAACATTAGCATCCTTAATTGCTACACTTCTTACATGAATTGGACCGTTTCTAACATCGATTAAGAAGTATTTCTCAGGATCCATTTGCTTAGATCTCATATAATCCATAGGGCTTATTGTTGCTTCAAGACGTGCATTAAAATAATCAAGTGCATTCATATTATAGAATCTCCTGTTCTTTATAGTGATTTCCAAACTTTAACAAGTAAATCTTTAAGTAATTGCTTTTCTTGCAGATTTAAAGGGGCTAAAACTCCTAATTCTATATTGTTTAAAAATTCCCAACGCGAATCCAATACATCATTTCCCTTTTCAGTAATCATAAGACTATAGGATCTTCTATCATTAGGGTTCTTTGTCCTCTCAACAAATCCCAAAGTTTCCAAATGGTCAATGTGGCTAACCATAGTTGTCCGATCGATTTGTAGGTTCTCTGAAATATCTTTTTGTGAAGAATAAGGGTTTTCTTGAATAAATAAAAGTACTCCATATTGCCTTGCATTAATATTAAAGGGGATGAGTCCTTCAGCAAACTTATTTTCCATTTGTTGCAGAACTTTCCCAAGCAAAAAACCATAAGATTGATTCCATTTATGCAACTAAATATTCACCTCCTATTATAATCAGTATATTACATAATCAGTATAACTGATTGATTTTTGAATATCAAGTGTTAAAATATTTATAGCATTTTACTATAAATACAACGGTGAACCTTATCACAAATGATGGTAAAACATAAAACAGAATTTATTGTTGGGGCAACTATAATAAAAAGAATATTGTAATTTAAACTGTAAGAATGTATAAAAGTCATTCTTACAGTTTTTGTAGTTAGTCTTACTATCGATTATACCCGTTTGGTATTTCACTTCAAAAACAGTATCATTTCTCTGCATTAATGGTGTAATAGTATTTCTATTAAATAATTGATTAAATAAACTCATTCGAAATCCCCCCAGCATTTTTAATATTATAATCAGTATATTACATAATCAGTATATTACATAATCAGTATAACTGATTGATTTTTGAATATCAAGTGTTAAAATATTTATAGCATTTTACTATAAATACAACGGTGAACCGTATCATAAGTAAAGGAAGTTACTAAAAAACCACCTAAAATACTGAATTGACAGTGTTTTAAGTGGTTTTATTTTAGATGCCATAATGAATCATGTACTTCTTTTGTTCTATAGCTTGTTGAATCTTTTCACATAATAAAGAGGATTCTTCAAAATTATTTATGACTTTATTTGTTAATATAGTATTTAAAAATTGCGATAATGATTCAGGTGGAATAAGTGTAATTCCATGATAGGCCAATCCAACATTAGGATGTTCTAAAGAATGAAAGTAGGTTTTAATTATTTTAAAATCTTCAACTAGCTCTTGGATAATTTCATCGTGTACTTGAATACTATTATTCAGTTCAGGAGAATAGCTGCTATATAAATTTTTATCGTTAATATCATTAATAATGCCAAATTCATGTACTAAAGGCATTTATTATTCCTCCAATTGTAAAATCACCTTCGAAAAATCCTTAAAATCATCAATATGCTTTTCTAAAATTGCCTTTAAGATATTAAGATCTAACTGCTGGTAGTCATGTACAGCAATATTTCGGAATCCGACCATATTCATCAGTGTTTTTGCTAAGCTATTTTCAATTATTCCAGCGTCCAGTAGCAGTTTAAATGCTTCACGACTGGCTTTTGGTACGCCAAGCTTCCGTTCGCTGACAATATGCATTGCTAAATCAATGCTCGCCTCACAAGCACGTTGAATATTTAAAATGATACTATCCTGTTTCGTGAAGTCCGTTAAGTTTGCAGGATTGCCATCGTACACTTCATGAATACGTTTAACACAACGTTCAATTGTCGTCGTTTTATTTAAAATAACATCATTCATTGCCGAAAACACTCCCTCTTTCTTTAATCGCATCAATAATTGCAGCACGTTGCTCGCTTAACGTAGCATACATGCTATAAGCTCGCATTTTTTGGCGTGTAAATTCTTTCTCATCATGTATATAAATCGGGTTGCCTTGCTCGAAAATTTGCATTGTAAATACTGTATCGATTTGTTTAATGTCGACTAGATCGACTTCCCGACCCGCAATTGCTGCAAGCTCAGAAGCAAGCATAAAACGTTCATAAGATGATAGCTGCTTGTCACTGAAATAAGCAAGATCGATATCACTTTCATCATGTGTCATATCTTTAGCGAATGAACCAAATAAAATGATGAAGTCTGGGCTTGTCTCTAGAATGATTCTATCAACTAAATCTTTCTGTAATTCTTCTTTTAGCATGCTTTTCACCGTCCTTTCTCATATTATAAAGCTTATAAGAAAAAACCGCACTTATACTTGTTAGGGAGAACCGTATCATAAGTAGAGATAAACCTTTTATTTATCGAAAATGGCTCAGTTTACCATACTGAGCCATTTTTTAAGCTTCTCCACTATTCTGCGATGGTGCGAAATGTTACTTAAAAAGGTATTTATATTGGGTAATAAATTGTCATACTTAAACGGGTTAATGTTACTCCAGAATTATAATAAGTGTGAGGCCTATCCGCTTTAAATCTAATAGAATCCCCATTTTTCAGCTTGTATTGGCATTCATTCACCGTAATAGTTACTTCCCCATCAAAAACAGTAATAAATTCTTCTGTACCCTTTCTATGGGAATCTGAACTTAAAATCCCCTCTTTATCAATTTCAATAGAGTAAACTTCAAAACGTCTCTCCTCCTCAAAGGGAAAGACAGGGAACACTCTATATCTCCCATTGTCTTCTGATAAAAACTGTATCTCATTTTTTAAAACAACTTTAGCATCAGGTTGTGGGGTATTAATTAGAGAAGTAAAGGAAACCTTTAGTCCATTAGCGATTTTCCAAATAGTTGTAAGTGTCGGACTGGATTCTCCTCTTTCAATTTGTCCTAACATAGTTTTGCTGACACCACTTAATTCTGAGACTTTTTCTAAACTTAGTTTTTCCTTCTCCCTAATAGCCTTTAAATTTCTTGCAAAAATAATGTGAATGTCCTCCATAAAATCACTCCTGCTTGATTTACATTATAACGTCTAATATGTACAATATATTGTAGTATGTTATATTGTACTTTTCATACATTATAACATACGAATTGAAGGGGGAAATTCAACATGCCTATGCTATTATTTTTATTGTTTGTTTTTGTTAATAGTTTTACCCCAGGTTCTAATAACTTTATGGCAATGTCTTTTGGAAACAAATATGGATTAAAGAGATCAATTAAGTTTTGTTTAGGAGTCGGAGTAGGATTTTTTGTTCTTGCATTATTATGTAGTTTTTTTAACCTTGTGCTTATAAACCTTTTGCCAATTATAGAAATTCCATTGACCGTTTTAGGTGTGGGTTATATGTTATATTTAGCTTTTAAAACGCTTACCAGTAATGATAGCGATAATAATGTTAACGATAGAAACGATGGCGGTGATAAAAGTCTTTTTGTAATGGGCGTATTCCTCCAATTTATAAATCCAAAAGGTATTCTTTATGGGATAACCGTGGTTACAACCTTCCTCCTTCCTTATTACAATTCTTACTTTAGTTACTTAATTTTTTCACTTTTTTTGGGGGCTGTTGGATTAATGAGCTCTTGTAGTTGGAGCTTATTTGGCTCTATTTTTCAAAGGTTTTTAGTACAATATAGAAAACCATTTAATATAATTATGGCGGTCTTATTGGTATATAGTGCTATATCAATAGTTTTACATTAATTAAAGCCGAATGAAAATGTATCTGATTTGTAGCAGTGTAATAGAAACCCTTACATACTTTTCATATCCCAAATTACGAAGGAGAGTACAAAGGAATAGCTGGAACTACATATTACAGTTTTATATAGAATTAGGGGAGCTAAAAAATTGATCTCTTTATTAATTTCAATATGGTAGTCAATCATATCTCAATCCTTACCACATTTGTTCTTTTATCTCTGGTAGTAAGAACTGTATGATGAAAAGAACCACCTAAAACATTGCATTAACAATGTTCTTGGTGGTTCTTATTTATCTAAATTCGATTATATCTGTATTAAATAAGTGCCTTTTCACTGTTCGTTATTGATAGAAGATACGACTTTTATCGGGAAATGACAGACATCATTACCTGCTATGAGCTATAGGTTTTTTTCTTCGTTGTTTAATAGATTTTGGATAACGAGATTTGTTATATTTGGTACTATTTCGAGTGAGTATTTCAATTCCATTCTTTCAAGTTTCTTGTGGGCGTCCAGGCCATATGGACCGATATTAATAACTGGTACATTTATATCTCGGATATCTTGAAACTCGACATAGTGTTTTGTGCCCCAACCAGGATTATTTTTTGAAACAGCATTGATTCCCTCTTCATCATCACTTAAAGCCATAAAACTCATATCAGAAATATACGGGAAGAAGTTTCGAGTAACAATCGGATGTGGATATTCTGGCTGTATCGTCTCCACTGCCTTATCAAGCGCGTCGATTAAGTTAAGCTCATCAGTTGTTTTCCCTGTCACTTCAATCCTTGGTGAGTATAGAGAAGAGTAAAATAAAATAATAGAAGGATCTTTATCCTTCATCCATTTCCACGCTTCCTCAACAACTCGTTTAGCAAACATGCGTGTATCTAGTGCTGAATTTGTCAGGAGGTCTTGCTTAAATTCATTCATATGTTCAATGAATGAATCGCCGTGCTCGTCAAATAATAATTGCTCCATTTCCTCATATGTAAAAACTCTCGGTTTCCATGGAGGCGAAACAAAGGGTACACCACTAAGTTCACTGTATTTGCGATATCTCTCTTCAAACGTAGCAAGCGCGTTTGCAAAAGCGATCGTGGCTTGTTCTTTAAGCTTGACCAATACGTCTTTTGGAGACCAAGAATGAATAAAGAAATTATAATAAACATAAGCAGAAAGTGCTGTTTTGAACAGTATAAGATGGTTTTAAGTCTGTTTGTTTTAATGATACGGGCGGAACTGTCGTTTCTCCGTAAGCTTCGTTGCAAAGTTCGGGATTATAGTTTATTTGTTTTGTCAGTTCAGCAGCGATAAAGTTAGGATCCAACCCTTCAAAAGCGGAACCAACATGCGTTTCTGCACCTGTTATAAAGAATGATGGCAGCAGTTTGCCAACCGTCCCTTTATAGATATAACGATTTTCATCACTTTCAAAGCGAGGTGAGACGAAATCAGAATTGATGGCTGCAATATATTCAAAACCATGTTCCTCTTTCCATTTTTTCAACGTTTTTAAAGCACTTGGACGTTTAGATGCTGTTATTACTGATAAAATTGTTGGTGTAAGTGCACAAAATGAAAAAGGCTTAGAAATCAAACCGATTGGCGATTTATTAAATGAAGACCGTGTGAGTATAGGGGTTACTGAAGGAAATACAGACCTTGCAAACAAAATTAACGAAGCGCTTCAATCTATGATTGATGATGGAACGTACGAGGGAATTAGTATGAAATGGTTTAATACAAACATTATGGAAAAATAGATTTTAAGATTTTAGGCAAAGCGCCTAGTAAAATAGGCGCTTGTATTATTAAGGAAGGGGAATGGTCTAATGATTTTTTTACAAAATATCGCGGGAATTTTTAGTGAACATGGAATGGCTTTTTTAAAAGCTACTTGGACGACAATCGCGATAACGGCTATTTCCTTGCTAGTTGCGATGATTATTGGCTTGTTTTTGCAAGTTTTAAAATTTCCTCAAAAAAAATCCTCAATTGGATTGCTGATATTTACATAGGAATTATTAGAGGAACACCTCTCATTGTTCAAATTATGTTTTTGTATTATGGGTTGACCAATATTATTAATTTGGACAGCTTCACAGCAGGTGCATTGGCACTGGGAATACATACTGGAGCATATATTGCTGAAATTTTTAGAGGATCCGTACAATCAATTGATCACGGCCAGATGGAAGCTGCGAGATCTTTAGGGATGTCATATCCGCTTGCAATGAGAAGAATTATTTTCCCACAAGCTTTCAAAAGATCCATCCCTCCCTTGTCGCTTATATTTCAGTAACAGATTTATACAATACTGCTCTTGGAGTCCAAGGAGAAAACTATATGCCATTTGAAACTTATTTGTTGTTGGGATTTATTATTTAATCATCGTGCTTATTTTCACTTGGATTGCTAAACGGATTGAACAGAAAATGGATGTTAGCAAGCCTAAGGAGGTTAATATTGCATGATTGAAATTCGAAATCTTTCAAAGTCCTTTGGAAAACTGGAAGTATTAAAAATATTAACTTAAGTATTAACGAGAAAGAAGTAGTTGTTTTAATTGGCGCAAGTGGTTCAGGTAAAAGTACATTACTTCGATGCTTAAACTTTTTAGAAGTGGCACAAAGCGGTAAAATCACTATTAATTCCGAAAAGATAGATATAACAAAAACGGATTTAAATAAAGTGAGAGAAAAAGTAGGAATGGTGTTTCAGCATTTTAATCTTTCCCTCACAAAACCGTGATTGAAAATATTATTGAAGCGCCGATTTATGTTCGAAAAAAATCAAAAAGTGAGGCAAGTTTAAAAGCAATGGAACTTCTTAAAAAAGTTGGCTTGGAGGATAAGGCTAACTACTATCCAGAACAGTTATCAGGAGGGCAAAAGCAACGGGTGGCGATTGCAAGAGCATTAGCGATGGAAACAAAGGTAATGCTTTTTGATGAGCCGACTTCTGCTTTCTGAGCTGGTTGGTGAAGTTCTTCAAGTTATGAAGGATCTCGCAAGTGAAGGGATGACGATGGTAATCGTTACTCATGAAATGGGGTTTGCCAAGGAAGTAGCAGACCGTGTAATTATGCTTGCAGACGGAAATATTATTGAAGAAGGTCATCCAAGTGATATCTTTTCCAATCCAAAACATGAAAGAACACAAAGATTTTTAAATCAAATATTATTAAAATACAAAAACTACCTTCAGCTTTATCGGAAGGTAGTTTTTTCTTTTTAATATCAAGTTCAAATTACTGGAGTAGCAATTATCAAATTTTTATTAAATTTCCAAAAAATCAAGTTGACACCTTTTTTTGAAGCGTTTACAATTTAATTAGCTATTAGACATTAGAATATTCAGTTAGTTTTTTACGTAACTTTTAAAAATGGAAAGAGTTGTTTAAATGCCATTAAGTATAGATCGTCGTATTGGAAAACACGCTATCTTACTTTTGCTTTCTGATGATTCAAATGAACATCTGGCAAAGCTTGAGCAGTTGAATTGGAAGAGTTGTACGGGGAAAGTTGGATCAATGGATGCACATAAGGTAGTTGCTTCAATTGAAACAGCTGCTAAGAAAAATGAAGTTATAAATCCTGACGTTTATCGCGAATCACACGCATTATATCATGCAATAATTGAAGCGTTGAACGGAATAACGAGAGGTCAAGTGCAAATAGGATCTGTACTAAGAACAGTTGGTTTATCATTTGCTGTTTTACGTGGAAACCCATATGAGAATGAGCAAGAGGGAGATTGGATTGCTGTTTCCTTATACGGTACAATTGGTGCACCGGTTAAAGGATTTGAGCATGAAGCAATTGGTTTAGGCATGAATCACATATAATTTGCCCATAGTATTTAGTTAATAGGGGGCTATATCATGAAATCATTTTTTAGTGATTTCTTTGATATAGTCCCCTTTTCTATTGGACAAAAGGAATTTGAAGGGAGACAAAAAGATGGTTATTTTAAATGGTCAAACACTTACTTTTTCAGATGTACGAAAAGTATTATTTAATGGAGAAAAAGTTGTTTATTCTGAGGATAGTATAAGGAAGGTTCAGGAAAGTCGAAAAGCGGTTGAAAAAATCGTTTCAGAAGAGCGTATTGTTTATGGCATCACAACTGGTTTTGGGAAATTTAGTGATGTGTTTATAGGTAAAGATGATGTTGAAGCACTACAGTTAAATTTAATTCGCTCTCATGCCTGCGGGGTTGGAGAACCTTTTCCAGAGGTTGTATCTCGCGCAATGATTCTCCTTCGAGCAAATGCATTATTAAAGGGCTTTTCTGGTGTACGTCCTGTTGTCATTGAAAGGTTGCTAGAGTTGTTAAATGTTGGGATTCACCCGGTAATTCCTCAGCAAGGCTCACTAGGTGCTAGTGGGGATTTAGCTCCCCTTTCACATTTGGCCTTAGTACTAATTGGTGAAGGAGAAGTCTTTTATAAAGGAGAGAAGACAACTGCAATACACGCATTAACAAAAGAAGCGATTTCTCCAATTAAATTAACCGCAAAAGAAGGGTTAGCCCTTATTAATGGCACTCAAGCAATGACGGCAATGGGAATTGTTGCTTACTTAGAAGCAGAGAAATTAGCTTATCAAACAGAACTAATTGCATCAGTTACAATAGAAGGATTACGTGGAATTATCGATGCTTTTGATGAAGACATTCATCTTGCACGTGGCTATAGAGAGCAAGTAGAAGTGGCAGAACGCATACGTGGTTACTTGGCAGATAGTTCTTTAACAACAAAGCAGGGAGAGCTTCGTGTACAGGATGCATACTCAATCCGTTGTATTCCTCAAGTACATGGTGCTACGTGGCAAACTTTAAACTATGTGAAAGATAAATTGGAAATTGAAATGAATGCTGCAACTGATAATCCGCTAATTTTTGATAACGGTGAAAAAGTTTTATCTGGTGGTAATTTCCACGGTCAACCGATTGCACTTGCCATGGATTTTTTAGCAATTGCTGTAGCCGAACTAGCAAATATATCAGAACGTCGAATTGAACGGCTTGTAAATCCACAATTAAATGATTTACCACCATTTTTAAGTCCTGAACCAGGCTTACAATCAGGTGCGATGATTATGCAGTATGTCGCAGCATCACTTGTATCTGAAAACAAAACTTTGGCACATCCAGCAAGTGTAGACTCTATCCCTTCATCAGCGAACCAAGAGGATCATGTAAGTATGGGGACGATTGGCTCAAGGCATGCATATCAAGTAATTACAAATACACGTCGAGTGTTAGGGATTGAGGCTATTTGTGGAATCCAGGCTGCAGAAATTCGTGGTAAAGAAAAAATGGCTTCAGCTACACGCGAATTTTTAGAGAATGCTAGAAAAATTGTTCCATTTATTAGCGCGGATCGGGTGTTTTCTAGAGATATTGAAGCAATGAATAACTGGTTAAAGATTGAATCTTTTCAAAACTTAATAGGTTAGTTCAAAAAAAGGTATGTGAAATTTCACTTTTTCCATACCTTTTTCATATTGGGAGGATTTCCCTGACATTTGTTGTATCATTATAAATAAGTAACATAAATTTCTACAATGAATAAATACAAATACTGTACTAAAGGAGGATTTCATGGGGTTTAAAGATGAATTTAAACGTGAAATGCGCAATGTAATGAAAGACGTAGAAAAAGAAGTACATAAAACATGGAAGATTGAATATAAAGCTCATAATATTGAAATTATAAACAAAATAAAAGAAGAGCTACTAATTATTGATGGCAAAACAGTTGATATGAATAAACGAAATTATATATTTTCACATATTATTCCGTATTCGAAATTATCAGGGATACTTGAACTGCAAGATGGTACGAAGCATAAGGTATCCGTTAAGCTTGGTGGCTATATACGCTTTAATTGTATTGTAAAAATCGATAATGAAACGATTTTAGATGAATCAATGAAATTAGACTTTCTTCCGTGGGATCATAAAGAAAAAATTGTTCCCTATATTCAACAACAAATTCAAACATACAATAAAATGATAGATGAGCGTTTACCAGATGAAGAATATTTATATGATGAAAATCAACCAAGATTGGTTGCAGGTTTATCAGATCATTTTGTAGATGATATCCCGACGCCATTTTACGTAAAAAAACTATTGAAGCTTTTCGAAGAACAACTAAATAATCCTACAACTAAAACAAGAAAAGTCACATACGAAAAAATTATTTCGGATAATATTGCTAGCTACAGTGGAGAATTTATTGACCGTTTTATGGAAGGTCAATGGAATGAATCCCTTGTACAGCAGGAGGCACTATGGCTTCTTGAGCATGCAGCACATAGAGAAGTTGTAAAATTTGCAATCACAGTGCTAGGTTGCACGAATTGTGAAAAATATAAAGATCTATTATTCACATTAGGTATGCACGAAGAATTTACACCATATGTTATATTCGCATTAAAAAATGGCACAATTCAAGCAAACTACCAAATTTGGCAACTTGCGAAAGTAGTTCATGGTTGGGGTAAAATTTCTGCTGTTGAACAATTGGAAGCACCAACGCCAGAAATAAAACAATGGCTACTAATACACGGATGTAAAAATATAATTATGGATGAATATTTAGCTCATACGTGCGCAACAAAAGGAGAACTTGATGTTGCATTACACGAAGAAACCATTTCAAAAGAGTTGTATGATGGAGCAGGTTTGATTATTCTAGCGCTATTAAATGAGAATGCTCCCCAGGGCATCGATGATTATCCATATGCAAGCGTAGTCCTTTCACGTTTTATTTACCATGCGCGGATGCATTGTCAAACGCTTGAAGATTTTTACCCACTGATAAAAATAAGTGAATTTATAAATGGAGATAAAGAAATTTGGGAGGAACGGTATATAGACCAATGGAAACAACACGAACACACGTCAATTCAACAAGCGATTCAATCATTTATAAACGACCCTAAATGGCCAAAGCTTGCATTGGATGCAATTCAACAAGATTACAATTTTAAAGCTCTTGAAATTGCTAACTTTTATCATTTAGACATTACGCAATATTTGTTTGATTTATTAAAGAAATATCCGACAAAGAGTGAATTATATTTAGCGGTAATGGCTACAAATAATCATCAAAGTATCAAAGACTTATGCAAATTTGCTGAAACGAATTTATCACTTTCCAATCTTTCCAATGAAGAACAACTGTGTGTATTAAGTATAATTCAAGATTTATATGAGTATGAAGGTGTAGGGTTACCATTAATTCAAGCTGCTCTACAATCAGGCTATGGAAATCTACAGTATCATGCATTAAGTGTATTAAAAGAATGGCCTCCAACATATTCGCAACAACCTTCCATTCAGAAAATTATTAAAGACATTGCAACTACGACGAATGATAAGGAAGATCGTCAACTAGCAAAGCAATTATTAAGATAAGAGGAATATCCTCGTTAAAGAAATATCTGTACCGAAAAAGAAGCGTCATGTATAAAGGAGCCGCCCCAAAAAAAGTTTTGACGGCTCCTTTGTTATGTGAATACCTAGATGAACGTTTTTATTGGAATGGTTGCGAACACTCTAATCAAACTAATTAATATCAATTATTCAATTGAATTGAGTAAAACAAAGTGTTTAATTTTCCTCACTAGTGTTGCATTAATATAATTTCAATATTAAAAACACTCAAAATCTTCACTAATTTTATTTATGGCAAAGAAAAAGTCCTTTATAATGGATAAGTCAGGTGGTAACCCGTCCAAATCCACTAAAAAAGGACTCATACATGGACAAGATTACACGAAAAACTTCATTTGGACAATGGTTTTCCCCAATAAATCTTCAAGTATTTGAATTTTTATTACGAGAATAAGGGTAATCATCGTAAGCTCTATATGATGTTTTAACAAATAATATAGTACGTACAACACCTTTAAATTGTATGCCCTATTTAATAAATTTCACTTCGTATAAATCACCTAAAAATCATCAGATACTACCATTCTCATCCTCAAATATTTTACCTTCGCTTTCTCCCCACCTTTTAAATTTATTCGCAACTTTGACTATGCAAAAAACAATTAAATGTTCAAAGGCAAACTATAGTTTTCAATAGTAGAAGTTTCAGATGAAGGAAGCCTTAAGAAATAAAGAATATAAAAAAATGTCACCAAAAGAAATAGCTAAGCATAGGGCAGAATTTGATAAAGTAATTAAAGAGTGGGAAGAAAATACTGGGCAAAAGTGGCCTGTGTATTAATGAAAATGTTATTTCAGAAAAACAGGTAAAATAATTAGGAAACAACAACATATACATAAATAGAAATTACGAAAAAATCATGTATGATATAAATAAAAACCAAATTTACGTAAGGAGGGGATTAAATGGAGAAATACATTATGTCACTTGATCAAGGGACTACAAGTACTAGAGCAATATTGTTTAATCAGGAAGGAAAGATTGTCCATATTGCTCAACGTGAGTTTAAACAATACTTCCCCCAATCAGGATGGGTAGAACATAATGCGAACGAAATTTGGAGCTCTATTTTAGCTGTCATCGCTACCGTTTTATCCGAAAAGAATATTCATCCAGAACAAATAGCAGGAATCGGAATTACGAATCAACGAGAAACAACAGTTGTTTGGGATAAAACGACGGGTGAGCCAATTTATAATGCAATTGTTTGGCAATCTCGCCAGACTGCAGATATTTGCAACAAACTTATTGAAGGCGGTTACAGTGATACGTTCCGCAATAAAACCGGTTTATTAATCGATGCCTATTTTTCTGGAACTAAAGTGAAGTGGATATTAGATCATGTAGATGGGGCAAGGGAACAAGCGGAAAAAGGTAACTTGCTTTTTGGAACAATTGATACATGGATTATTTGGAAATTAACTGCTGGATCAGTTCATGTAACAGATTATTCAAATGCTTCAAGAACGCTTATGTATAATATTTACGATTTAAAATGGGATGATGAATTACTCTCCATTCTAGACATTCCTAAAACAATGCTGCCTGAAGTTCGCCCATCTTCTGAAATATATGGTCATGTTTCAAAAAACCACTTCTTTGGGGTAAGCGTTCCAATAGCCGGAATTGCTGGTGATCAGCAGGCTGCATTATTTGGTCAAGCATGCTTTGATTCAGGTATGGTGAAAAATACATACGGCACAGGTTGCTTTATGTTAATGAATACAGGAGAAAAAGCAGTTCGTTCAAACCATGGTTTGTTAACAACGATTGCTTGGGGAATTGATGGGAAAGTTGAATATGCATTAGAGGGAAGTATATTTGTAGCTGGATCTGCTATACAATGGCTGAGAGATGGTTTACGAATGCTTAAAAATTCGGATGAAAGTGAGCAATATGCTAAGAGGGTCAATAGTACAGAAGGGGTTTATGTGGTTCCAGCCTTCGTTGGTTTAGGAACGCCATATTGGGATAGTGAAGTACGTGGGGCAGTATTTGGATTAACCCGTGGCACGTCAAAAGAACATTTTATTCGAGCGACATTGGAAGCATTGGCATATCAAACAAAGGATGTTCTAGCAGCGATGGAGGCTGATTCTGAACTATCTCTTAAATCATTGCGAGTAGATGGCGGGGCTGTAAAAAATAATTTCTTAATGCAATTCCAATCAGATATATTAGATGTCCCAGTGGAACGATCTGCTATCAATGAAACAACTGCACTTGGATCTGCTTATTTAGCAGGTTTAGCAGTCGGTTTTTGGGATAGTAAAGAATCTATTGCGAAATATTGGAATCTTGAACGTAAATTTGAGTCACAAATTAATCAAACAACTAGAGAAAATCTTTATAATGGTTGGAAAAAAGCAGTGATGGCAGCGCAAGTATTTAAATAGATGATGGGGCGCGGGATAAAAAGGCGTTTATATTGCATTTATCCCGCAAACCTTCATATCTTAATTAAAAAAATAATTCGACCAACCTTAATTACGCATTTGTTTAAAAGAATATATTAAACTTAAACGTTGAATTCCTCGAGTTGATTGAATTGCTTTATTTACATGCTGTTCAAATGAAACATCGTCATGTTTATTGTTTGCAATCGTTGCGGCAATTGCCTCTTGCATCCACGGTTTTGAAGGAGTGTATGAAAGTGCCTCGTCTTCCTTCCCCATTTCAGCAAGGACCAACGCTTTGCTATAGCCCATTAAAGGTTCTTTTCCAATTTTATTTGCCTCTTCAAAAGCTTGTTCTAAGTTATTCTTTAAATATTCTTGGATACAGCGATAGTAATGGAAAATATGTTTTTGTTTATACTTTTTTAAGATCGCATCAATTGCTATTATTTGATCCTCTTTTGTACCAAAGCCCTGTGAATAGATAAAACGATAGATAGGTTCTTTTTTCTTCTTTAAAACGAACTTTTCGACTCTTTTCATATTTGTTGTGCCATACAATGTAAATAAAACTTCGCCAATCATAATAAAAGATGTAATGATTAATACAGCAATCGCAATCCAAAATGGCCATTGAAACAATGCGATTAAAATGCCGAGTATAAATGCCATTGAATAGAATAAAATCCACTTCACCAAATTTATCACCTCATTTCATAACATGATAATGAAAGAAAACAAACTGGTCAATATGGTACATTATTGATTTATAAAGCTTCTTCATTCAAAATTTCACTAGAATTGTTTGAAGCGGTGTAAGAATAGCTAAAATATGTTATTATAGGACTTAATGTTACTAAAGAAGGAGATTTATACATGAAACGACATGACGCGCGAGAAAAAGCGGTACAAGTACTGTTTCAGTTAGATAACACAGATCTAACATTAAAAGAAGCAATCGGGCACGTATTAAATGAAGATGAATCCGATCCATTCTTTGAACAATTAGTTCATGGTGTTACTGAGAAGCAACAGGAAATAGATGCAGCATTAGAAGAAAAACTAGATAACTGGTCGTTAGGGCGACTACCAAAAATTGAAAGAACAGTGTTACGTATTGCATTATACGAACTTAAATATATGGAAGATGCCCCAAGCCGTGTCATATTAAATGAAGCAATTGAACTAAGTAAAACATTTGGCGATGAAAAATCGAGCAAATTTGTAAATGGTGTACTATCAAAATTCACACAACAATAGTCGTATGAAGGGGAGTAACGGAATAATGGGTAGCCTTATTAATGGAAAAGAGATTGGTCAAGAAATTCGTAAATCCGTAGCTGAACGAGTAACACAATTGAAGGAAAAAGGTGTTACTCCAGGCTTAGCTGTGATTTTAGTAGGAGACAATCCTGCGTCTCAAACATATGTTAGAAATAAACAAAAATCATGTGAAGAAATTGGTATTTTCTCTGAACTAATTAAACTACCTCAAGAAGTTACAGAACAAGAACTTCTTGAACAAATTCGTTCTTTAAATAATCGCAATGACATCCACGGTATTTTAGTGCAATTACCATTACCAAAACATATTGATGAAGATAAAGTAATTGCAACTATTTCACCTGAAAAAGATGTAGATGGTTTTTCACCAGTTAGTGTTGGAAAAATGATGCTAGGTCAAGATACATATTTACCATGTACTCCATTTGGTGTTATGAAATTACTTGAGTATTCAGGTATTGACCTTGCCGGCAAGCATGCAGTAGTAGTTGGACGTAGCCACATTGTAGGAAAACCGATGGGACAACTGTTACTTCAAAAAGATGCGACTGTTACATATACACATTCAAAAACGCCTGATTTACCATCTATTACGAAACAAGCCGATATAATTGTTGCAGCAGTTGGGCGTCCTAACTTTATTACAAAAGAACATGTGAAACCAGGGGCTGTAGTAATCGATGTAGGAATTAATCGTGATGAAAATAATAAATTAGTCGGTGATGTGAATTTTGCAGAGGTTGAGACAATCGCCTCACATATTACGCCAGTTCCTGGTGGTGTAGGACCAATGACAATTACTATGCTACTTTATAACACAGTACAATCTGCGGAAAATACATTATAACAGGACAAATATTCTTAAAACATGTAAAATAAAGAGACAGAAGCTGTTTTTCTGATGAGAAACAGCTTTTATGTTGGAACAAAATAGTTTTTGAAGGATTTTTATATAAAGTTCCTAAATTTAAAATGAAGGAGTCGTGCTTATGACATCTTCGTACTTAACAGTTAAAGCGTTAACAAAATATATAAAACGAAAATTTGATGCAGATCCACATTTACGCGAGGTATATGTAAAAGGGGAGCTTTCAAACGTAAAAATACATAGTTCTGGTCATATTTACTTTACTTTAAAGGATGATTCTGCCCGTATAACAGCAGCTATGTTCCGCACACAAGCGAGCAAAATTAAGTTTAAACCAGAAGAAGGTATGATGGTTTACATCCGAGGTGAAGTAAATGTCTATGAAGCATCAGGTATTTATCAGCTTTATGTTCAAACGATGGAGCCTGATGGAGTAGGGGGACTATATGTTGCCTTTAATCAACTAAAGGAACGTTTGCAGCAAGAAGGTTTATTTAATCCTAACTTTAAACAACCGATTCCAAAGTTTCCAAAAACAGTTGGTGTCTTAACTGCAACGACTGGGGCGGCTATTCGAGATATTTGTACAACCATTTCTAGACGATATCCATTAGCTGAGATCGTTGTCTATCCAACGATTGTACAAGGAGAAAATGCGGCACCAAATATCGTTGAAAATATCCACTTAGCAAACAAACAACAGCTTTGCGACGTCTTAATTGTGGGACGTGGCGGTGGTTCAATTGAAGATTTATGGGCATTTAACGAAGAAGTTGTGGCACGAGCTATTTTTGAAAGTCGAATTCCTATTATTAGTGCAGTAGGACATGAAACAGATACAACAATTGCTGATTTTGTTGCTGATTTACGTGCAGCTACTCCGACAGCTGCTGCTGAATTAGCGGTTCCGAATCAACAGGAATTATATCAACGATTGTTAACGAGTAAGTCACAATTGCACCAAATCATTTCTGCAAAGTTAAATTTTGAGCGTAGTAGATTAAAAAAGCTTCAAAATGCATATCCATTAGCTACGCCTGAACGGATTTATCGACCGTTTACTGAAAAATTAGTACAGCTCGATATGCAACTTGGGAGATCATCTCAAATGTATTTAATGAAAAAAAATAATGAACTGCAAAAATTAGATGCAACGCTTAAAATGCATTCACCAAAACAAACAATTCAATATTATAATAAACAATTAGAACAAACTATGAACTTATTAACTCGTTCAATTTTTACGATAGTAGAAAAGAAAAAGGATTCACATCTATCAATCATTCGAACATTACAAGCATTGAATCCGCTAGCAATTATGACTAGAGGGTATAGTGTTACCTATAAGGATGACATAGTAATCAAATCTGTGACGCAAGTAACTGAAGGAGAAGAAGTTTCAATTCATTTCCACGATGGACAAGCACAAGCGAAAATCTTGAATTTAACGGACAATGAAGGAGGGAAATAATGCATGGGAAATCAACATTCATTTGCCGATGCCATGTCTGAACTAGAGGAAATCGTTCGCAAATTAGAACAGGGTGATGTACCTTTAGAAGAGGCGATCGATTTATATAAAAAAGGGATGGAATTATCTCATTTTTGCCATGAAAAATTACAAAATGCTGAAAAACAGTTAATATCAATTGTGAATGAAAATGGAGAAAAACAACCATTTGATCCTACAAACGGAGTGGACTAGATATGACAAATAGTTTAAAGCAATTTATTACAGAAAATTTACCTAAAATCGAGACGGAGCTTTATTCATTAGTTGAACAAATTCAAGCACCAAACCAATTAAAAGAATCGATGCTCTATTCTTTAAAAGCAGGTGGCAAAAGAATTCGTCCACTTTTTGTAGTAGCGGTTTGTGATTTGTTTCATAATAAACAACAAGAAGCATATATAGTTGGCGCTGCCGTTGAAATGATTCATACATATTCACTTATTCATGATGATTTACCAAGTATGGATAATGATGATTTAAGACGAGGCAAACCGACAAACCACGTAGTATATGGTGAAGCATTAGCAACACTTGCAGGGGATGCTTTAAATACGTTAAGCTTTGGGGTTCTTGCGAGAATGGATAATGTCTTAGCAGAAAAAAGAGTAGAACTAATTAACTTATTAAGCATTGCAGCTGGTGCAGAAGGTATGGTCGGTGGTCAAGTGTTAGATATGGATGGTGAAACCCATTCGTTAACCTTACCGGAACTAGAACATGTTCATATCAATAAAACAGGTGCAATTTTACGTTTCAGTATAGAAGCTGGTGCCGTATTATCTGATGCAACATTTGAGGAGCGACAATCGTTAATTGAATATGCACATCATATTGGGCTTGCCTTCCAAATTCAAGATGATATTCTTGATATTGTTGGTACGTCTGAAGAGCTTGGTAAAACTGCAGGGAAAGACATTGCAAGTGATAAAAGCACGTACCCTGCATTATTAACGATTGAAGGGGCTAAGGAAAAACTCGATGAACATTATCAATTTGCATTATCTGCACTTAATAACATTAATCGAGATACATCAATTTTAGAGGACTTTGCTCAATATATCGTGCGTCGTCAAAACTAATTTTATCTACATTATAGAAAAACTTTTGAATGAGACTTTTCACTGCTATAATAGTAAAAAGTATATTTGAATAATTACATGAAAAGGTGTGTGAGAGATGGATTTAACCCAAATCACTAGTCCATCCTTTTTGAAAAATATGAATAAAACGGAGTTAGAATCGTTAGCTAATGAGATTCGCTCCTTTCTTATTGAAAAATGTTCAATTACAGGGGGACATATCGGTCCAAATTTAGGTGTCGTTGAATTGACAATTGCTTTACATAAAGCATTCAACAGTCCGAAAGATAAATTTTTATGGGATGTAGGCCATCAAGCATATGTTCATAAAATATTGACTGGTCGTGCAGCTCAATTTGATTCTTTACGACAATATAAAGGACTTAGCGGTTTCCCAAAACGAAGTGAAAGTGAACACGATGAGTGGGAAACTGGGCATAGTTCAACATCATTATCCGCTGCAATGGGGATGGCTATTGCTCGTGATATAAAAAATGAAAAAAATTATGTTGTACCAATCATTGGTGATGGAGCTTTAACTGGTGGTATGGCTCTTGAGGCACTTAACCATATTGGCCATGAGAAAACAAATATGATTGTCATTTTAAATGATAATGAAATGTCAATTGCTCCTAATGTTGGAGCACTTCATAATATTTTAGGTCGTCTTCGTACTGCAAAGGAATATTCAAAAGCAAAAGAAGAGCTTGAATCTCTTATGAAAAAAATTCCAGTACTTGGTGGCAAAGTAGCAAGTACAGCAGAACGAGTAAAAGATAGCTTAAAATATTTAGTTGTTTCTGGCGTATTTTTTGAAGAAATGGGCTTTAAATATTTAGGACCTATTGATGGTCATGATTTTGAAGCATTGGAAAAAACATTAGAATACGCTAAAAAAGTTAAAGGTCCTGTTATGGTTCACGTCATAACGAAAAAAGGAAAAGGCTACAAACCAGCAGAAGAGGATACAGTTGGAACATGGCATGGTACAGGTCCATATAAAATGGAAACTGGTGCCTTTGTGAAATCAAATGTTAAAGGACCAGCATGGAGTAGCTTAGTTTCTGAATCCGTTCGCAAATTGATGAGGGAAGATCAACGTATTGTTGCGATAACACCGGCCATGCCTGTCGGTTCAAAAATGGAAGGAATTCAAAAAGAGTTTCCAAAACGATTTTTCGATGTCGGCATTGCTGAACAACATGCAACAACAATGGCTGCTGGAATTGCGACACAAGGGATGAAACCTTTCTTGGCCATTTACTCAACATTTTTACAAAGAGCCTATGATCAAGTGTTACATGATATTGCCCGTGCAAATTTAAATGTATTCATTGGAATTGATCGTGCTGGTCTTGTTGGAGCAGATGGTGAAACTCATCAAGGTGTCTTCGATATAGCTTTCTTACGACACATTCCAAATATTGTGTTAATGATGCCGAAAGATGAAAATGAAGGGCAACATATGGTTAAAACTGCTATTGAATATAATGATGGTCCGATTGCCTTACGCTACCCTCGTGGAAACGGCTATGGAGTGCAGATGGATGAAGAAATGAAAACGATTCCTATTGGTACTTGGGAAGTTTTAAGAGAAGGCCAAGATGCTGTCATTTTAACATTTGGTACAACAATCCCAATGGCAATGGAAGCAGCTGAGGAGCTTTCAGAAAAGGGTGTAAATGTAAAAGTAGTAAATGCCCGCTTTATAAAGCCGCTAGATGAGGCTATGCTACATGATTTAATGTCGAAAAAACTGCCGATTTTAACAATTGAAGAAGGTGTACTACAAGGTGGCTTTGGTAGTGCAGTGCTGGAATTTGCTAGCGATCATAATTATCGTGTTGACATTGAGCGCATCGGAATTCCAGATCAATTTGTTGAACAAGGTAGTGTAGATTTACTTTTAGAAGAAGTCCACATTACAAAAGAAGAAGCGGTAGAACGTCTTGGGCTGCTAGTAAAGAGCAACAAAACAATAGGAACGAAAATGGTATGACAAAACAATTGAAGGAAAGAGTAGATATTTTACTTGTTGAAAGAGGATTATGTGAAACTCGTGAAAAGGCAAAACGTTCTATAATGGCTGGACTTGTCTATTCAAACGAAACACGCATTGATAAAGCTGGTGAAAAAATATCAGTTGATGCCCCTCTTCAAGTGAAAGGCTCGCAACTTAAATACGTTAGCCGTGGCGGATTAAAACTTGAAAAGGCATTGGAAATATTCGATATGTCTGTTGAAGGAAAATTAATGCTTGATATCGGCTCTTCAACAGGTGGTTTTACAGATTGTGCACTGCAAAATGGTGCTAAGCATTGTTATGCACTTGATGTAGGATCAAATCAACTTGCTTGGAAAATTCGCTCGGATGAACGTGTAACTGTAATGGAAAAAACGAATTTCAGATATTCAAAGCCAGAAGATTTTACAGTTGGATTACCTGAATTTGCTACAATAGATGTTTCTTTTATTTCATTATCCCTCATCTTACCAGTTTTAAAAACGATATTAATACCTGGTGGAGATGTAATGGCATTAGTGAAACCTCAATTTGAGGCAGGGAAAGAAAACGTAGGTAAAAAAGGCATTGTGAGAGATTCCAAAATTCATCTTGAAGTCCTTGAAGAAACTGCAAAAATGGCTACTAATATCGGATTTGTTGTAAAAGATGCATCCTATTCGCCAATTACAGGTGGAGAAGGGAATATTGAATTTTTATTCCATTTAGTAAATCCTAAAGAAGATCAAATAATTGAGCCGTTTACCAATTTTAAAGACGTAGTTGATGCGGCTCATAATGAATTAAAATAGAATATTGTAATATTCTATGAATAAGAGGGTATGGCAAATTACGTCATATCCTCTTTCTCTTGTGGTTTTTATTACAAGATGTTAGTATAAATATACATAAATATTCATAAGAGGTGACGGATTTGAATAAAGGTCAACGCCATATGCGCATTCGTGAAATCATATCAAATAATGAAATCGAAACACAAGATGATTTAGTAAATCGTCTAAAACAAGCTGGGTATAATGTTACACAAGCAACAGTATCCAGAGATATTAAAGAACTGCATTTAGTAAAAGTTCCTCTTCAAGATGGTCGCTATAAATATAGTTTACCTGCAGATCAACGGTTTAATCCATTACAAAAGTTACAAAGAGCGTTGTCGGATTCTTTTGTAAGTATCGATGGTGTTTCTCATTTCTTAATGTTGAAATCGTTGCCAGGTAATGGGAATGCCATTGCAGTGTTATTAGATCATTTAGAATGGAAAGAAATTTTAGGAACACTTTCAGGTGATGATACAATCTTAATTATTTGTCGTAGAGAAGAAGATCGCGAAGTTGTAAAAAATCGTTTACTAGATTTACTTTAAGAGGTGGATTTATTTGTTAAAAGAGCTTAGTATTCGTAACTTTGCAATTATAGACGACTTAACGGTTAATTTTTCTGAAGGTCTTACGGTTTTAACTGGTGAAACTGGTGCTGGGAAATCTATTATTATCGACGCTGTTCATCTTCTTGCTGGTGGCCGAGCATCTCAAGAGTTTATACGACATGGAGCATCAAAAGCGGAACTAACAGGACTATTTATCATTACGAATGAGCAGCATCCTATTTACTCTAAATTAGAAGAAGTAGGAATTGAAAGTGAAGAAGGTACGATCATACTGCGAAGAGATATTAACGAAAAAGGGAAAAGTGTTTGTCGTATAAATGGAAAATTAGTTCCTTTATCGATTTTACGGGATATTGGGTCAACACTAATTGATATTCATGGACAGCATGAAAGCCAAGAGTTAATGGATGAAAGACAGCATATTCATTTACTTGATTACTTTGCTTCAAACGAAATAAAAAATGTAAAGGAACAATACGTAAAAGGTTACCAGGCGTATCGTGAATTTAAACGAGAAGTTGCAGAATTAAATATGGACGAGCAACGAATTGCACAACGAATTGACTTATATCAATTTCAAATTAATGAGCTTGAGGAAGCAAATCTTAAAATCGGTGAAGAAGATGCACTACTTGATGAACGTCGCCGTTTATTAAACTTCCATAAAATATTTGAACGGGCAAATGTTGCATATGAAGCCATTTCTGGTGATTTGAAAAGTTTAGATCATTTGGGAAATGCTATGAATGCTTTAGAAGATATAGTTGAACTTGACGAACATTTTAAAGATTCAGCAGAAATCGTAACAAATTCATTTTACGCATTGCAAGATGCTGCCTATCAAATTAAAAACGTATTAGATGAGCTTGAATTTGAGCCTGATCGTTTGAATGAAGTAGAACAAAGGCTGGCACAATATCAAACGATGAAACGAAAATACGGTACAACTGTTGAGGAAATTTTAGAGTACTTTGAAAAAATAAAAGAAGAAATCATTTTATTGCAAAATCGCGATGAAATTATACAAAATAACGAGAAAAAGCTAGTTGAAATGGAAGAAGATCTTAATAAGCTAGCTCAAGAATTAACAAAAATTCGAAAGCAATCCTCAGTTAAATTAAGCGAAGCAATTATGGAACAATTGCGTGATTTACATATGGAAAAAGCAAAATTCATCGTAAATTTTGAATCGTTACATAGTTTTGATTTAAATGGGAAAGACTATGTATCATTCTATATATCAACAAATGTTGGTGAACCACCGAAATCTTTACCGAAAATTGCCTCTGGTGGGGAATTATCTCGTATTATGCTTGCATTAAAAACAATTTTCTCATCTTCTAACGGAGTCACATCTATTATTTTTGATGAAGTGGACACTGGAGTTAGCGGACGTGTAGCACAAGCAATTGCTGAAAAAATTGCTGCAATTTCCATTCAGTCTCAAGTACTCTGTATATCTCACTTACCACAAGTTGCAGCAATGGCTGATCAACATTATTACATCCGTAAACAAGTAGATCAAAATCGTACGTATACTACAGTCACTAATATAGATACAACGGCTCGTATTGAAGAAGTGAGCCGTATGATGAGTGGGTCTGAAATTACTGATTTAACATTACAACATGCATCAGAGTTATTAAAATTAGCCGATATACGAAAACGAGAAATGAAAAGCAGCATTTTAGCTTAGTGTACTTTTTCCAAAAAAATTAATGAGACAATTTTTTGTTTCGCATTTAGGCAGTCTCAGAACTCTGAGACTGCTTCTTTATCCTAATTGATTGACATGTGAAACTTCTACGACAAATATTTACCTCTCATTAATGATGTACAACTGACACATAGTAAATGTACAAATCTTAAGGAGGTGGACTATGAAATGCCATTTGCGTAATCTGTTAACTTTGATTTTGCTTTCTGTCTTTATTTTATCGCCGAGCGTTTATGCATCAGCGAAAAAATTAATTCCGATGGGTGAATCAATTGGGATACAGTTACAATTGCCATTTGTATATGTTGCTCACGATGTTTTACTTCCAAATGGTGAGTGGTTAAAAAAGGGTGACGTTATCACTAAAGTGAACGGAAAATCTGTCACTTCCATTGATATGTTAAAAAAGCAATTAACTACGGAAGATTTAACAATTTCAGTAAAACAAAAATCGCAACAGCATCGTGATATTTCATTGACCAATGAACAGGCGAATAATATTTTGCCGTTTATAAAAGATGAGACAGATGGCATAGGTACATTGACCTTTATAGATCCAGAATCGAAACAATATGGTGCTTTAGGTCATCAAATAATCGATGGTGTATTAAAGGAACCACCAAGTTTTACGAACGGATCAATCTTTTTAGCCTCCATAGAACAAATTAAGAAAAGTAAACCAGGAAATCCAGGGTACAAAATATCTGTTATTGAAAATAACAACATTCGACTCGGGAATATAAAATCAAATGATCTATACGGAATATTTGGCAATTGGGAAAGCGAATTAAAACAAAGCTTGCGCAAGCCAATGGAAATTATGCATGAGGATGAAATTGAGCTAGGAAAAGCGGAGATATATACGGCAATTGAAGGATCGAAAGTAGAAGCATTTGACATCGATATAGTAAAAATTGAAGATAATTTCTTACAGTTTGTTGTAACCGATAAAGAACTACTACAGAAAACCGGTGGAATTTTACAAGGAATGAGTGGTAGTCCTGTCATCCAAAAAGGGAAGTTTGTTGGTGCGGTAACACATATGTTCGTCGAGCAACCATCAAGGGGCGCGGCAATTACCTTAAATGAAATGCTAAAGAAAGAACCGAAATAGGAAGGAGAGGGGCGTTCAAAAGTCATTTTTGGACAACCCACTCCTTCTTTTTTTTAGGTAAATCAATTATAATCATGTATATCGGAATAGTAAAAATGAAAAATATGTCGATAAACGATGAAAGTCTCGTACTACTTTATTATTTTTATTTATTAAAAAGGTTTTTTTTAAGCAATGTCGAAAATAAAAATGTCAAGTATTCGAAAACTGTGACATAAATTGTGAGGAAATTCAAATAAAGTAGAAAACTCGAATGTAAAATCAAAGGGGGAATTTTTTTGGCGAAAGTAAAAGTGGCAATAGCCGACGATAACCGAGATTTAGTAAGAACAATGGAACAATATTTTGAAAATCACCCTGATATTGAAGTTGTTGCAACTGCATCAAATGGTAAACTTTGTATTAAAATGTTAGAAGAATTTCAACCAGATGTACTACTCCTTGACATTATCATGCCTCATTTGGATGGATTAGGGGTTCTTGAAGTAATGTATAGTGATGATCGACTTTCGAAAACACAAGTCATTATGCTTACTGCTTTTGGACAAGAGGATGTGATGAAGCAAGCAGTTACTTATGGAGCTTCATATTTTATGTTAAAGCCGTTTGAATTTGATCAACTTGTTCAAAAAATCTTGCATTGCGCAGGGCAAAAAACGGAAAGTGTAAAAAGACAAAGCATCCTTCAACCTGAGGGACAAGCTAAAGTTAATCAACGTCAACTTGACACAACGATTACATCTATTATTAAAGAAATTGGTGTTCCAGCACATATTAAAGGCTACTCATACTTAAGAGAAGCGATTCAAATGGTTTATTATGATATTGAATTATTAGGTTCAGTAACGAAAATTTTATATCCTGAAATTGCAAAGAAATTCGGCACAACCCCTTCTCGTGTAGAGCGGGCGATTCGTCATGCAATCGAAGTAGCGTGGAATCGCGGAAACTACGAATCTATTTCACAAATGTTCGGATACACAGTCCACCATCTAAAATCAAAACCAACAAACTCAGAGTTCATTGCGATGATTGCGGATAAAATTCGTATTGAGTTGATAGCTTCTTAAAGTAAGTAGTTTTTCTATAGTAATATTATCAATTATAATTTATTGTAGCACTTTCAAATTTATTGGTTTCTCACAAACTAATAAATTTGAAAGTGCTTTTTGCATTTAGAACGAAAATTATTGATCCATCTTCAAATAAAAATCTGCAGGAAGACAATAAAATGTCGTTTTTAATTACTTTATTTATGAACTTTAGATGTAATTTTACATTAATATAAAATTGTAAGTAAAATTTAGAAGTTTAGATTATTTTTACTTTTATCATTTAAATTCTAGGACTTAGTGTAGAGATGGTTTTATAGTTTTATACTGCAATATATTAATAAAATAGGTATTTTTTAGTTTTAAATTTTTCATTATTATGAAAATTGTCCCTAAACAAACTTAAATTGTTTCGTTATACTAGAAAGACAGGGGGGATTATAGTGATTATTTATACAAATGATTTAGTAGAACTAACAGAAGAAAATGAAAAAGTATATATTAGAACGGTAAAAAGTGGCTTTCCCTTAAAGGAATTCGATGCAATACTGCGTAACTATCCCCGTATTAAATTAACAAATTTTGCATTGCTAAAAAACACATTAAGTAAAGAATCTACCCAACCAGTTGAAATTGGCTATTGGTTACCCAATGTCTCGATTGAAATTTCAAAAGATAAGATGGTTGCATCACTGTATGTTTATGAAACTATTGAATCCATTAAGGAAAATAAAGAAAAAATTCTCGCCCAAATCAAAGATGTTCTTGCTGAGTATAATATAACCTATGGTATTAAAGATTTAGACTTGAATGGTCTAGTACCTGGGAAACCATACGTTATTGCAGAAGGAACACCTCCGATAAAAGGCGAGGATGCCATCGTGAAATTTTTAGAGATACCTGAACGAAAACCGGTTATTGGTGAAGGTGGCAAAGCAGACTTTTTTGAAATGAATTTTATTTATGAAATCAAAGAAGGTGACTGGCTTGGAGAAAAAGTATTACCGAAGCCTGGAATCGACGGAACAAATATTCATGGAGAAACTATTCCCGCGCTAATGGGTAAGGATGTACTTTTTAAGTATGACAAAAAATCTGCTTATGAAGTAGAAGAAAACGGAAAAATCGTGTTATATGCCAAAACAAGTGGAGCAGCAGAACAGCGCCAAGGAATTATATCTGTTAACAATCATTTACCGATAAATGGTGACGTGGGAATTGAAACTGGTAATATTAAGTTCAATGGTTCAGTATCAATAAAAGGGACAGTTATGAATGGATACTCGGTTATCGCAACGGGTGATATTTCGATTGAACATTCGGAAGGAATAACCGGAGCAAAATTGATTCAATCCACTGAAGGCGATATTTATATTAAAGGTGGTATATTTGGGTTAAATGAAACAGAAATTGAAGCTGGCGGTAGTATTTATGTGAAACATGTCAATGATGCAAATTTATATGCAAAAAACGATATCGTCATTGGATATTACTCACTCGGATCATATTTAGTTGCAAACTCTATTTTGCTCGATGAACGAAAAGGTAAAATAATTGGTGGGAAAGCGGTTGCAAAAAATTTAATCGTCACTGCTGTTTCTGGAAATCGTTTAGAAAGAAGAACAGAGCTGATTATTGAAAGCTTAAATAAACAAAAGGCTTATGAATTAATACAAGATAAGGCATCCTTATTAAAAACGATCCAAGAAGAAATTATCCAACTTACATCCAAAAAAAATCAAATTATTCAGCACAAAGATCGCTTAAATGACACGCAGCGTCAAGCTTTGGAACAATTACAAGCAGAACTTGAAAAAAAGCAAGAATATTCTCAGCAAATCGATTTTGAAATAAAAGAATTAATGCATAATTTGAAAAATGTTGGGAAAGAACAAATTATCGTGAAAAAAGAAGCATATCCTGGAACATATATTCAAATAGGTGAAAAATCATCTGTTATTAGTCGAATTACGCAAGGAACATTTCTATTGGAGTTTGGAGAGTTGAATATTTAATGATGAAGCGAATACCGATATTTGCGCATCGGGGAGCGTCTGGTTATACATTAGAGAATACCTTTAAGGCGTTTGAAAAAGCAAAAATGCTTGGGGCAGATGGAATTGAACTGGATGTTCAATGTACAAAAGATAATGTTCTTGTTGTCTACCATGATTCCAATTTATTTCGATTAGCGGGTATTAGAAAGAACATAAATGAATGTACGTATGATGAAATAGAAAAATGTCCAATCGGGAAACCTCTGATTCGAAAATTTTCAAAATTTCGGATTCCCACATTGAAGCAAGTAATTGAATGGTCTAATAAAAATCAAATGCCTTTAAATATAGAGTTAAAGGAAACGTTAATAACTAATCAAAAGCCTCTTATTGATATATTGCAAAAAATGGTTTTACCGGATGGTAGTCATTTTTCTTCTTTTCATGATGAATTAATTCGAATCGTAAAGATGCAAAGGCCGGATTTTAAAACTGCTTTTATTGTAACGAAAGCATTCGATTGGAATACTTTAAAAACTTCCACCCATTTTGATGCAGTTCATGCGAATAAAAAATATTATAAGGATAAATATTTTGAAGCATGTACAAATGCAAATAAGGGTATAAGATTTTATGGCTTAATCGGAACGGAATCTTTTCTATATAACCCACATCCATTAGTAATTGGATGGATTACAGATTTTCCAGACCGACTAGCCAACATTGAAAAGAAGAAAAAAATAAAACAGACGTTCAATTAGGCAGGGTACTTTGAAATCCGCTTTGAACGTCTGTTATTTATTTTGAGCCCTTTTGAAATTTTGGAGCAACTTTTCCTCGTTTGCGATCTCGGTGCAATAGAAAACCTGCAAAAAATCCTAAACCAACAATGAAGAATACAATCCCAATTACAAACTGTAGCCAGAGCCATGGAAAAGGTGAAATTAACTTTCCAAACAATGTATCTCTCATAAATTTAATGCCTGCTCCAGCCATTAGGGCAGGTATTAACATAATAATAAAAGCTATCATCCTTGCCACCTGAATTACCCCCTTACAACTACTTTTATTGTACAATGGTCTACTCGAAAGTCAAGAAACGCCAATAAATTACATAAAATAGAATAATAATGAGAATTATTAGAATATTCTTAATAACATTAAAATAGACATTATTAGTTGCTTAATCCCAATTTTGAAAGTATTGTAAAATAAAACGGATATGTTGTTAGGGATATAATGTTTTTTGTAGCTTTAAACCATCTATCCGAGAAAGAAAACGCTTTCAAGTGAAAGGGGATCTGTTTGTGGAAATTTTAAAGTATATGGAAAAGTATGATTATGAACAACTTGTTTTTTGTCAAGACAAAACATCAGGTTTAAAAGCAATTATTGCAATTCACGATACGACACTTGGGCCTGCATTAGGCGGAGCGCGAATGTGGACATATGCTACAGAAGATCAAGCAATTGAAGATGCTCTTCGTCTAGCTCGCGGTATGACTTATAAAAATGCAGCAGCTGGATTAAATCTTGGTGGGGGTAAAACGGTTATTATAGGTGATCCATTTAAAGATAAAAATGAAGAAATGTTCCGTGCATTAGGTCGCTTTATTCAAGGATTAAATGGACGTTATATTACAGCTGAAGACGTTGGAACAACTGTCACAGATATGGACTTAATTCATGAAGAAACTGATTATGTAACAGGAATTTCACCAACTTTTGGTTCATCAGGTAATCCATCACCTGTAACGGCATATGGAGTTTATCTTGGAATGAAAGCTGCTGCAAATGAAGCTTTTGGTTCGGATAGCCTTGAGGGTCGTACAATAGCTGTTCAAGGGTTAGGAAATGTTGCTTATACATTATGTGAGTATTTATATAAAGATGGCGCAAAATTGATTGTTACAGATATAAACAAAAAAGCAGTTCAGCGAGTAGTGAATGATTTTGATGCCATTGCAGTTGAGCCAGATGATATATATAAACAAGATGTGGATATTTTTTCTCCATGTGCACTGGGAGCTATTATTAATGATGATACAATTCCTCAATTAAAAGCTAAAGTAATTGCAGGTTCTGCAAATAATCAATTAAAAGATTCGAAGCATGGTCAAGTGATTCATGAGCTAGGCATTGTGTATGCACCGGACTATGTTATTAACGCAGGTGGGGTTATTAACGTTGCAGATGAGCTGTACGGTTATAATAGAGAGCGTGCAATGAAGAGAGTAGAAACAATTTACGATAGTATTGCGAAAATTTTCGAAATCTCAAAACGTGACAATATCCCAACCTATTTAGCGGCAAATCGTCTAGCAGAAGAAAGAATAGAACGGGTATCAAAATCTCGAAAACAATTTTTAAAAAATGGAAAAAATATTCTAAATGGTAGATAATTGAATCATCAATATAAAAGGAAGTGAAGAAATTCTTTGCTTCCTAATTATTTGTTAGGAGTGATTTGTTTGGCTCATGAATATGATCTAGTAATTCTAGGTGGTGGAACTGGGGGATATGTTGCTGCAATACGCGCATCTCAGTTAGGACTAAAAACTGCAATTGTTGAAAAGGAAAAACTAGGTGGAACCTGTTTGCATAAAGGCTGTATCCCAAGTAAAGCAATGCTACGGAGTGCAGAAGTTTATAGACAATCTAAAAACGCACAAGCTTTTGGAATTGACGTTACAGATGTAAAAATTAATTTTCCTGCGATTCAAAATCGAAAACAGACAATTATAGATCAGCTGCACAACGGTGTAAAAGCCTTAATAAAAAAAGGAAAAATTGATGTTTATTATGGTACAGGGCGAATTTTAGGTCCATCAATTTTTTCACCTATGCCAGGTACAATTTCAGTTGAAATGGAAGGGTTAGAAAATGAAATGCTCCTTCCTAAAAATGTTATTATTTCTACCGGGTCAAGACCTCGCAATATAAATGACATTCATGTTGACGGTCAAACAATTATGTTTTCCGATCATGCATTACAATTAGAAACATTACCAAAATCCATAATTATCGTTGGTGGAGGAGTAATCGGAATTGAATGGGCATCCATGCTTGCAGATTTCGGCGTTGAAATTACTGTGATAGAATATGGAAATCGAATTTTGCCAACAGAAGATTTGGAGATTTCTAGTGAGATAGAAAAATTATTAAAAAATCGAGGAATAAATATTGTTACAAATGCCCAAATAATGACTGAATCAATTAATATAGAAGAGGGCATTACAGTTTCGGTATCTGTTCATAATGAAGTACAAACTATAAATGCTGAAAAAATGTTAATTTCCATTGGCCGTGTTGGGAATATTGAAGGAATTGGTCTAGAAAATACAGAAATTGAAACTGACTCTAGTTTTATTAAGGTGAATGAGGCTTATCAAACGAAAGAAAAACATATTTATGCCATTGGAGATGTAATAGGTGGTCTGCAGCTTGCCCACGTTGCATCTCATGAAGGGATAGCTGCAGTTGAACATATTGTAAATGGCAAGATTACCCATGTGAATACTCAAAATATAGCAAGATGTATTTATAGTTATCCGGAAATTGCTAGTATCGGTCTGACTGAGCAGCAAGCTGTTGACTCTGGCCTTCCAATCAAGGTAGGGAAGTTTCCATTCAAAGGAATAGGGAAAGCTTTAGTTTATGGAAACTCTGAAGGATTCGTAAAAATTATTGCAAATAAAGAGTCAGACGATATATTAGGTATTCATATGATAGGGCCTGATGTAACGAATATGATTTCTGAAGCTGCTTTAGCTATGCTGTTAGATGCAACTCCATGGGAAATAGGAGAAACAATTCATCCTCATCCGTCGTTAAGTGAAATAATTGGTGAAGCAGCATTAGCTGTCGATAGCCGAGCAATTCATATTTAAAGCTAAAAGATTAATAGATATTAATAAGAATACATTTTAGATATCGGTATGAATCTAGTTAAAATTGATTAAGAAACGAAAGGGGATGATTCTATGGCAAACGAAAAGTTGCATCATGAAATTTTAGGGTTATCTAATGAAGATGTTTTAAAAATGTACGAAACAATGTTAACAGCAAGAAGACTAGATGAAAGAATGTGGCTTTTAAATCGTGCAGGGAAAATTCCATTTGTCATTTCATGTCAAGGACAAGAAGCAGCTCAAGTTGGGGCAGCTTTTGCTTTAGATAAGTCAAAGGATTATATTGCGCCATACTATCGCGATATGGGAGTCGTTTTACATTTTGGTATGACACCAAAAGAATTAATGTTATCAGCATTCGCAAAAGCAGAGGATCCAAATTCTGGCGGACGTCAAATGCCTGGACATTTTGGACAAAAGAAAAACCGAATATTATCTGGTTCTTCACCAGTAGCGACCCAAGTGCCGCATGCAGTAGGAGTTGCTCTTGCTGGTAAAATGCAAAATAAAGATTATGTATCTTTCGTAACGCTAGGAGAAGGATCAACAAATCAAGGGGATTTCCATGAAGGAGCAAATTTTGCAGGAGTCCATAAGCTACCAGTCATTATTATGGTAGAAAATAACCAATATGCTATTTCAGTACCGGTTGAACGTCAATTAGGCTGTGCAAAAGTTTCTGATCGGGCAATAGGTTATGGAATGCCTGGGGTTACGGTTGATGGGAAAAATCCCCTTGAAGTATATCAAGTCGTAAAAGAGGCAGTAGATCGTGCAAGACGAGGAGAAGGTCCAAGTTTAATAGAAACTGTTACGTATCGTTTAACAGCTCATTCTTCAGATGATGATGATCGCCAATATCGTACTGCTGAGGATATCGCAGAAGGAAAGGCTAATGACCCTATCAAATTGTTTGAGAATTATTTAAAAGAAACCGGCGTTGCTTCAGAAGAGGTAATTTTAAATATTAATAACAAAATTGCGGCCATCGTAAATGAAGCAACCGATTATGCAGAAAATGCCCCATATGCAACTCCGGAGCATGCATTGAATTTCGTGTATGAGAAAGGAGATGAGTTCTAATGGCAATTATCTCTTACATTGAAGCGATTAATTTAGCAATAAAAGAAGAAATGGAACGGGATGAAAACGTTTTCATTTTAGGTGAAGATGTTGGGCGTAAAGGGGGCGTATTTAAAGCTACAGCAGGTCTATATGATCAATTTGGTGAATATCGTGTTTTGGATACTCCTTTAGCTGAAAGTGCAATAGCAGGAGTTGCTATTGGTGCAGCGATGGTAGGTATGAGACCGATTGCTGAAATGCAATTTGCTGATTTTATTATGCCAGCAGTAAATCAAATTGTATCGGAAGCGGCCAAAATTCGATATCGTTCAAATAATGATTGGAATTGCCCAATCGTCGTAAGAGCTCCTTTTGGTGGGGGAATCCATGGTGCACTTTACCATTCACAATCTGTTGAAGCGTTATTTGCGGGTACACCTGGGTTAAAAATAGTCATTCCGTCAACACCCTATGACGCAAAAGGATTATTGAAAGCGGCAATTCGAGATGAAGATCCTGTTTTATTTTTTGAACATAAGCGTGCATACCGTTTAATAAAAGGAGAAGTTCCTACTGAAGATTATGTATTACCAATTGGCAAAGCAGATGTGAAGCGCCAAGGTGATGATATTACAGTTATTACCTATGGTTTAGCTGTTAATTTTGCAATTCAAGCGGCAGAAAGAATTGCGGATGATGGGATTCAAGCACATATTTTAGATCTCCGTACTGTTTACCCATTGGATAAAGAAGCTATTTGTGAAGCGGCGAGTAAAACAGGGAAGGTATTACTTATTACTGAAGACAATAAAGAAGGTAGCATTATGAGTGAAGTTGCAGCGATTATCGCAGAGCATTGTTTATTTGATTTGGATGCACCGATTCAACGTCTTGCGGGGCCAGATGTACCTGCTATGCCTTATGCACCTACGATGGAAAAATATTTTATGATAAATCCTGAAAAAATTGAACGAGCAATGCGGGATTTAGCAGCGTTTTAATAAAGGAGGTTAGGGGAATATGTCGATTCAAAACATCTTAATGCCCCAGCTAGGTGAAAGCGTAACTGAAGGAACAATTGAAAAATGGCTTGTAAAACCGGGCGATAAAGTGAACAAATATGATCCACTTGCAGAAGTTGTAACAGATAAAGTGAATGCAGAAATCCCTTCATCTTTTTCTGGAACGATTAAAGAGCTCATTGCAAAAGAAGGGCAAACATTGCCAGTAGGTGAAGTTGTTTGTTCAATCGAAGTAACTGAAGTGGTTTCAGAAAAATCAAATGTAAGTGAAGCAATTCGCAATGCGGGAAGTTCTGATCACGTGCCACAAAATAGTAGAGAAGTAGCTCCTGTTAAAGGACAAAGTGAACCTAAACAAAAAGGACGTTATTCGCCAGCGGTTCTTAGACTAGCAAATGAGCATAATATTGATTTGCAGCTTATCACAGGAACTGGTTTAGAAGGAAGAATAACGAGAAAAGATATTTTAAAGGTGATTGAGTCAGGTATTCCACAAAGTACTTTATTAGCTGAACCGAAGCATGACAAGATAGAAGCAGAACCAAAAGCCGCAGCTAATAATTCACCATTAATTAGTAGTGCTGTTGGTGATATTGAAATTCCAGTTACTGCGGTCCGACGTGCAATCGCTAATAATATGGTTAGAAGTAAACACGAAGTTCCCCATGCTTGGATGATGATGGAAGTGGACGTTACAAATCTTGTCGCTTATCGAGACGACATAAAAAATGAATTCAAACAAAAGGAAGGCTTTAATTTAACTTACTTTGCTTTCTTTATAAAAGCAATTGCTCAAGCATTGAAAGAGTATCCGATGATGAATTCAGTATGGGCGGGCGACAAAATTATACAGAAAAAGGATATTAATATTTCAATAGCTGTTGCATCAGAAGATGCGTTATTTGTACCTGTTATTAAAAATACTGATGATAAATCCATTAAAGGGATTGCGAAGGAAATTCATGAGTTGTCTATACTGGTTCGTACAGGCAAATTAAAATCAGAGCATATGCAAGGTGGAACATTTACAGTGAATAATACAGGATCATTTGGTTCTGTACAATCAATGGGTATTATCAATTATCCGCAAGCGGCCATTGTACAAGTCGAATCAATAGTAAAAAGACCTGTTATTATGAACGGTGGTATGTTTGCTGCTCGTGATATGGTAAATTTATGTTTATCTTTAGATCACAGAATTTTAGATGGATTGATTTGTGGGAAATTTCTAAATAGAGTGAAAGAAATTCTCGAAAATGTAAATAAAGAGAAGATGTCAGTCTACTAACATGCGAGGAAGCCTTATTAAATAGGGCTTCCTTTATTATTTTGTACTTTTATGGCAACGTTTTCTATTGTAGAATATGAAATATAAACAGTTAAAGGGGGAAGCTTTTTTAGCGAGAATATGTCAAATGTAATGAAAGATATTCAATTTCCAACTGTCAATTATGACGACTGGAAAACGCAGGCAATAAAAGCTTTAAAGGGGAAATCGTTTGAAACACTGTACACAAAAACAATGGAAGGTGTCACATTAGAACCACTTTACACTCAGGAAATGTTAGTGGAAAAACTAGGTGATAAATTAGAGAAACAAATCACAACGATTCGTTCTTTAAAAAAATCTGCAGGAATTTTAATAGCACAACAGATTTATGGGGAATCTGCAGAGGAATTTTTTGCCAATATTCAAGATAGTTTAAATAAAGGCAATAATGTACTTACTATAGATAGCCGTGTTCCATTTGAATGGAATGATGAAAACTTAGCACAATTAGCGAATTACATATCTGAAAATTCGTTTAAATTTTATATTCAAAATGATAATGATCCATTATTAAATGTTTTTAATAAAATTGATGAAAATAATAGACAAAAAATTAATGGCTTTATCATTGCGAACGAACCTGTCACTTTAGATAGTTTTGAAAACGTTCGAACATATTCTGCTAATACAGTAACGTTCCATAATGACGGGGCAAATATTGTTCAAGAGCTTGCAATTGCCTTAGCATTAGCTGCCAAATATGCTCAAAAAGAAGAAAAATTCGAGGACTTTACTAAGAAATTTTTCGTTAATTTTGCAATTGATACACACTTCTTCAGTGAGATTGCAAAGCTACGTGCTTTTAAAGTATTGTGGAAAGCGTTTTCATCAGCTTACGGTGTAAATGAAGCTGATGCTATACCAGTAGTAGCTGAAACATCTGTACGTAGTTTTGCAAAATTAGATGTGTATGTAAATCTTTTACGTGCTGGGAATGAAGCTTTCGCAGCACTAATTGGTGGGGCTGATGTTGTTACAGTTCATCCACATGATGTTCTATCAGAGCCAACTGAACAATCAATCCGCATCGCACGAAATGTTTTATTAGTGCTGAAAGAAGAATCACTTGTTACAAATGTATTAGATCCTTCTGGTGGTTCTTACTTTATTGAATCATTAACTGCAGAATATGTAGAAAAGGCTTGGCAATTATTTATTGAGATTGAAGATGCAGGCGGAATTGATGCATATATTCAATCCGGTAAACTACAAGCTGCAATAGAGGAAGTATATAATAATCGACTAAAAGCAGTTGAAACGAGAAAACAATCATTAATTGGAACAAATATTTATGCAAATCCTGTTGATGAACTTCCAGGTGTTACAAATTCACAGTTTGTACAAGTGAAACGATTAGCAATTCCATTTGAACAATTACGTGAAACATATAATGAAATAAAACCAAATATCGCAATTTTAACCTTTGGAAAGTTAAAAAATTTTAAAGCACGTGCAGATTTCGTTTCTGGATTTTTTGCAACAGCTGGAATTACTCTTGAACAATCAGGTGAAATTGAATCCGTTCAAGATGCAATCGATTGGTTAAAACAAGCTAATTACGATTATGTAATTGTTGCGGCACAGGATGATGATACGAAATCGTTAATTCCTTCATTGCTTGCTCAAAAACCGAACAACTTACTTTTAGATGTTGCAGGCAAGTTTAAAGACGAAGAGACAGAATGGCTAAATAACGGCTTAAACGGCTTTATTTTTGCTGGCCAAAATATTATTAATAAGCTAAATGATGTTCTTGTAAGCTTGAAGGAGGTACAACGATGAGTAAACCAAATTTTAAATCCGTTGCTATCGAAAAAATATTGCTAGATGAACAATTGCAGCCAAACGGTTCTTTCATGACAAATGAAGGAATTGAAGTAAAAGAATTTTATAATAAAGAAGATATACAAAATGCCAAACATTTACATGACGTTGCAGGTATTGCTCCAAATACTCGAGGACCATATCCAACGATGTATGTTGCGCGTCCTTGGACTGTTCGTCAATATGCTGGATTTTCAACGGCTGAAGAATCAAATGCATTTTATCGTAGAAACTTAGCGATGGGGCAAAAAGGTTTATCTGTTGCATTTGACCTTGCAACTCACCGAGGCTATGATTCAGATCATCCACGGGTAAAAGGGGACGTTGGTAAAGCTGGTGTTGCCATTGATTCCATTGAGGATATGAAAATTTTATTTAATGGCATTCCACTAGATCAAATGTCAGTTTCGATGACGATGAACGGTGCGGTTTTACCAATTATGGCATTTTATATCGTTGCTGCAGAAGAACAAGGTGTATCACCTGAACAGTTAGCTGGAACAATACAAAACGATATTTTAAAAGAATATATGGTACGTAATACGTATATTTATCCACCGGAAATGTCCATGAAAATTATTGCGGATATTTTCGAGTATACTAGTAAATTTATGCCGAAATTTAACTCCATTTCAATTTCTGGCTACCATATTCAAGAAGCTGGGGCAACAAATGATATTGAATTAGCATATACGTTAGCAGATGGACTTGAATACGTTCGAACTGGTCTAAAAGCTGGTATTGATATTGATTCCTTTGCACCTCGCCTATCTTTCTTCTGGGCAATTGGTATGAATTATTATATGGAAGTTGCGAAAATGAGAGCAGCTCGTCGTATTTGGGCGCAAATGATGAGTACGTTTAATCCAAAAAATCCAAAATCTCTTGCTTTAAGAACGCACTCCCAAACTTCAGGCTGGTCGTTAACAGAGCAAGATCCATTCAATAACGTAACAAGAACTTTAATTGAAGCGAACGCAGCAGCAATGGGGCATACACAATCCCTTCATACAAATGCATTAGATGAAGCAATTGCACTTCCAACAGATTTTTCTGCACGAATTGCTCGTAATACGCAATTATTCTTGCAGGAAGAAACAGCGATGACAAAAGTAATTGATCCATGGGGTGGTTCGTATTACGTTGAAAAGTTAACGGATGAGCTAACTGAAAAAGCATGGGCATTAATCGAAGAAATCGAATCCCTTGGTGGTATGGCAAAAGCAATTGAAACTGGTCTTCCAAAAATGAAAGTCGAGGAATCTGCTGCAAAACGTCAAGCGAAAATTGATTCAAAAACTGAAACAATTGTTGGGGTAAATAAATATTTGCTAGATGTTGAAGAACCAATTGATATTTTAGATATCGATAATACAATTGTTCGTCAAAATCAAATTGAACGTTTAGAAAAATTAAAAGCTGAGCGTAATGAAGAAGAGGTTCAAAAGCATTTATCTCGCCTAACACGCGCTGCTGAAACTGGTGACGAAAATTTACTTGCTGTAGCTGTTGATGCTGCTCGAGCACGTGCTTCATTAGGTGAAATTTCAGATGCTATCGAAAAAGTATCTGGACGTCATAAGGCGGTTATTCGCTCTATTTCTGGTGTTTATTCTTCAAACTTCTCAGATGCTGAATTAATTTCTGAAGTAAAACAAATGACTGAAGAATTTTTAGAAAATGAAGGACGTCGCCCACGTATTTTAGTTGCAAAAATGGGTCAAGATGGTCACGACCGCGGTGCGAAGGTTGTTGCAACTGGTTATGCAGATTTAGGATTTGACGTGGATATTTCTCCTTTATTTATGACACCAGAAGAAGCTGCACAAATGGCAGTTGAAAACGACGTGCATTGTGTAGGGGTATCCTCTCTTGCTGCAGGTCATAAAACATTAGTGCCAGAGCTTGTTGCCGAACTAAAAAGATTAGGTAGAGAAGATATTATCGTCATTGTTGGTGGTGTAATTCCTGCCCAAGATTATCAATTCCTTTATGATGCAGGTGCGGTTGCAATCTTTGGACCTGGTAGTGTCATTCCTGTATCAGCAATGAAAATCATCGAAGAAATCTACAAACGTTTAGGCTATGAGGAAGTGTCTGAATAATGGAGGAACAAAACAAAGGTGTAAAAAATGGTGCGCTAAACGTGATGGCAGGAGTTGAAGGTGGTCATGACGGTTTGAACCCAATTACACCAAAAAAGTTTCGTAAAAAAAAACAGCAGGCTTTAGATCTTAAGAAATTAGCAAAAGAAGTGCGTGAAAGCTCACGTACTTCTTTATCAAAAGCCATTACACTCATAGAAAGCTCAAGTAGCGAACATAAAGAACAAGCACAGCAATTATTGCAAGAGTTGTTACCGTATACTGGCAATAGTATTCGCATTGGAATTACAGGGGTACCCGGAGCGGGGAAAAGTTCGTTTATCGAAACCTTTGGTACGATGCTATGTAATATGGGAAAAAAAGTTGCGGTGTTAGCAATTGACCCGAGTTCTACTTTATCAGGTGGAAGTATTTTAGGGGATAAAACACGTATGGAAGAATTAAGCCGCAATAAAAATGCCTTTGTAAGGCCGTCACCAAGTGCAGGTACTCTCGGTGGAGTACATAAAAAAACGCGGGAAACAATGCTACTTTGTGAGGCAGCGGGTTATGACGTTATTTTGATTGAAACAGTAGGTGTAGGGCAGAGTGAGACTTATGTTCGTGGCATGGTTGATTTTTTCCTATTACTTGTTTTAACAGGTGCGGGTGATGAGCTGCAAGGTATGAAAAAAGGCATTATGGAATTGGCTGACGGTATTATCGTCCATAAAAGTGATGGAGATAATGTTCGGAAAGCTCAAAAAACTGTTCGTGAATATATGCAAATATTACATTTTCTTCAACCTTCAACACCAGGCTGGATGAGCAAGGCGCTCCCTGTATCATCGCTTCAAAAAACAGGTTTAACGGAAGTATGGGACATGATTTGTCAATTTGAAAAATGTATTAAAGATTCATCCTATTGGGAAAAAAGACGTTTAGAGCAGACTAAGAACTGGTTCCATACAATGATTACTGATCATTTAATTGATTCATTTTTTAATGATGCTAGTAAAAAGACACAGGTTAAATCAATTGAAAGTGCTATTTTACAGGGGGAAATAACCGTAACACAAGGAGTAAATAAGTTATTTTCATAGTGAATAAAGTAGTGATTTGAGTGTTTTAACACATTCAAATTAAACTCTTTGTGATAAAATGGGTAGTTGAAAGGAGCGATAAATCATGAATATGGATTACGATTTATTTATGGAAGAAATTAAAAGAACAGCGCGTGCTGAAATGGAAGCTGCAGGTTATGAGCAATTAAAAACTCCAGAAGAAGTGGAGGAAGCATTTTCTCGTCCTGGCACAACTTTAGTAATGGTGAACTCAGTGTGTGGATGTGCAGGAGGTATTGCACGTCCAGCAGCAGCAAACGCGATTCATTATGATAAAAGACCAGATCATTTAGTAACAGTTTTTGCAGGTCAAGATAAAGAGGCAACTGCAGCAGCTCGTCATTTCTTCGGTGACAATCACATTCCTTCATCACCATCATTTGTATTATTAAAAGATGGGAAAGTGGTGGCAGACATCGGCCGTCATGAAATTGAAGGACATGATCCAATGTCTGTTATTACAAATTTACAAGCAAACTTTGAAGAGTTTTGTGAAGAAGTGTAAATGATATAAAGTGAAACTTCAATCAGTGGGGGTTTTTCATCCTCCACTGATTGTTAGTTGAACCAATAGGCTTTTACGGGCTGCTGGTTTCTCACTTATCTTTTTCATTTCTCTTAAATCTTTAAGGTGGCGTTTTGCACTGCACCGGCAGTTACTCGTCGCAATAAACTTTTGTCATTCACTTTCGGTGCAGATAAATTACTGCCTGTTAATGCGGGATAAATAATTGAACACGTCCTTAAGCAGAAGTACTTTAAGGGCATGTTCTTTTCTTTTAAGAATTTCGCCTAAACTTAAAGGAGCTGATCAGTATAAAAAAGTTTAAAATCGGCTACCGAACAATAAAAACAGCAGTAGGTGCTGGCTTAGCAGTTGTCATTGCTGAATATTTCAATCTTCATTTCTTTTCCTCTGCGGCCATTTTAACCATTCTTTGTGTCCAAACAACGAAGAAAAAGTCGTTGCATGCTGTTTATACAAGATTAGTTGCAAGTATAGTGGGGATGATTTTTTCATTTGTTGCTTTTGAATTTTTCGGATACAATCCGTTAGTATTAGCGTTAATGATTTTAGTTTTTGTCCCGACAATTGTTTCTATTGGAGTAGCGGCAGGATTTGTATCGAGTGCAGTTATTATTATGCATATATATTCAGAAGCAAATTTTACTTATGATTTATTTCTAAACGAATTAGCATTGATGGCGATTGGTTTTGGGACAGCCCTTGCTGTGAATATGTATATGGGTGATTTTCAAAAAGATTTGGATCATTATCTTGAACAAATTGAAGACTTATACCGCGCTATATTTTCAGAAATTGTCAAATATTTGCGCAATGGTGATACTTCATGGGATGGTAAAGAGATTATTGAGGCGGCAGATTTGCTAAATAAAGCAAAATCGTTAGCCTATAAAGATGTTGAAAATCATATTACCCGAAAAGAAAATCTACATTATTTATACTTCGATATGCGGGAAAAACAATTAGAAATTATTGAAAGAGTATTGCCGAAAATTACTGCGCTTCCTGTTATGGTACAGCAAACTGATTTAGTTGCAGACTTTATGCAAGAATTATCGGAAAATGTACATTCTGGAAATACAGCGAAAAGATTTAGAGATAAACTGGAGATTGTAAAAGAGGAATTTGCAAAAATGCCGTTACCTGAAACACATGAAAAATTTTTAGCAATGGCATCTCTCTATCAATTTATCGAAGAAATGGATGAATACTTAATGATTAAACAATCATTTAAAGGGTTGAAAAATAAAGAAAAAAAGAAAAAGATTACAGAAGAACTGTAATCAAAAAGTGTTTAGAAGAAAGATAAACCAAATGCTAAAGTTGAGATTACCATAATAGCAATCATACAATATACTACGATCTTTTGAAATTTTTTATTACTCATATTCTCGTTCTCTCCTTCTTTTCTTAATTTTAGTTTATCAAATTTGAAAATTTTCTCAAGTACGTAGCTTATTGTTTTTAAATTCGTTACAATATAGATGTACTATAACAGAAGGGGTGTTATGATGGAGAAAGTGGACCATATCGGAATAGCGGTAAAAAACCTAGATGAAAGTATTACATACTATACAGAAACATTAGGTTTGAAATTACTTAAAATTGAAGAAGTTCCTTCTCAAAATGTTCGAGTAGCTTTTATAGATGCAGGAAATGTTAAATTTGAGCTACTTGAGCCAACTAGTGAAGAGAGTGCGATTTATAAGCACATTGAAAAACGAGGCGAAGGAATTCAACATGTGGCATTTGGTGTAACTGGCATACGTGACAGAATGCAAGAATTACGCGAAAAAGGTATTCGAATTCTATCAGACGAGCCAAAGCCAGGTGCGGGTGGGGCTGAAGTAGCATTCTTACACCCAAAAGATTCTTTTGGAGTTTTATATGAATTATGTGATAAAAGTGGCAAAGGGGATAAGTAATTATGGACATGTTCGATAAAATTAATGAGATGTATGATTTAAAACGTGAGATTGAGCTTGGTGGGGGAGACAAACGTATTGAGAAACAGCACGAGAAGGGGAAATTAACTGCTCGTGAACGTATTGATTTATTGTTAGATGAAGGAACTTTCGTTGAGATTAATCCTTTCATTACCCACAGAACGACTGATTTTGGAATGGACAAGCAAGTAGGACCTGGAGACGGTGTTGTAACAGGCTTTGGTAAAGTTAATGGCCGCAATGTTTATTTATTTGCTCAAGATTTCACTGTTTTCGGTGGTGCTTTAGGTGAGATGCATGCTAAAAAAATTGCTGCTGTAATGGATTTAGCAGCAAAAAATGGAACGCCATTTATCGGTATTAACGATTCAGGTGGAGCGCGTATTCAAGAAGGGGTACTTTCTCTAGATGGATATGGACATATTTTCTATCGTAACGCTATATACTCAGGAGTAATTCCGCAAATCTCTGTAATTATGGGGCCTTGTGCAGGTGGTGCAGTTTATTCACCAGCGATTACAGATTTCATTTTAATGGTTGATAAAACGTCTCAAATGTTCATAACAGGACCAAAAGTTATTGAAACTGTTACAGGCGAAAAGATCTCTTCCGAAGATTTAGGTGGTTCTAAAGTACATAATACGATTAGTGGGAATGCTCATTTCCGTGCGCCATCTGAAGAAGAATCTATTGAACAAATTCGCAGACTATTAAGCTATTTACCACAAAGTAATAAAGAAAAAGCACCAAAATATCCAAAACCAGAAGGCGATGACTATCGTCCGGATATTATTGATTGCGTGCCAATCGAACCTACTAAATCATACGATGTTCGTAAAGTAGTAGAACAAGTTGTAGATGAAGGTTCATTTATGGAAGTTCATTCTGAGTTTGCTAAAAATGTTGTTGTTGGTTTTGCTCGTATTGCAGGAGAGTCTGTTGGGTTAGTTTGTAACCAACCAAAGGCGCTTGCGGGGGGATTAGATATTGATTCATCTGACAAAGCATCAAGATTTATCCGTACATGTGACGCATTTAACATTCCAATTATTACCTTTGAAGACGTATCTGGTTTCTTCCCAGGTGTAAAACAAGAGCATGGTGGAATTATTCGTCATGGTGCGAAAATTTTATATGCATACTCAGAAGCAACAGTACCAAAAATTACAGTAATTCTTCGTAAAGCATACGGTGGTGCTTACGTTGCATTAAACTCAAAGGCGATTGGAGCGGATTTAGTATTCTCTTGGCCAAATGCTGAAATCGCAGTAATGGGAGCAGCAGGAGCAGCAAATATTATCTTTGCTAATGATATTGCGAAATCTGAAGATCCGGAAAGAACTCGTGCAGCGAAGATTGAAGAATATAAAGAAAAATTCGCGAATCCATATGTCGCTGCATCTCGCGGAATGGTTGATGATGTAATTGACCCACGCGATACACGTATTAAATTGATTCAAGCTTTAGATATGCTATCAAATAAAGAAGAATCAAGACCGAACAAAAAACACGGGAATATTCCACTATAAAAGCGGAAGCGCCCGGTTTAGCCCCGACAAGCGCTGGCCGACAAAAACGCCACTTCCTGCTCCTGCGATTACTCGTCGCAAAAGAACTTTTGTGGCATTGTCGGCACTAGCACATCCATGTGCGGCGGAGGGCCCGAATCGCGAAGCTTTTCCAGCTTTCGACCGAGGGCAGACCGCGACCTCGAGGGGCTGGGCGCTGCAGCTAGATACTGTTAATACTTTGAATACTATTTATATTAAGAGTAAGAGTTGTCCGAAAAATTGGACGACTCTTTTTAATTTCCTAAATTTTGAAACTAATTAATTGTCAAATCGTATTAAAATTAAGGGAGGAATGATGACCATGTGGGAACAATTACAAACAGAACAAGAAAAAATTTATTTACAGCTAAAAAAGCTAGATAAACTTCAAATGAAAAATAAGACATTAAATAATCAAATTAGAAAACTTGAGCATGAAATAGAGGTTTATACTGAGCAATTAAATCGAATAAAAGACAAACTAAATCAAATGGAAAGTTTTTCTTTTGTAAACCTTTATCGGAATTGGACTGGAAAACAGGATGAACTGCGAGAAGAGGAGACTGGGAAAGCAGCTGCTCTAGAATTAAAAATAAATGAATCCAAACTTATGAAACAAGATTTATCAAAGGATCTTCAAAATATAAAGCAAGAACTAAACGAATTTAATGAACAACAATTAAAACAACAGCTAGAAATGGTAATCATTCAAAAGGAACTTTGGATTAAAGAAAATCAGCCAGAAAAAGCTCAGCAACTTCAGCAACTTGCTGAATCAGAATTAAATTGTAAAAATTTGTTAATAGAAATCGAAGAGGCGAAGTCAGCAGGTGAAGAAGCTTTAAATCAATTGCACTATGCCTTCGATTCATTACAAACAGCAAGTTCGTATTCAACATGGGATACGTTTTTAGGTGGAGGATTAATTGCCACGCATTTAAAACACGAAAAGTTGAATGAATCGGAATCTAAAATTCATAATGCACAGCTTGCGATCCAACGATTTAAAAATGAATTGTTAGATATAGAGGAACTAGATGCAAAAAATATAGAGGTAAGTACAGATGGATTTGTGAAGTTTGCTGATTATTTCTTTGATGACATTTTTTCAGCATGGTCTATCCATTCTAAAATTTCAACCTCGAAAGAACAGATTACAAGAGTTATCGGCGACGTAAGAAATACGCTGAATAAATTAAAGAAAAAACAAGAAATCGTTGAAAAAGAACAAATGATTATTTCAGATAAGAAAAATGATATTTTAGGGTTAACGAAGTAGTTTGGTTGTTTTCCTAAAAATAGAAGCGTAAAATAAGGAAGTATTAAGCATGATAAGGAGTTTTTAGAAATGAACAGCCGTTTAGTAAATGAATTTTTAGAACTGGTTCAAATTAATTCAGAAACAAAGCATGAAGAAGTGATTGCGCCAATTTTAGTAAAAAAATTAGAAGAAATGGGCTTTGATGTATTTCAAGATGATGCTCATACACGCAATGGTCATGGTGCAGGGAACATTATTGCTACATTAAAAGGAACAAAGGATGTTGAACCAATCTATTTTACAGTTCATATGGATACGGTAGTACCTGGTGTTGGAATTAAACCTGAAATTCGAGAAGATGGCTATATTTATTCTGATGGTACAACAATTTTAGGTGCAGATGATAAAGCAGGAGTGGCTGCTTTATTTGAAATGGCACGTCGTTTAAAGGAACAAAATATTGATCATGGAACAATCCAATTCATTATTACAGCCGGTGAAGAAAGTGGCCTGGCTGGTGCAAAGGAATTAGATCCAAGTAAAATCATCGCAAAATATGGTTTTGCAGTAGACAGTGATGGAAAAGTTGGAGGTATTGTGACGGCAGCACCATTCCAAGCAAAACTTGAAACGACAATTTACGGTAAAACTGCCCATGCAGGTGTCGCTCCTGAAAAAGGGATTTCAGCAATTACATTAGCTTCGAAAGCGATTGCTAAAATGAAGTTAGGAAGAATTGATAAAGAAACAACTGCGAATATTGGTCGCTTTGAAGGTGGTAAAGTAACCAATATCGTTTGTGATGAAGTGTACATTTTAGCTGAAGCACGTTCAATCAACAAAGAAAAATTAGACGCACAAACTTCCCATATGAAAGAAACATTTGAACAGGTGGCACAAGAGTTAGGTGGCAGAGCCGAAGTTGACGTAAAATTAATGTACCCAGGCTTTTCAGTTACAGAAACAGATCGTGTAGTACAAGTTGCAATGGAGGCTACACGAAATATTGGACGTGAACCGTTGTTAGGTATTTCCGGTGGAGGCAGTGATGCAAATGTTATCGCAGGATTTGGCATACCGACTGTCAATTTGTCCGTAGGCTACGAAGAAATTCATACAACAAAAGAAAGAATGCCTATTGAAGAATTAGAAAAATTAGCCGATTTATTAGTAGAAGTTGTAAAATGCTCTGCAAAATAAAATAAATAGGGGTGAAGTGAATGGCATTTGAAAAAACCGTCATATTTCGATGTGGTAATGAGGAATATGCAGTACCAGTAGAACAAGTTGTATCAATAGAAAAGCTTGGTCACATAACTCCTATTCCGCACTTACCGAATTATTTATTAGGATTTACAAGAATTCGTAAGGAGCTAATTCCAATTATTGATTTCAGTCGCATTCTTTACAATGTGCCAAGTCAAGGTGAGCATTGCCGTATCATCGTTTTAAATACGGATGTTGTAAATTATGGCTTAGTCGTAAGTGAAGCGAAAGAAATATTGAATTTTACTGAAAATGAAATTCAACAAGTTGGTCTTGTTAACTATTCTAAAACACGCTACTTTACAGCAGTTGCAAATTTAGAAAATCGTGTTATTACATGTGTTGATCCTAAAATTTTAGTAAATTCTTTAGATGGGATTAGAGAGATTATCGAGTATTTACATAAAATGCTTGAAGATGAAAAAACGTAAACGCGTAAAAAAGAAGCTAATTGGATTTCATTTGTCCAATTAGCTTTTTTTAACTGTATCCGTTATTGTAGCCTTTTTCTTTTTAAAATGAGAAAAGTATCCATATACACTCGGGATAAACATAGCAAGAGTAATCAAGGAAAGGGTAAAAAATAAGTTGTTCTCGACCCATGGTATATTTCCTAAAGCAAAACCAGTAGTTAACCATACCGCTGTCCAAATAAACGCACCAATCGTATTATAGCGGATAAAATTACGATAGGGATGTGTTGTGAATCCGGCAATAAATGGCGTCATTGTACGCATTAAAGGTATAAATCTTGAAAATGTAATGGCAATTTTGTCATATTCAATTAAAAACTCACTAGCTTTATCCAATGTTGTCTGTGGGATTAGTTTAAACAAAACATTTTTTTCATGGGGAATTTTATTAAGTGTACGACCAATTAAATAATTATTACTATCTGCTAATGTTGTTGCAATAAAAAATATTATAAACAAAATAAAAAAATTTAATCGATCTAACGCAGCGATTGTCCCGCTTGCAAAAACGAGAGAATCTCCAGGTAGAAAAGTTAATAGTACAAATCCGGTTTTTCCAAAAACAATAAAAAATAAAACAAAATAAATATAGATTCCATATTTGTTAATGTAAGTATATAGCTCGGAATCAAGCATACGTAATAATTCAAGAATTTCAGAGATATCCATATCGCTTAACCCCAATCTCTCCAATCTGTCCAACCTAATTTTATTTTACTAAAGGAAATCCATGAAATAAAATAATAACCTACTGTAAAAATAATGGCAATTTTGAAACTTTCCTCTTTCTTGATTCGTATTGTTATTTGAAGTATGAAAAATTTGATATTTATATCCTTTTGAATTATTTTGAAATAGAATCCAATTGTACATTATAATGGATACGATATAGGAGAGGTTAACAGTCTAAAAATTTTGGAGAGAAATTATGCGAAATTGGTCACAAGTGTTTATAGGTGGTATGGTCGGTGCTCTATTAAGGTTTTCAGTGCAGACTTTAACAACGACAACAATAATGTTATGGATTGTAAATATTTTAGGAAGTTTCATTTTAGGAAGTTTAAATGGACGTTTTGAAAAAAAAGAAAGCAAATATAGACTGTTTTTTACAACAGGTTTGCTCGGAGCCTTTACAACATTTTCGACTTTTTCTGAAAGTTGGTTTTTACAGTTACAAAAGAATGTTGCTATTGGTATTGTTTTTGGTATTGCTATGACAACAGCAAGTTTTACAGCTGCGTTTATTGGATATTTTATGAATCGAGGTAATCGTCTATGGAATGGTTAATGGTTGCCCTTGGAGGAGGAATCGGTGCTAGTATTAGATATGGTGTTCAACAAATAATTGCTAAAATGAAGTTTTCAACTTATTGGGCAACAGTTATTGTAAATTTATTAGGATCATTTTTTCTCGGTATTACTAGTCAATTAATGATAGAACAATCAAATATTATTTCATTTATAGCAATAGGCATACTCGGTGCTTTTACAACATTTTCTACATTTTCATTCGATTTTGTAAATTTAATAGATAATAAGCAATGGAAGAAAGCGATCTTGTATGTAGCTATTAATTTAGTAGGTGGCTTAGCTTTCTTTTGGATTGGTTGGCTATTTTAATAACGAATACATAAATAAAAGGCGGTTTTAACATGAAGGCATATTTAGCAAATGGATTATTTTCAATAGGAGATCGTTTAGTAAATGAAAAACTAGCAAGGGAACTTCGAGAGGCAATTCCGACAATTGATTTATACGTACCACAAGAAAATGATGCAATTAACGATAAACAAGCATTTGCTAATAGTTTAGCAATTGCACAGGCAGATATGGAGGAACTGCAAGATAGTGATGTGTTAATTGCGGTTCTTGATGGGATAGAAGTGGATTCGGGTGTTGCAGCAGAAATCGGTGTCTTTTCTACTTACAATCGCCCGATAGTAGCTTTGTTCTCTGACGTTCGGCAACTTGGTCGGGATAACAAACAAAAAATTAATGCATTAATTGAAGATGGGACAGAAAATCAATTTATTTATCGAAATTTATTTGTGATTGGCATTATTAAACGCAATGGTATTATTGTTAGCTCGATTGAAGAAGTAGTTGAAAATGTAAAAAATATTCTTTAGGAGGTAGGTTTAATGATTAAAAGAACGGCAGAAAAAGTATTAAGTATTATCTCGGTTGTACTTAATTTTGTATCTATTGGAATCATCATACTAATGATTTTAGGAAGCAAAATGATTTTAAATGATCCACTATTTGGGGTGGAACAATCATTTTATGATTCAGGATTAACCGATGCAGAAATACAAGAAGGCATGGAGTTGACACAAAATCTCGTAACAATCGTTAGTAATCTTGGTTGGATTTTTGTAGTGTTTGGTGTGATTAGTATAATATTAGCTATAATTGGTGCTGTTAAAGTAAATGGCAATCCAAAACTAGCTGGAATCCTCTTTATTATTGCAGCTATTACATCGGGTTTAATTTCATTAGCAGGTATTTTACTAATTATTGCCGCAATTTTATGCTTCGCAAAAAAAACAAAATAGAAGCACCACTTCAACAAACTGATGAAAATGGATATATTGTTTAAACAAGAGGATAAATGTTTTTTAGCTGAACTAATAAAAATAATTAGTTCAGCTTTTTTAGACATTGTTGAGAATTTAAAGTACATTTTATGCTTTAAATTGTATCCCCTCAAGCTCTAATAATTTTTCTTTTACATCAAGACCGCCACTATATCCAGTTAATGTGCCGTTTTTGCCAATGACGCGGTGACAAGGTATTACGATTGCAACTGGGTTAGCACCGATAGCTGTTCCGACTGCGCGGATTGCTTTTGGGTTATTGATTGCATTTGCTATATCTGAATAGCTTTGACTTTGTCCAAAAGGAATTTTACATAACGCTTCCCAAACACTCTGTTGAAAAGGAGTACCGTTAATATCAAAAGAAAAAGTAAATTCTTCTCTTTTACCTTCGAAATATTCAATTAATTCTTTCTCATATCCCTTTAACTTTTCTTGATTCTTTACAATTTCACAATAAGGAAATTGTTTTTTGCACCATTGTTCTAATTCTTCAAAAGAAGAATGGTGCGTTCCAACGAAGCACAATCCCTTATCAGTTGCAGCTAAATACAGTTTCCAATCTTTATATTTGAGTAATGCTGAATAAATGAGTTGTCCCATAAAATTCCCTCCATTTTCTTTATTTTAACATTTAAAAGATGATTTCTAACATATTTTTCTCATTGAAGTTTATTTGAAATTTGTATATTAAAATAGTGATATAATGATTATAGCAAATCCTTCCTTTTGGATGATTTATTACATTTTCTCTTGAAGCAATTTCGCTCTCTAATCGATTTTATCTGTTTATGGATAAACGTAATAGGAGAGTATGAAATTAGCTTTTTTATTTATTTTTTAAGGAGAGAATTTAATGGGGAAAACAAAAAAGATTCCATCAATCTTAATGGAAGCGATGATCGTAAATAAAAAGCCGTTCCCCTGGTTAAAGGCAGTTTTAGCAGGTATTGCAGCGGGGCTTCCGGTTTGTATTGGATTGTTATTAGGTAATTTACAATTCGGATTAATTGCAGGGTTTGGAGGCTTTGCCTTTCTATACTCATTTCCAATGCCCTATGTTCGTTTAGCAAAAAAATTAACATGGGTAGTAGTTGCAATTACGACTTTTGTATTCCTTGGAACGATATTAGCGCCCCATCCAATTGTTACGGCATTATGATGGGTGTTATTGGTGCGATTGCAACGTTTATTTTTGGCGTATTTCGGTTCATCGGTCCAGGTGCGCTTTTTTCGTTCTAATTTTTGCTATGACAACAGGTATGCCGATTGTAGAACTAGGAGAAGCGTTTGTTCGAGCAGGCTTAGCATTTCTAGGTGGAGTATTTTCTTGGCTACTTGCAATGAGTGGCTCGTTATTTAATCCACATGCATTTGAAAAAAATATTATTAAAAAGGTGTATTTGGAGCTTGCAAATTTATTAGATTCGATTGGAACAGACAAGGAAAAAGAGCATCAACATCGGGTAATGGCTACGTTAAAGGAAGCAGAAAGAACACTAGCCTCTGGGGTTCTTCCTTGGAGAACGGTGAATTTATATTATCATTTATTAGTTTTATACAATTATTTAAACAAAATCTTCGTATATGTCGTTGAACAGTTTATCGATTAAAAAGAAAAAGTTCCTGTAAAATTGGGACAATCTTTAAGGGCAATCATTCACATTTTAAATGCAAAATCGATTGAAGATGAAGCAAAAATTCATTTGCCTCATCCAAAGGAAATGGATGAAAAAACAGCACTACTATTTATGGAGATAAATGAGGCAAGGGTAAGTTTATTAAAATCAAATAGTGAAATAAGAGGCGAAGTTGAAATCACGGTTCCTTCAGGAAAACGGATTATTTTAGGAGCAATCGATAAAAACTCAATTATTTTTATTAATTCATTAAGATTTGGTGCATTTACCTTTTTAGCAGCAATTATTGCATATGAGTTTGACTTTGCGAGATCGTTTTGGATACCTCTTTCCTGTGTAGCAGTTATGTCTGGAGCAACAGTAGTAGCTACATTTCATCGTGCAATTCAACGCAGTGTTGGAACAATTTTTGGCATTATTATTGCAAGTTTAATCCTTGCATTCCATCCAACTGGTTATACTATCGTGTTATTAATTTTCCTATTAACATTAATCACGGAATTATTTATTGTAAAAAACTATAGTTTAGCAGCATTATTTTTTACACCAAATTCTTTAATTATGGCAGAAGTCGTTTCGGTTGATAATTTACCATTTTCTTATTTTGCTACAGCACGTGTCGTCGATGTTTTAATTGGTGTACTTATTGGATTAATTGGTGTTTGGTTTGTAGGTCGAAAATCAGCTTCGAGCAGCCTTCCACATTTAATTTCAAAAACGATAAGAAGCCAAGCCCAAGTATTCTATGCACTTTTCTCAAATGAAAATTATAGTAAAAGTAATGAATTTAATAAAATGAAAACGAATATAAGTAATTTAAAGACGATTTATGATACAGCGACAGGTGAAATACCAAAGAATAAAAAAGCATTAGAGTATTATTGGCCGATTATTTATACAATTCAAGAGCTTGGATTTTTATTAGATAAAAGTGTGAGGTTAATAAAACGACCAGTGTTAGAAGATGAAACACTAGCGAAGTATTTATTAATTTTTGAGTCACTAGCAAATGCAACAGATCATAAAAGTGTTGTAGCAATGAAAAAAGTACCTGAAGTTGCAGGCTTTGAGCGTATTAAAGATACAATCAATAGACTACAAAAAATTGTACTTTTAAGAATGTCTCAGTAAAGAAATACTACGATTCATTACAATATTTTTTAGGTTGAATGTTTTTAAGTAAATTTTTGAAGAGGATATAATCAAAATCTCCTTTTCCCTTGTATACCTTGAATATTTTATTACTTTCATGGAAAAAGTATTATTGTTTACCATAGTTCTTTAATTCGGAGGACGAAATAATGGGTTTTTTAAGTAAATTATTTGGTAGTGATGATCAGGGCGCAGAAGAAAATGGAGGGAAAGAAATGTTAAAAATTGGTATCGTATTAGGGAGTACACGTGAAGGAAGATTGAGTCCACAAGTAGGGCAATGGGTAAAGCAAGTAGCTGATAAACGAGGAGACGCGACTTATGAAATTATAGACATTGCCGATTTTAAATTACCATTTCTTGGTGAACCAGGTGGAGATGCATCTGGTGCAGCAGGGTGGTCCTCTAAAGTTAGCGAATGTGATGGATTTGTATTTATCGTCCAAGAATATAACCATTCAATTACAGGGGCATTAAAGAATGCATTAGATTTTCTACGTGAAGAATGGAACAATAAAGCTGCTGGTATCGTAAGCTACGGGTCAGTAGGTGGTGCCCGTGCAGCTGAGCATTTACGTGGCATTTGTGGAGAGTTACTCATTGCCGATGTTCGTGTTCACCCTGCATTATCATTATTCACTGATTTTGAAAATGGAACAGATTTTAAACCGAAAGAAGTACAATCTCAGTCAGTAAATGATATGCTAGATCAACTTATATCTTGGAGCACTGCTTTGAAAACAGTTCGAAATAAATAAATGATTTAACTAGTCCATTCCTTTAATTGGAATGGGCTTTTTTTGCATGTTAATAAATAGATGATGAAAAAAGAAAATCTGCTGTTAGTATTTTTATATAATGATTTTAAGAATATTTTATAAATTCCTACATTTATTGTTTTTAACAGTACACTTAAATTTGGTAGTATAAGAATAAAGCAAAGTTGTTCGTTAGGAGTGTTAATATGGGGGAGCTGCAAAATCATATTGTAACGTTAAAGCCGATGGAGTTAGAAGATGTAGAAGGTATTTTTACTGCCGCTTGTCATAAAGAAATTTGGACACACATGTCAATTACCATTCGTAACGAAGAAGATGTTTTCAAATATGTGAAGGATGCTTTGAAAGTAAAAGAAACAGGTACTGAAATGCCATTTGTAATATTGGATTCATCAACAAATCAAATTATTGGTTCTACTAGATTGATGGATATACATAACAATCATAAAAGAGGAGAAATAGGTTTTACTTGGCTAACCCCTAGTTATTGGAGAACGGCTGTAAATACGAATTGTAAATATTTATTGCTTACTTATTGTTTTGAAACGTTAGGTTGGCAGAGGGTTCAGATTAAAACGGATCATGAAAATAGTCGTTCGCAAAAAGCAATTGAAAGAATCGGTGCTACAAAAGAAGGTACCCTTCGTAATCATATGATCAGAAAAGATGGTTCAACAAGACATACCGTCATGTATAGTATAACATTGGATGAATGGCCAGTCGTAAAAAAGCATATTGAGGGATTATTATAAAAATGGGGGTTTTGGAATGATTTCACTACAAGATGTATGTGTTCGACGTAATAAAAAGGACATATTAAAAAATATAGATTGGGAGATTAAAAAGGGGGAACATTGGTCAATTCTAGGACTAAATGGTTCCGGAAAAACTACCTTATTAAATATAATTAATGGATATTTATTTCCAACAACAGGAAAAGTAGAAGTTTTAGGTGAAACCTTCGGAAAAACATATATTCCTGATTTGCGAAAAAGTATCGGATTAGTAAGTCACTCGCTTCAGCAACAAATTAAGGATTTTGAAAGTGTTCTAAGTATCGTTCTAAGTGGAAAATTTGCGTCAATCGGTTTATACGAAGCGGTTGAGAAAAAGGATGTAGAACTAGCTCATCATTATTTACAATTGTTAAATTGTCCCCATTTACAAGATGCACAATATGGCATTTTATCACAAGGAGAGCGTCAAAGAGTTTTAATTGCAAGGGCGTTAATGGCTAATCCAAAAATATTAATTTTTGATGAACCGTGTAATGGATTAGATATTATAGCACGCGAGGAACTACTTCATTTTATAGATAAAATTTCGACTGAACCAGATTGCCCAACGTTCATCTATGTTACACATCATGTGGAAGAAATATTGCCATGTTTTAGTCATACGCTATTATTGAAAGACGGGCATGTTTTTGCCAGTGGGAAATCGGACGAGCTGCTAACAGAATCCAATCTATCCGAATTTTACGATCGCCCAGTATCGGTTCAAGTCGAACAGCAACGTACTTGGATTGCTTTAAAGGATATTGTGTTAAACTAAAAGAAAGTCGTTTACTTCTAACTTAAATGAACAGTTTCATATTGTAATAATTTATAAAAATAAATAGGATAGGGAGTATTAAATAGTGAATGAAGTTTCAAAATCCAAAAATGATTTTTTGTCATGGCTTTTAGTCATATTTTTTGGGATTGTTATTGCTTTTATTTGTCGAGAATTTCTCTTTTCTCCTCTAATTGTTAAAGGTGCTTCAATGATGCCTACGTATGAGAATGAAGATGTAATTATTATTAGTAAAATTAGTGAGATTGATCGTTTTGATCATGTCGTTTTTAAAGCACCATATGAGGATGAATATTATATTAAACGAGTGATTGGTCTTCCTGGTGATTCAGTTGAAATGAAAGATGATATTTTAATTATAAATGGAGAAGAATATGAAGAACCTTATGTCAATCGGAGTTCGGAAAATCCTTTTCAAAAACGGATTACTGAAAATTTCACTTTAGAGGAGCTTACAGGTGAAAAAGTTGTTCCTGAAGGCTATTTATTTGTATTAGGTGATAATCGATTAAGAAGCTCCGATAGTCGACACTATGGTCTTGTTCCAATCGATTCCTTACTAGGCGAATCGAAATTAAGAATTTTTCCAATTAATCATTTAAAGTTATTTAATTAATCGACTATAAAAATAAAAAGGACTTTGACATAATGGTAGAAGCTAAACAAAAAAACCTTGCTATGCAGAGACTTGTAGAAGAAATAGCTTCTATTCGGGGAGTCAAACGTATTTCAAGTTCATCTGTAGAATGGTAAACGTAAAGGATAGAATTAATAAAACTATCACAATCGTTTGTATGAAGTGGAATAAATGATGACTGTACGTTTTTGAATTAATAGGGTAGTACCCACATTAAGATTGTGGTTAAGCGGAAAGATGAGGCTCGGCCAATGGACTTATTGTTATTAGCTGACCCTTCAAGAAAATCGTTGAGGAATATGTACAAAGGAGAGAGTGCTTTGTAGCAGAAAATGAAGGCCGAATTATCGGGGTTTATGTACTATTGCCGACAAGACCTGAAACAGTGGAGTTGGTGAATATTGCAGTCATAGAAACCGAGCACGGTAAGGGAATTGGAAAACAATTAATAATGAATGCAATTGAAGTAGCTAAGTCAAAAGGACAGAACGATAGAAGTCGGCACTGGAAATTCAAGTATCGGCCAATTAGCTCTTTATCAAAAATGCGGATTTAGAATAACTAGTATTGATATAGATTTTTTCATTCGGCATTATCCTGAAGAGATTTTTGAAAAGGGTATTCAGTGCAGGGATATGATTCGATTATCTCAGGATTTATAGAAGAATAGTTAAATACTTATTAGAAGTAACTTCCGCCATTTTTAGGAAGTTGCTTCATGAATGGCTGTTAAGCGTAAAATTATAAAGTAGCTGAGGAGTTTCCGTTATTTCTTCTTTATTTATTTTGAAATTCATTTAATGTTCGCAAAATTATAGTATAAAGCAGATATAATCCTAAATAAGCCCCAGTAATTAAGAAAAAAGGATTTAAAAACACACTATGAATATTGGTCATGAAGACTTTATTATCTTTTATTATGTTAAATATTGCAATAGAGGCAATATTGCCAAAAATAAGCGCGTATATGAGTGCTGTTAAATTAAAGAAAATATGGAGCTTCCACCATTTCCTTTGAAGTACTACCATTAACATTGGTATAACAATACTCCCCAGAATTAAAAAAATTTTCATTATTATCACCTCGTTTTCTCATTCTTCTCAAAATGAAAAAGGATTAAACATTAAACTAAATGCTGATAGTAATACTCCAAAAATATCGTTTTATAGAGATAGGGGTAATTAAAGTGAGGAAAAGTAATAAAATACTTTTGGCATCATCTATACTTTTATTAATTTTAATCTTTATTATTTTTTTATTAGATATTCCAAAATCCAAACTTTAATGAAGGTGCAAAATTACAATTTGAAGTGAATAGGCTGGAAAAAGCAACTTTTGAGCATATTACAAAGAACACTAGTGATGAAGCGATGGAAAATAATAAAAATATAGATGACTATAGAAGGGAAGATTTATAAGACGACGAGGATGAAAAACAAGGAAGAAAAGTAATTTTACAATCTGGTGAAACACTAAAGCATAGTATTACATTACCAGCAGAAAAATTACCAAAAGGTAAGTTCGAACTTACTATAAATTTAGCGACAGCTAATATTAAAACTCCGTCATTAAAAATAGAATTTGAAAATAAGTAAGTTGTTTCTTTTAATAGATTTAATAAATTAACTGAAAACAGTCATGAATTGAGAGGGTAGAAGATTGCTAAATCCGCAATGCGTCGTGCATAATCACGTACTTGATCACAATGTTTATACCCATCATAAATGACGTAGTACTTTTCCCTTTACTTACATCAAGTGTGATGACATGTTTTCATATAAATCTACTCCTTTTTTCCAATCATAGAAGTCTTCACAGTGTCTTATCGATTCCATTTTCTTATACACGATCTCTTGGCTCAACATACTAAACTGATTCAAATAAGGGTGCGAAGTTGGTCTGTATTAAATACGGACTCCTACATGGTCCCAGAGACTGGTCGACCTTTCTTCACTTCTACTATAAAAAAATAGTAGCACAAACCATGGTCTTGGTTTGTACTACTAATGTAAGTATGGTTTATTTTTTATAATTTGAAATGTGCATTAATTTGTCCTTTTATAAGCGACTTCGGAATTTTTTCTTTTGTTCGCAATTGTTCTTTTCTCTTCATTTCACTTCTAATTTCATTTGTCCATACCCCTTCCTCTATATGATTTGCGATTTCTATTAATGTTTCTACATCTTGAAATGAATATTTTCTAATACCTTTTTTTGTTCGTTCGGGGAACACTAATTTTCTAGTTTCATAATACCGAATTTGTCTTTCAGAGAGTCCTGTCAATTCACTTACGGTTCCAATAGAAATAACTTTTTTATCTTTATAGCTACTATCCTGTAAACCCATCATTAACCACCACTCTTTCAAAAATTCAGATAATTGAATGTTATATTTAAGTTTACATTCGTTAAAATGTAAAATCAATCAAAATATGGATATTGATGTAACGAATTTTAACATGTATATAGATATTATATACTTTTTATGTAAATATAGAAAAAGAGTGTCAGATTTCTTTACAATGTTAATGTGAATTGAAAAACTGAAAATTATACTTAAATAGAACTAGTCCAAAACTAGTACAAGAAAAATAGAGTAGGGGGTTTACTATGAAACTAATAAAATCATATGGCTTACTTCTATCTGGCGTGTTATCCGTTGGTATCCTAGCGGCATGTTCATCCGATGGTGGAAGTACAACAACTGAAACAGAATCTGAAGGCGGAACAGCTACTGAAGGCAGTAATGTGATTAAAATTGCTACTCAATCGCCATTATCTGGTGGCTCTGCTATTTTAGGAGAGGCTTTAAAACTAGGTGCCCAATTAAGATTAGAAGAAGAATCGGCAAAATTTGAAGAACTTGGATATAAACTTCAACTTGAGCCTTATGATGATCAAGGGGATCCGAAGAAAGGTGTATCCAACGCGAACTTAATCGGTGCAGATGAATCAATTTATGGTGTTATTGGGCATTTAAACTCCGGAGTTCAAATCCCTTCAACTGAAGTTTATGAGAAATACAATATTGTAAGTATTTCACCAGCTGCTACAGCTACAGATGTTACGGATCGGGGGTTAAAAACTGTTAACCGTATCGTAGCACGGGATGATTTCCAAGGTCCAGCAGGTGCAGAGTTTGCTGTAAATGAAGTTGGTGCGAAGAAAATTTTTATTATTAATGATAAAACAGCTTATGGTGTTGGTTTAGCCGACGCGTTTACAGCTTCAGCTAAAGAATTAGGAGCGGAAATTGTCGGAGAGGGTTCAATAACTGTCGGTGAAAAAGACTTTAACGGTGTTATCAATCAAATTTCAAGCGCTTCTCCTGATTTAGTATATTTTGGCGGTCTATATTCAGAAGGTGGTATTTTAATTAAACAAGCACGTGATAAAGGCATTTCAATTCCATTTATGGGTGGAGATGGACTTGACTCTTCAGGTTTGGTTGATATTGCCGGAGAAACAGTAATTGGAACTTACATCACTTCAGTAGCGGGAGACAGTACTTCTTCAGAATCTGGTCAAGCGTTTATTGAAGCGTATAAAGCGAAGTTTAATAAAGATCCTGAATCATATTCTGTATATGGGTATGATGCAATGGGGGTGCTATTAGCGGCGCTTGAAAAAGCAATCAATGAAAATGGAGGCAAACTTCCTTCAAAAGAAGTTGTTGTTGAAACAGTTCGTGCAACACAAAATTTTGAAGGTGCTCTTACAACAGTTTCCTTTGATGAAAAAGGAGATAACACAAATGCGAAAGTATTTATTTATTCATTTGAGGAAGCAGCTTATCCACCAGTACAGGTAGGAGAAGTTAGTCAATAATGATCGGAATGGTGTTGGGATTTTCATATCTTCTCAACACTTTTTCTTTAGTAAAACAAAGCATCCATCAAGTGGAATAAAGAGTAGGAGGGTTTTTGATGCTTCAAACAATTTTACAAAGTTTACCTCAAGTTTTAATTGATGGGCTGACACTTGGCGCGGTTTATGCAGTTGTAGCCTTAGGATATACAATGGTTTACGGTATTTTACAGTTAATTAACTTCGCGCATGGAGAAGTTTTTATGACAGGTGCCTTTATAGGAACAGGGTTATTTATTTTATTTATGGGTATAGGGTGGGTCGCTGCACTTCCTAGCTTAATCGTTTTTATTGTAGTGATATTGATTTCAAGTATATTTACCGGATTTATTGGAGTTGGCATGGAAAGGATAGCTTATCGTCCTCTTAGAAATACACATAGACTGTTGCCACTCATTACAGCAATCGGTATTTCATTTATTCTACAAGATGTTGTTCGTTTTATTGCAGAAATAATGAATGGAGGCTCTTATATATTAACGGGTCCTTCTATATTCAACGAACAAATTAGTATTAAAGCTTCATCTATTTCGAGTGTTTTTACTGATGCAAGTTTCAAAACATCATTTATTTTAGTGCTTATTACAGCAATTATACTAATGGTTGCATTAGATTACTTTGTTAATAAAACGAAATGGGGAACAGCGATTCGAGCGGTTTCAATGGATCGAGAAACTGCTTCGTTAATGTCTATAAATGTAAACAAAGTAATATCCACTACATTTTTTGTTGGGTCTGCGTTAGGTGGGGCGACAGGAGTTTTATTTGCAATTCAATACGGTACGATTGATCCTTATATCGGGTTTATTTTAGGCTTAAAAGCATTTATAGCAGCGGTAATGGGAGGAATTGGAAATGTTCGAGGTGCGATGTTTGGAGGTATTTTATTAGGATTAATGGAAATGTTTGCTGCTGCAAATCTATCGTTATTAACAGGTGGAATTTTTGGAGCCGAATATAAAGATGTATTTGCCTTCGCAATTTTAATTTTAGTTCTTATTTTTAAGCCAGAAGGTTTATTTGGTAAACCGACTGTAGAGAAAGTGTAGGTGACTGTCATGAAGCAAAGTATATCAGTGTTTTTTCAAAATAAATGGTCACAGGTTATATTATTTACCTTATTTGTAGCAGTAACTTCTTCAGCTTTATATTTATCCCAAAAATCTGTAATCTCCTTCTTATTATTGTTATCTTCTTTTTTAATTTTATATTATATGAACTTAAAAAAATCGATTAAATGGATGGTTGGTGCTGGACTTCTATTTATTTTATTACCTTTTGCGTCAAGTGGCGGCCCATCTTACCAATCGTATATGGAAGTTGCAACAATGGTTGGAATTTATATATCGATGGCATTAGGTTTAAATATCGTGGTAGGTATGGCAGGATTATTAGATTTAGGCTTCGTTGCCTTCTTTGCTGTAGGTGCGTATTCGTATAGTATTTTTGCCACACCACAAGCAGCGAACTTTCTTCCCTTTGGTGAATACCCGTTAAGTGGTGAAAGTTTTTGGATTTTCTTAATCATTGGGGGGATATGTGCAGCTATTGCAGGTGTGTTAATTGGAGTGCCGGTACTTCGGGTAAAAGGGGATTATTTAGCAATCGTTACATTAGGATTTGGTGAAATTATTCGAATAGTGTTTAACAATTTAGATCGTCCATTAAACATAACTAATGGTGCGATGGGAATATCTTCTGTTACTCCTCCTAGGATATTTGGAATAGATCTTGTATTCCCAAGTCAATTTTATTTTGTGACATTAGTTATTTTAGCGTTTACTATTTTTTCGGTTATACGTTTAGAACATTCTAAGTTAGGTCGTTCTTGGAAAGCTGTACGTGAAAACGAAATAGCAGCTCAAGCGATGGGTATTCCTCTTGTAAAAACTAAATTGCTAGCTTTTGCGTTAGGTGCCTGTTTCTCTGGGATTATGGGTGTTGTTTTTGCTGCAAAACAAGCATTTATCGATCCGACGAGTTTTACATTAATGGAATCATTTACGATTTTAGTAATGGTTGTACTTGGAGGAATGGGGAGTGTTCCAGGTGTAATTTTAGGGGCAGCAGTCGTTACAATTTTAAATCTTCAAGTATTAACAGAGTTAACAAACTGGGTGAATCAATTAAGTTTTAGTGGGGTTTTTACGCTTCCTGATGCACTATCACCTGCAAAAATGCAGAAGTTGATTTTCGGTGTACTTCTAGTGTTATTTGCATTATACAGATCTAAAGGTTTAATTCCTTCGAAAAATAAAATGTTCGATGAGAAGAAATTAAAAAGCGATAAAACGCTTGCGGTAAATGCTAATACAAAACTAGAACCTGTCGTATTAGAGAAAGATAAAGTACAAGTTTAGGGGGTTCGTATATGCCAATATTAGAAGTGACGAATTTAACAAAGCAGTTTGGTGGTTTAACAGCAAATAAAGATATTACGATTACTGTAGAAGAAGGTTCGATTACTGCAGTAATTGGTCCAAATGGTGCAGGAAAAACAACTTTTTTTAATATGGTGACAGGTGTTTATCAGCCTACTTCTGGTGATATTCGATTAGAGGGAAAATCAATCGTTGGATTAAAACCTGATGAAGTTGCTAAGAAAGGAATTTCAAGAACCTTTCAAAATATCCGACTGTTTGGTGAGATGTCAGTAATTGAAAATGTACTTGTAGGTATGCATACACACTTAAAAACGAATTTACTAGGAATTATATTTAATTTACCGAACACAAAAAGGGAAGAGTTAGACGCTGAAAAGGAAGCGTACCGATTACTTGAATATTTTGATCTTGCTCATTTGTTAAATGAAAAAGCGAACAATTTGAGTTATGGAGCACAAAGAAAATTAGAAATTGCTCGTGCCCTTGCAACGAAACCAAAATTAATTTTATTGGATGAACCAGCAGCTGGAATGAATCCGAAAGAAACGAAGGAACTTACTACGATCATTAAAAAAATGGGGGAGCAATTTAACGTATCAGTTATTTTGATTGAGCATGATATGAAACTTGTCATGGAAATTTCAGAGCATATTTATGTTCTTGACCATGGCGAAAAAATTGCAGAAGGTAATCCTGAACAAATACGAAACAATCCTAAGGTAATTGAAGCTTATTTAGGTTCAGCTGCTGTGAAATAGGGCAAAAGGAGTGATGGAAATGCCGATATTAGAACTTAAAAATATTGAAACATATTACGGACCGATTCAAGCTTTAAGAGGAATTAGTCTCGATGTAAAACAAGGTGAAATTGTAACGTTGATCGGAAGTAATGGTGCAGGGAAATCGACAACTTTAAAATCAATTAGTGGTTTAGCGAAGGTTAAAAGTGGGTCAATTGTTTATAAGGATAAGGAAATTACGAACAAGCCTCCCCATGAAACGACACTTTTAGGGTTAGCCCATGTTCCGGAAGGGAGAAGAATATTTTCGAATTTAACAGTAAAAGAAAATTTGTTAATGGGTGCGTATTCTTTAAAAGGGAAAAGTGTAGTTGAAGAACGTATGGAATATGTCTTTAATTATTTTCCGAAGTTAAAAGAGAGACTAGAACAAAAAGGTGGAACGATGAGTGGTGGGGAACAGCAAATGCTTGCTATTGGGCGAGCGTTAATGATGAAACCTGATTTGCTCATGCTAGATGAACCATCTATGGGGTTAGCACCGATTATCGTAGAACAAATTTTTGAAATCATTCTTCAATTAAATGCGATGGGGATTACGATTCTATTAATCGAACAGAATGCATACCAAGCATTAAGTATTGCTCATAGTGGGTATGTAATTCAAAATGGTGAAATTGTTTTAAGTGGCAAAGGTACAGAGCTAGTTGAAAATGAACAAATTAAAGAGGCTTATTTAGCTTAAAATTGTGACGTCCGTCTATTTTGATGGGCGTTTTTATTTTTAAAAGTATAATTAAAGTTCTCCACTGCAACGACATTGTAAGTAGGTAGGACTAAAAATTAGTAAGTAATGGGATACGTTTTTTTCGGAAATAGATTATTTGTATAAAAAGTAAAAATAGATATTAAAAACGTTAAAAGGAAATATGCAGACTAAAAAAGAGAAAATTGCTATTCAGCTTATGAAAAAAAGCAATGAAAACACGGAAAAATGGGGCAACCCGCTCACATATAATAAGTACTTCTAATATATTTCGCTACTTACAGTGGTAGATTATCTTCGGTAAACATACTCAAGACACACATGTTTTTTTATTTTGTATAATAGAGCTATTCTTTTATTAATTGGGAGGTGTTCACAATGTTAGCTACTTTGACTAAAAGTAACAACGAATTTATCGCAACCTTTGAACGGTCATTTGATCAACCGGTGGAAAAGGTGTGGGCAGTATTGACGAGGAATGATCAGTTGGCAAAATGGATGAGCCATCTAGAAATAAAGGAAATGGGTAAAGATGGCCTCATTATATTCAATTATAATGATGGGTCAGGTCAGAGCGAAAAGATGAAAATAACAGATTTTGAGGACCTATCAGTGATTGAGTTTGAATGGGGGAAAGATATCGTTCGATTTGAAGTTCATCCTACTGGAACAGGCACCTTATTGATATTAAAAGAATTTATTAAAGAATTAACAGATCATACTCCTAAAGATTTAGCTGGCTGGCATATGTGCTTAAATATATTTGAACATGTCGTAAATAATGTAGAAAGCCAACTACCAGACAATAATGAATGGGAAAAATGGTATGACGAGTATAAAAAAATAGTTGCAAATACGGATAAATAAAATAAAACTCGAAAAACAGTAGATCACCCACTGTTCTTCGAGTTTTACTTTATTTTGCAATCTCTAATTGTTCATTATTTACAAATCGGACTGTCCATAATTTTAAACAAAACTCCAATAGGAAAATATCATCCGGTTCGTTTAAGGAACGGTTTGTTAAACATTCTATTTTTCGTAATCGATATAATAACGATTGCCGATGAAGAGATAGGGCACGAGCTGTTTGACTTACATTTCCTTGATGATAAATATACGATGAAAGTGTGTGCAGTAAATCAAGGCCATTATTTTTATCATAAGTTGCAATTGCGCCGATTGTAGAATGCATTAACTCTGTAGAAAATGTATTGTTTGAAAGAGAGATTAAAAGCTGATAAATACCAGTGCTTGCAAAAGTGCTTCTAGAACCTGCACCTTTATGAGTTCTCCCTATTTCTAAGGCAGTTCTAGCATTTTTATAGCTTAAATGAAATGAAAGTTTCCCCGCATGATTTTCGCCGATGCCCCATGACATAGAGGGGATTTTATTTTCTTCTATATAGGAATCAAGAATATCAAGTAAACAATTTACATTTTCACTTGCTTCAGAAATATTACATTCTAAAAAAATGACGGTTAGTTCTCGTTGAAAAGTATAAATAACTTGTTTGTTCAGCTTTTTTGCAGCCGACTCAATAAGCTCTGAAAAAGTTCTTTTAAAATCTTTATCAAAATCTTTTAAAATATCTTTTCGATGAATTTTATAAAACTCTTCTAACTTCTCTGGTACCCCAACGATACAAACATATGGTAAATCAATAGTATACCCAAAATTTTTTCCTTGCTTAATAAATTCTTCTTTGTTAGACCAACTTCCATTTAATAGTCTTTTAATAAACTCATTCGATTCTTTTTTTCTATTATTTAATAAGGCAAGTTCTTTTTGAAGCCATAAAGTTAAAATTGTAACAATTTGATTTAAAACTAGCCATGGAATAGGGGAGGCATTAAGTTTTTTTGATTTTAAAAGAACGAAACAATCGTCTTGATCTACCATATGAATAGGTACAACCTGTAAAAAAAGACCGTTTTTAAATCTTATAATTGAAGGTACCTCTGTATCAAGAGAAATATATTTTTCGCCCTCTATTTCTCCTTCTTCATTTAAGTCTAACTCTGAGCCGTATTTTAATTCAACATCCATTTGAAAGTCTTTGCATAAATAGCTTAAGACATCTTCTAAAGGGTGATTGTCCAAATAAAGCTTAAGAAGCTCTCTTTGGATTGTATCGGCTTTTATAATAGAGGATTGTTCCCATTGATTAATTTGCTCGAAAATAATTTTAATAATATCAGAAAATCGTATTTCCCAAGGTAATTCGATTAATGGAAAATTATTTTCATTGCAAAAATCAATTATTTCTTGGGGGATAAAGTTAACATGCCTTCCAATAGCGATTGCCATTGCCGCGGCTCCTGATACATAAACATCTTTTACATAGGACAAAAAGAGTTCAGGATTATTTCCGCATCCAATTGCAGTTGTTAGTACTAGCTCATTTTTTCTTACAAAGTCTTCTACAGGAATTTCCATTACGGAAACAGATTCGACGAGTTGAGTAGAAATGATGTTTTTTCCTGATAAAAGCTTTGCAGATGAAAGTAATGGAATTGATAGCACATTATTTAATGTATATTGCAATAAGATTACCCCCTAGTTGTAATTATTATAAATATGATTTGATTGCTTTCGCATGTGAAGTTAAATCGACATTACATCCACTAATAATAATTACGTTCTTTGAATCTTTTTTAATAGGTAAAAGCTCTTCTAAAATTG
>JAEXYZ010000103.1 GCA_023405135.1 Bacillota bacterium | reverse complement strand
AGTTGAGGTTATTCATATGAACAACGAAAGTCACCGATTAAAACATCAACAAAAGATTTTCAACTAATCAAAAGTGTTCATCGTAAATGAGCAAAAAATGTTCATTTGGGGTTGACGTTTACAACTTCACTTTCATCTTTTGGCCATTGTAGTTTGCCATTATCTAATCGCTTATAAAGTATGGCGAAGCCATCGCCATCAAAATATAAACATTTATAGCGGTCCTTGCTCCATCCCGAAAATAAAAAGATGGAATCACCATAAGGATCCAATTCAAATGAATCTTGAATGAGTGTTGCTAGACCGTCAATGCCTTTCCGCATATCGGTCTTACCACAAATGATATAGATGTTTTTCACGCTCGTAAAATCATGCTTCATTGTTTGTTCAGCTCCTTCATGATTGTATGGATGATGTGCTCATCTACGCCAGTGAAGAAGGAAATTTCAGCACTTGCTGTTTTAATAATACAGCACGGGCCAGGGAGAATTTGAGGTGAATTGATAGAAGAAGGTTCGTCAGTGATAGGATCTAGTGTCACGGGAACAATCTTAAGTTTATTCTCTAGCATAAAGAAACACCTCCTTGAATTGATATGTCTATCGTACCGGAGGTGCCTGTTTGTTTATATGCGTTATTTGATTACGGGCTTACGGTGGGCATTATTTGTCGCTTACTTTTTTATAAATTTTTTCTATATAAAATAAAAGCCAACTCCACTATGAGCTGACCTTAATTTTAATAATTATATATTGTTAATAATAATATCAATTACCCTTTGTTGCTCTTCTTCTGTCATTTTAGTATCTGATGGAAGGCATATTCCACGAGCAAAAAGTCGTTCACTCACAACGTAATCTGTTGAGTGTGGATAAAACTTGCATCCATTATAGACCGGTTGTAAATGTAATGGTTTCCAAACTGGCCGTGCTTCAATATTTGCAGCATCTAATATATCTATTAACTCATACGGTGTAATAGAAATTTTCTTGGGATCCAATGTCATAGTGGATAACCATCGATTAGAAAAAGTCCCTTCTAATTCCGGCATCATTTCTATTCCATCAATAGATAAAAAAGCTTCAGCATAACGGCTAAAAATTGCGCGTTTTTGAGAAACCCGTTCATCAAGAACTTCTAATTGTCCTCGACCAATACCGGCTACGATGTTACTCATACGATAATTGTACCCTATAACACTATGTTGATAATGTTTCGCAGCGTCTCGAGCTTGAGTTGCTAAAAAACGAGAACGAGCTATTAACTCTTCATCATCAGAAACAAGCATTCCTCCACCTGAGGTTGTAATGATTTTATTACCATTAAATGAATAAACACCGAACTTGCCAAATGTACCACTCTTCTTCCCTTTATATAAAGAACCTAGTGATTCTGCTGCATCTTCAATTATTGGAACTCCATATTTTTCACAAATCCCCATCAATTCGTCCATACGGGCACTTTGACCATATAAATTTACAATAATGACTGCTTTGGGAAGTGAGTTATTTAAACTTGCTTCTTGAAATGCAGCTTCAAGTGCTTGTGGAGACATATTCCAAGTGCTCTCTTCTGAATCAATAAAAACAGGTTCCGCACCTAAATATACAATTGGGTTAGCACTAGCAATAAAGGTAAGGGTAGAGCAGAATACAGTGTCCCCCGCTCGAACACCCAACAAGTCTAAAGCAAGATGAATTGCAGCTGTGCCAGAACTTGTAGCAGATGCAGCTTTCACTCCTACATATGATGCTAATTCTTGTTCAAATCCAGTTACATTTGCTCCAAGAGGTGCAATCCAATTCGTATCAAATGCTTCTTGAATATATTTTTGCTCATGTCCACTCATATGTGGAGAAGATAATAAAATTCGCTCAGTCATTTTCAATGCCTTCTCTCAAATTTTTTTCATTGATATATGAAATTTAATTGGCTTAGCGGGAATACCAACCGCTGTACAATTAGGGGGCAAATCATCTATTACAACTGATCCAGCACCAACAGTAGTCCATTTCCCTATTGACTTTAAAGGAATAACTGTACTTCCAGCCCCCAAATGAACACCTTTACTAATTTTCACACCACCGGTTAAAGTACTATTTGGGGAGATATGCACAAAATCAGAAACAATACAATCATGTTCCACAACTGCGTTTGTATTAATAATACAATGATTTCCAATTTGGCTATCAGCATTTAAAATAGCACCCGGCATAATGACAGATCCTATACCAATCTTTGCAGAGTTACTGATAATCGCACTTTTATGTATAATTGTAGCATAGTCTTTATCAAGAAGATTGAGCCTATAAGTAATATTTTTACGGATTTCATTATTCCCAATAGAAATTAATACTTTTCTATTAGACTCTTGTAATAATGTATAGACATGTTCAATAGGACCTCGTGTCATACTAGAAGAGATATGTACTTTATCGTACTTATCATCAAGCATTGCAATAACTTTATGTCCACTTGATTCCACACAATCACGTATTACTTTGGCATGCCCGCTATCTCCAATTAATATAATCTCCATTAGTTTTCACTACCTTTAAATTTTTCCATTGTCGCTTGACCTTCTTGACTGATACCTTCAGATTTAAAAACTTTTTTTATTGTTAAAAATAGTATTTTCAAGTCAAGCCATAATGACTGATTTTCAACATACCATACGTCGTACTCAAATTTTTGTTCCCATGAAATAGCATTGCGTCCATTTACTTGTGCCCAGCCAGTTATACCTGGTCGAACTTCATGTCTCCTAGCTTGCCTCTCATTATATAAAGGTAAGTATTCGACTAATAAAGGACGCGGCCCAACAAAACTCATATCTCCTTTTAAAACGTTCCAAAGTTGTGGAAGTTCATCTAAACTAAGTTTCCGTAATAACATTCCAAACTTTGTTAAACGTATTGAATCTGGTAATAGCTCGCCGTTTTCATCTCGTTCGTCGGTCATTGTACGGAATTTATAAACATAAAATATTTTTCCGTTTAAGCCTGGACGTGGTTGCTTAAAAATTACTGGGGAACCTAATTTCTTGGAAACTAATAAAGCTGTAATCCCTATTATTCCAGATAATAAAATTAATGTTGTTAAAGCACAAAAGATATCAAAAAGTCGTTTCATTACAACAACTCCAAATTAAGTAATTAAGTATTAATGAAAGATCTTATTTTACTTATATATAATTTATCTTCCTCGATAATTTTCTCCAAATACTTATCACAACTATAGTTAAATCGTTCCTCATCTAAACTAAAATAAAAATTATAGAGTTTGTTACTAAAGTCTATATCATTTACATCTAAACCTATACCTAGGTAATTTTCTTCAACAATTTTTTGCTTATAGGTTTCTGATTCAACAAGTTGAGGTATTCCATAAATCAGACCGTCATAAAATTTATTCGATATCGCATACTTAACTTCCATCACTTTTTCAGTTTGATAAGAATTATTTAATATATCTGCATTTGCCAGTAGTTTATACTTGTCTATATTGTTATATTCTCCGGTAAAAGTTACATTATTAATTTTTTCACTCTTACAATATGAAATAAATTTATCTAATTCCACTCCTGATCCATGATAAGTTAAATTAAAACGCTTATCGTTTTTTAGTTTTGATATTATTTGGCTTTGATGATTAAAATACCTTACCCCACCTATAAATACAAGATTGAGAGGTTCTCCATATACCTTTTTGTTAAATTTCCTTTTATAAATAATTTCGCTCTGATTAAAATTATGTACAGATAAATAGGAGTATTCTTTTGGTAAGAATGTTTTAAATCCATCAGAAGATATACAAGTAAATGCCGAGTTCCTTATTAAAGTTTCTTCAATTAAATAAAATAATCCAATATTCTCATAACTATAATCTCTTATATCAAAAATATATTTCCCTTTAAAATTATCTTTTAGGATTTTCGAAATTATAATACCTGATAAAGTCGAGAGAATAATTAGTTTTTCATATTTTTTATTTTTTAATTTTTTACTTAGCCAATTCTTAAATTTTAAAAAGTCAACTAGTTTTAAAAAAGGATGTTTATTAAGGTTTGAATTAAAATTAAATGAAAGATAATTTTCTGGATGAATGATTGAATTTTCTGATCTATTCCAAAATAGAACTTCATATTTTATTTGTTCTTTATCTAGTATTTCTGTATATCTTGTTAAATAGGGACAATACTTTATATCTGATATGAAAATAATACCTATCATTAAATATTACCTCTACTTTTCTCTTTTTATTATTTTTATTAATTTAGTATATAGAGTTTCAAAAATAATATCCCTATTTCCGTACTTTTCTATATATTTTTTTCCATTTGCCCCATATTGAAATAACTTCTCTTTATTATTTATTAACTGCATTATTCTACGTGCTGCTTCCACGTAATTTGTAAAATCTACATACACTCCTGAATTCGCTTTTTCAATAATTGTTTTAGATTCCCCCCATATTCCAGAAACAATTGGTTTACTAAGTGCCATATATTGGAATATTTTGTTAGGTCTAACCAACTTAAAGCTATCAATCTTTTTTAAATTTGTTAAACAAACATCCGCATGTATTAAATAATCAGGGACTAAATTACTTGGTATAGCATTTTCAAAATAAACGTTCCCCAACCCAAGATTTTTACTAAGCTCTATCAGGTTCTGCTTCTGATCACCATCCCCAATGAAAACAAATGAAATTTCCCTTCCATCATTAGTATTAATTTGAAATTTATTAAATTCTTGAATTGTTTGTAAGACAGAGGACAAATCGTTTGCCCTACCATGTGCCCCAACATACATGATAATAAAATCATTTTCCCATGGTTTTCCTTCTATCAAACTTTTATTTTTTACCTTATTAAAGTAATTTTTTGTATTAACACCAAGAGGGGATAACCAAATTTCTTTATTTTTAGAATCTACTTTATCTTTTACGAAATTAACCATTCCATCAGATACTGCGGCAATCCCATCAGAAACTTTATAGGTATAATTTGAACATGTCTCCATATAATTTATTGCAAACTGATTATTCAATCCCATTTCAACTAAAAAAAGTGGCCATAAATCTTCTACATCGGTCACTAGTTTTATTTTTCTAAATTTAATAGCCAGAACATTAAATATTGAAACAGGAGGAACACTTAGAATTATTGCTTCAACATTTTTTGAAAATAAAACTTTCAAAGCAGTTAATAAGTCGAATAAGGTAATATTTAACTGTCTAAGAATAGCACTTTTTCGATAAGGTGAACTCTTTAATCTAACTATCTTCAGATTCGATTCTTCATCACTAGCTTGCAGCCTTAATCCTTTTAGCTTGTAATGATTTTTCCCTGTATGATGATTATATCCACACATCCAGAATTCAACTTTATGTCTCTCTTTTTTAGATACATATTTTGCCATATCATAATGTTTTGTGGCCCCAGGGAGATCTGGTGTTATTCCATAATGATTTATAATTATAATTTTACCCAAAAATTTCCAACCCCATAAGTTTATATTTTTCTATTAATATTGGATCTACGTCAAGATTTTGGACACAAAAAAATTAAGTTTTTGTTCTGCGCAACAACCATTCATGGAGTGTTCCACATCCCAAGTAGCTTGTCAAAGTGAAAAGAGCCTTTGACAAACTACTCG
>JAEXYZ010000054.1 GCA_023405135.1 Bacillota bacterium | reverse complement strand
TATCGTTGTACTTGCGGAAAGCGTTTTTCCGAAAAAGCTCCATTTATCGAGCGTTATCAACGTTTTTCTAAAGAGGCAAATCAAGCTATGATCCTTCAATCTGTTAAAGCGAAAACATTTAAGGAAGATGCAATCACACTTGGTACATCTATTTCTACAATACTTCGGAGATTCTACAAACAAGCCAAAGTAGCGTTACCTGAAGGTTTTCGTTTACCAAAAGAAGGCTCCCTTTCGGAATGCAGATATTATCGTATTAGATTTAGAGGATAGCATCCCCCCCTTCCCGCAAGGTAGAAGCCCGTTCCTATTTATCAAACGGAATAGAAACCGCCTCTAAAGGTGGTAGTGCTGTATATGTTCGTGTAAATAATTCGGAAGAACTTTTATGGGATGATATTTTAGCATGTATCTCTCCTTCTTTAACAGGAATCTATGTACCGAAAGTAGAGTCCGCTGAACAAGTTAAAAAAATAGATGAATATCTTTCTAATCTGGAAGTCCAAAATGGTCTCAAAGTCGGTTCTATCCAATTAGCGATTTTAATTGAAACAGCAAAGGGTTATATGAATCTATCTTCAATTTTACAAAGTAGTAATCGAATTCAATCGACAGCTTTAGGTGCTGAAGACTTTGTCGAAGATTTACAAATGAAAATTAACAGTTCCACTGCAGAAGCACTAAAAAATATACGTATGCAAATATGTATTGCTGCTCGCGCTTATAACATCGTACCCATGGGCTTAATGTCGAGTATCGCAAACTATTCAGATTTAGAGGAACTTGCTCAAAGTGCTCGGTTAGCTTATGAACATGGTTTTAGTGGTAATAGTTGTGTCCATCCAACAAATGTAGAGATTTTAAATCATGCTTTTATGCCAACAGAAGAAGAGGTATTAGAAGCTAAGCAAATAATTGAATCTTTTGAAAAGGCAGTCCAAGAAGGAATAGCAGCAATTAACTTTAATGGAAGGATGATTGACATTCCACATTATGAAAAAGCAAAACGTATTGTGCCCCAATATGAAATGCATAGGCAATATGAGGAACAGAAAAAAACTGCGAGAATGCATTATGAATCTCTATTGAAGGAAGCTTGATACTATGTTGCCGCTACAAGGTTTAAAAATTTTAGATATTCTACAATGTTAGCCGCACCATGGGCTAGTACATTTTTAGCAGATTACGGTGCAGAAGTTATTAAAGTTGAACATCCACAAAATGGGGATCATGCACGAAAATATGGTGCACAAAAAGATGGTAAAGGTGTTTTTTGGAAAACCCTTAATCGGAACAAAAAAGGAATTACCCTTAATTTAAAAACAGCAGAAGGAAAAAAGATATTTTTACAATTATTGAAAGATACCGATGTTCTTGTTGAAAACTTCAGACCTGGTACATTAGATAAATGGGGATTAGATTGGCCTACTTTATTAGAAGCAAACCCTAAATTAATTTTATTACGTACATCTGGGTTTGGCCAAGAAGGTCCTTATGCAAAGCGTGGTGGCTTCGGTACTGTAGCAGAAGCAATGAGTGGATTTACTTCTGTTAATGGTGAAAAAAGTGGCAGACCTACGTTACCAGGAATGGCATTAGCAGATGGTGTTTCTAGTATATTTGGGGCACTTTCAATTATGATTGCCCTTTACGCACAAATTAAAAATGGTGTTGAAGAAGGACAACAAATCGACATCAATTTATATGAACCGTTAATGCGTTTACTGGAACCACAAATTACTGCATATGATCAATTAGGAAAAATCCCTGAACCTATTGGTAATAGTAGTTTACAAACTGCACCTAGAAATGCCTATTTAACAGCAGATAAAACTTGGGTTGCCTTATCTGGATCAACTCAATCTATTACAAAAAATATTTTCCGTGCCATTGGAAGAGAGGATTTAATCACTGACCCTAAATTTTCAACAAATGAGCAGCGTTTGAAAAATGTAAAAGAACTAGATGAAATTATCGGGAACTGGATTAAACAGTACACTTACAAAGAAGTTGTTGATATTTTTAGTAAAGCGGGAGCAGTTGTAGGACCGATGTACAATATTGCACAGTTATTTGAAGACCCCCACTATCAATATCGTCAATCTTTTATACCGATAGAAGATAAAGACTTTGGCGTAATGCGTGTACCTAATGTTTTCGCGAAGTTTTCTAAAACTCCCGGCACAATACGCCATCTAGCACCTGAAAAAGGCCAACATACCGAAGAAATTTTAAAGGAAAAAATACAATTAACAGACGAACAAATTCAAGAACTTAAAAACTTAGGGATTATCTAAACATCCTCTTTTAAACTTCTTAATCATGCGCATATGATTAAGAAGTTTTTAAATATCTAAAAACGATTTCTACTAACCTCTCCTTCTTCGAAATAACAAAATTGTTTCAAATCATACTTGAAACAAGGAATCTTGATCAAACTTTTATACAAAATTGACATACAAACTTTTACATATGCTCAAGCGCATTTCTTGAAAATGGTATGTAAGACCATTATAGTAAACTTGTAACAACTATAATTGGAGGGAATTTCTTATGGCGAAGGTTGCATTTCTTTTAGCAGGCGGATTTGAAGATTCAGAAATGAAAAATCCTTATGAGGCAATTAAAGAAGCTGGACATGAAACAACAATCATCGGCCTAGAAAAAGGGGCTGAATGTAAAGGAAAAAAAGGAACAGTATCCTACACAGTCGAATTAGCATCATCAGAAGCGAACGCAAGTGACTTTGATGCAGTTGTGATTCCAGGTGGTTCAGCTCCAGAAGCTTTACGAGTAAATGATGATATTGTTCGTTTTGTAAAAGAAATGAATGAACAAGACAAGCTTATTTCAGGTATTTGTCATGGACCCCAAGTCATGATTAGTGCCGATATCTTAAAAGGTAAAGCTGCAACTTGTTATATCGGCATTCGTGACGATGTAAAATTAGCTGGAGCAGACTATAAAGATGAAGAGGTTGTCGTTAGCGAAAATTTAGTAACATCTCGTACACCTAAAGATGAGCCTGCTTTTATTCGTGAAATTCTAGCAAAATTATCATAATAAAATAGATTTAAAAATACGGTAGACTAGTTATAGCTTTGGTAAAGAACATTAATATTCTATTGAAATTTTAAAAAAGAGCGCTCAATTTTCCAAGATTAAGCGCTCTTTCAATAAGAGAAAATTTTATGCACCTTTATGTGTAATCGTCAACAGCCATTTAATCTTTTACATGATACCGCCCTTTTGGAATGACTAAAGGAGTATGGGAAACTGGATCTTGGATGACAACACAATTTAAATCAAAAACTGATTTTACGAGATCGCTTGTTAAAACTTCAGCAGGTTTTCCTTCTGCAATCAGCTTTCCTTCTTTCACCGCAAAAATATAATCCGCATAGCGTGCTGATAAATTAATATCGTGCAATACCATTACAATTGTTGTACCATACGTTCGATTTAAATTTGTTAGCAAGTCCAAAATTTCTACTTGATACGTTATATCTAAGAAGGTTGTCGGCTCGTCTAGAAGTAAAATATCTGTTTGCTGGGCAAGTGCCATTGCAATCCATACCCGTTGCCTTTGACCACCAGAAAGCTCATCAATATCGTGATTTGCAAATTGTTGTATATTCATAAACTCCATCGCTTCTTCGACAGCTTCATAATCTTTTTTCGACCATCCACTAAACAAAGATTGATGCGGAAATCTCCCTCGACCAACTAAATCTGCCACCGTAATCCCATCAGGAACGACTGGCGACTGTGGAAGAAGACCTAAAGTACGTGCCAACTGCTTTGGTGGATATTTGTTAATCGCTTTCCCATCAAGTGTCACATCACCTTCAGTTGGCTTAATCAGTTTGGCCATCGTTTTTAAAAGAGTCGACTTTCCACAACCATTCGCTCCAATAATAACGCTAATTTTATTTTTTGGAATCTCAAGATCGATTCCATGAATAATTGTTTTATCATCATAGCCGGAAACAAGTCGCTCCGCTCGAAAATCATGTGTACTGCTCATTACAATTCTCCTTTTCGGTTCATTCGGATGAGTAAATAAATTAAATATGGTGCTCCGAGTAACCCCGTAATAACACCGACAGGGAATCGAGTTTCAAATGCAAATTGTCCAATTAAATCTGCAAATAATACAAGGTTAGCACCGACTAAACCTGCCGGGAGAATATTTGACCCACTAACACCAACTAGTCGATTCGCAATAGGTCCAGCTAAAAAGGATACAAAGGCGATTGGTCCAGTCGTTGCTGTAGCAATGGCAATCATAAATACAGAACTTACGATCAAAATAATTCGCATTTTGTCAGTAGCTACACCAAGGGATGTCGCCATTTGATCGCCTAATTCTAGCATGCTTAAATGTTTGCTAAGTAATAGCATAATAGGTGTTAATACAACGACTATTAATATTAAAGGAAGTACTTCATTCATTTTCGAGCCATTTAAACTACCACTTAACCATCTCAATGCTCCTGCAATATCTTGTTGGGCACTTCTAAGAATCAAATAGGAAATGACCGCATCTAACATCGCCTGTATTCCAATTCCGATAATAATTAATCGACCGATCGAAAAGGAGCGACCGCGGGATAATAAATACATGACAATTACCGTAATTAATCCTGCAATGACTGCTGCAATCGATATCCCAGTATTGCTTAAATGTAAAACGGTAATACAAAATACGGCGGCTGCACTAGATCCGGATGTAATCCCTAAAATATTCGGATTTGCTAATGGATTGCGCAATATCGTTTGAAAAATATAACCTGCCACGCCAAAAGCAAACCCTGCAAAAAAGCCTGTAATCATACGAGGAAGTCGAATCGTATTGATTGCAAAATTCGCACCATCAATTTCTTCACCCATCAATGTACGAATGACTACATTTACTGGATAAATCGTATTTCCTAATAACAGCATCGCACAACAGAAAACAATTGCGAAAACAGCTAATAATGAAGTAACGAAAATCCAGCGTCTTCTTCTTTGTCGCATTCCTACTATAATATAATTTACTTCACGAGATTGATTTCTCATAATGACCTCACCTTCGATTTCTTTGCTAGTAAGATGAGGATTGGTGCACCAATAAAGGCTGTAATTATACCTACTTCAAGTTCTCCAGGACTTCCAATGAGTCTGCCAACCACATCAGAAATTGTTAAAATGATTGCCCCTGCTAATGCTGACATCGGAATTAAAAAACGCAAATCCGGTCCAATAACTAAACGCATTGCATGAGTTGCTAATAGTCCGATAAAACCAATTGGACCTGCCAAAGCCGTCGTTACACCACATAAAATAACTCCTGCGCAAATTGTAAAAAGTCGTAGTGTACCTGGTCGTACACCAAGGCCTGTTGCTACATCGTCCCCTAATGCTAATGCATTTAATGCCGGAGCTGATACAAACGCTGTTATAACTCCAATAAGTAAAAAAGGTATGAAAATCGTAATGGAATCCCACGATCCTGAGCCGACACTTCCCACTTGCCAAAACCTGAATTGGTCCATCGCATATTGACTTGGAATCATAATGGCCGTTACAAGCGAAGAAAGAGCTGCAGTCGTTGCAGCTCCAGCTAAAACTAATTTAATTGGCGTTGCACCGCCTCGCCCCATAGAGCCTATTCCGAAAACGAAAACTGCTGTTACAGCAGCCCCGATTAAAGCTAACCAAATGTACTGACTTGCTGTTGTAATATTAAAGAATGTAATTCCACTTATTACAAACAACGCTGCACCTGTATTAACACCTAAAATGCTTGGATCAGCTAATGGATTTCGTGTTACAGATTGCATTAGTACACCCGCAACTCCTAATGCTACACCACAGCATAAACTAAAAACTGTCCGGGAAATGCGTTTTTGTACTACAATCGCACCGTAAGAATCTTTACTTTGAGAAAATAACCCATCCATCAATTCTTGAAAACTGACTACCCTAGCACCTAATACAAGGGAAGCAAAAATTGAGACGATTAATAATATGAGTCCCACCACTGAAATAAGTGAAAAATGCTTCGGTACATGTAAATCGAGTTGCTTTTTTTCAGAGGCAGTAGCATTATTTTTCAATTTTATCAATTGCTCCACCGATTAATTCTAAATATTCATCAATTGTATAAGCGATGGAAAGTGGGTTTGGAGTTCCTGCTGCTACTAATGGCGTATCACTTGTAATAAACGCAACAGAACCTCTTTCAACTGCTGGAATTTTTCCAAGTAACGGATCTGCTTTAATTGTTTCGTAAAGAGCATCATCACCATAACCAACGATAATATCTGCATCAAATAAAGCTTCAACATTTTCAGCACTTAATTTTAAAGAGTAGCTCGTTGGATCTGTTATTAGTGAAGTAATACTTTCTGGATAAGTTAACCCTAACTCTTCTAAAAACGCTGCACGTGAATCGATTGGCGTATAAATGTGTAATTGAGATAAATCTTTTGCTGAGAAGTTAACCCACACTACTTTTTTCCCTTTAATTTGAGGGTAAGCACTTAATTTTTCAGCAATTAACTTCTCTGTATCTTTAATTAATTGCTCCCCTTCTTCTTTCATACCCATACCTGTAGCATTTAACATAACTTGCTCGCGCCATGTCGTTGCCCATGGTGCTGTTGGGTATGCAACAACTGGTGCAATTTGAGTTAATGTTTCGTAATCTTCTGCTGTAATACCAGAGTATGCAGCAAGAATGACATCTGGATTTGCATCTGCAATAGCTTCAAAGTCCAATCCATCTGTATCTTGGAAAACGTTAGGATCCGTTACTCCAAGCTCATCCAATTTTTCTTTTGTCCATGGTAATAAACCACTATCATCTTGAACACCAAAATTGGCAGCTGAAAATCCTACCGGCACAACACCAAGTGCTAAAGCAACATCATGGTTAGCCCATTGGATTGTTACAACTCGCTCCGGTTTACTTTTAATTACAGCTTCACCTAAAGCATGTTTAATTGTAATTGGATATTGTGATTCTGTTTCCGTTTCATTAGAAGTAGCTGGCTCCTTTACTTCTCCCTCTTCCTTTGAAGATTCGCTAGAGCAACCGACTAATGAAAAGATAGCAACGATTGCTAATGTTAACATTAGTAAAAACGATTTTTTGTTTTGCATATGTATCCTACCTATCTATAAATTTTTTGTTCAATCGATTGTTAGCTTTGAAGCAATCAATCGATAATGATTCTCATTATCGATTAATTTAAACCATTTTTTACTAGATGTCAATAATCTTTTAAATATAAAAACGATACAAAACTTTATTTAAGAGATGGTTGGATTTTTAGTTGACTGCAAGATACGTATTTTTTATAAGTGTAAATTTTACGCGGTATGAATTATTTACGTGCTTTTAAATAATATTTACGAGAGTTGCAGGATTAGAGTGTTACGCATCCCTATCTATTTTTTAGCGTTATAAATGTTAATAGGCTTGAATTTTTTTTATACGAAATGGTGGAGTGTGAGGCACATGACGAAAAGTATTATACGCAGTTTTTTTTACTCGCAAATTGTATTTTTTATCTTTTTGCCCGTATGGATTGAATTGAAGAAATATCTTCATCCGATTGTCATTGGGGTTGTTTGGTTTTGTATTTCTTTTGTTTTTCTATTTGGAGTGTGCTGGATGAATAAGGAAGAAATTCGTTTATCAAAAAGGTTCCTCCATGGATTGATCGTTCTTTACTCAATTGGATTAGTTATTTTATTATTTTTCAGACCAAATGGCTCAAGTTACGGTTCCATTAATGTGATTCCATTTAATACGATCTATTATTATTTATCGGGAAATTTCGATTTTTTAATTGCCCTTTATAATCTAGCTGCAAATATTGGACTATTTATCCCCTTTGGATTGTATTATCGATATTTAAATGTGTCACCTTCACTAAAAGGATTGCTACTCATTACCACATGTTCGATAATGGTGATCGAATCGCTACAATTCATTACAAAAAGGGGAAGTTTTGATATTGATGATTTACTACTAAATGTTTTAGGGGTAGGGCTTGGTTATTTGATTTATCCATTAGTTGTGAAGGTTTTTGTTGTTAGGTGAAGTGTGAGGAAGGTAAAAGAAAGAAGTCCAATCCACCTTTCCCTAGATCGAGGGCTCCATTTCCGACCTTCATCCTCGTCTTTCACTTCCTCAACTTCTGTTGGCGCAGAGCAAGATAGCTCCTTTGTGATTTCTTTCTCTTGTTGTCCATGAATGAAACGAAATTCGTCGACACTGTTGCTCCGTTGATGGCGAAGTTGTATTGAGGGAATTGATTATTTAATTGAAAGCTTGATAATTGATACAGATTTGTTCCGTTAATTAAACCTAGTGCTAGTAGCGGATTCATTGCTTCATTGATTACGAGCGATAATAGTGCTTTTGTGTTAGATAAACATATCATTTAATTCTTTTAAGGCTCCTCATGATTAGACGTTATTGATTTTATCTTTATAAACTTTTAAGATTGCCGTGTTTAAATCACTGATTTTTGAGAAGTGCCATTCAAACGTCGTTAGAATTCTATGAAGTTCAAATAACATTTTCTCTATTTCATCACCATCGTTCTTATCCAATGAATCAAAATTATTTAAAATAATATCTAAATCTCTATTTAACATCCTAAAATCCTCAAGGTTCTTGTATTGTTCATCTATATCTTCTTTATTTATAATATTAATACTTGAATTAAGTTTAACTAATATGTCCAATATTCCTTCTAACTTTTTATTCATATAAATTCCTCCACTATTATTTCCAGCCCTTAACTACTCGCCTTGATGCAGTTCTTTTTTTCATTAAGTAGCTAGTAAACAAGATATTACATGTTTTCCCCTAAGTATTCCGCTTCCCATTTCTCTTGTTTATCTACTGGACTGAGTTGAGAAATATCTTCATATCCATAATTAATCTTCATTTTTCCTGTGTTGTCTAGAATAAAAGTTAAATTAGTCCACAGTTCTTGTTCTTGCTCTTTAAATTCTTCCCATAATTCGGAAAAACATTGATAAAGCTTATTCTCCAATTCATCAAACTCATCTTCATTTATATTGAATAAATCCGTTATATCAAGGCTATACACTGGTTTTACTCCTGATTCTGGATAATAGTAGAAGAATACTTTTTTATATCCTTCTCTATATTCAGCGTATAAAAAAATTTTATTCCATGCTTCAGGAACTATATTAACTAAAGTATTCGCAATTTGTTGATATGTTTGTTCCATCTTTTTAGTTTCCATTTCAAGTACCTCCAGAATAATTAGTTTTTCTTTCTGAAATACCAATAAGGATTTGAAAACTGGTATTTCAAACCTTTACTTTCCGAGTCTTTATTAATTAGAATTAAAACATTCATTTTATCGAGATAAAAATTCACTAGGAATAACCTTCCTGTTCTCACTCCCTTAAATTATAATCCCTGAATGTAGTATAGATGTATGGACACAACTTGGTTAAGTCATTAAAATTGAACTAATGAAAGGTCGTGTCCGTATTATGAGTCAAAAAAAATATAATCAAGAATTCAAACAAACTGTAGTTGAGCTTTATCGCTCAGGTACATCGGTCAGTCAACTATCTAGCGAATATGGTGTTTCAGAAGTAACAATCTATAAATGGATTAAACAACATTCTCCCATCGAAGGAACACAGGAGTTAACTGTGTCAGATGTGGAAGCCATCCAAAAGGAAAATCTTCGATTAAAGCAGGAACTTGAAATCTTAAAAAAGGCTATGACCATATTCGCACGAAAATAGATGACGAAGAACTGATCGACTATATTGCAAGTGAAAGCGAACATCATCCAGTACAACTGATGTGTCGTGTTTTAAAGATGCCTAAAAGTACGTATTATCAATCATTTCATAAGAAGCCAAACAGCTATCATGTCGCTAATGAAAAGCTTTTGGAACGAATTCGTACCATTCATCAAGAAAGTGGTGAAATATATGGTGCCCCTAAAATCTTTGAGGTATTAAAAAAAGAAGGCTATACGGGCAGCATTCAACGAATTCAACGACTTATGAAAAAAGAAGGCATCCGTTCAAACACTACTAAGAAGTATAAACCAACATCATCTAGTCAACCTGTCGAGGAACGAGAAAACGTATTAGAACAGGACTTTACAACAACAAACATGAATGAAAAATGGGTGGCTGATATCACCTATATTCATACAGTACGCCATGGTTGGTGCTACCTAGCATCAGTGTTGGATCTGCATACAAAAAAGGTTGTTGGCCATAAATTCTCACGCAATATGACAACAGATATTGTGCTTGATGCATTAGATAATGCCGTACAAGCCCAAAAACCTAGCCCAGGACTGATTATACATACAGATCTAGGAACCCAATATACAAGTGAGGCTTTTCAGGAACGTCTAAAGAAATACCAGATGATTCCATCATTTAGTCGAAAAGGATGCCCTTACGATAACGCTTGTATCGAATCCTTTCACGCTACACTCAAAAAAGAAGAAGTCTACCGAACACAATATGAAAGCTTTGAGACTGCGAGAATTGCGATATTTAAGTACATTGAAGGTTGGTACAATCGCAAACGAATCCACGGAAGTATCGGTTATTTAACACCAGATGAATGTGAAAGAATGTGCCGTGCAGCTGCATAGGGGCACTCGGAATACACTCTTCACATTTTTTCGGCGCAACATCCATGGGTTTACTACTCCACGTCCCGAGTAGTTTGTCAAAGGCTCTTTTCACTTTGACAAGCTACTTGGGATGTGGAACACTCCATGAATGGTTGTTGCACCGAACAAAAAAACTTAATCTTTTTGTGTCCAAAATCTTGACGTAGATCCAGTCTTAATGAAATGCCTTATATATTATTAATTTAACTAGAAGCGATCTAAAATTTGGATGTAAGTAACTTCCAGAATATTGAAGCAAAGTATTTCAATAGAAGAGGATTAAAAGGTAAAATAGTATAAATAGAGAATTTTTTTATAAAAACGTATTATTATAAAGGAACTGTTTGGTGGTATTTTATGAAAAAAAACAGACTTATCTTAAAACATAACAGAAATAGAAATTTAATTGAATTTCAACTCCAAAACGGGCAATTAGTAGGGATAACTAATTATCGTGAAGATATTTGGAAAGAATTCAACACAGTTAACTGGTATGTGAATTTAAACAAGTATAATAATAAAGAGAAGGCATATGTTTACACGGGATCAAACAAGTTTGCGGGTAAAAAAGAGTTACACGTTATAGTTATGATTAAATGGTATGGTGAACAAGAAGTAATTGAAGCACATCAAAATGGTTATATAGTTGAACATTTTGATAATGCCGAAGCTAATTGTTTGATTGAGAATCTTGCATTTGTCTCGAATGATTTAAACTTAGCAAAAGCCCATCTTTATGACAAAGAGCGCCTTAAATATAAATACATAGTTACTGTAAATTTCTTTAAAGATTTTGAAACAAAAAAATATCAAGCTACATTTGGCTTTAATAAAGAAGTTATTATCCAAGAAAACGATAAACAAGTTAATGTATCTGCATTAAGACTTGTGTACCCTGATGACTATCGGTTAGTTTTTCAAGATTTAACAAGTTCTATGTATCAAATAATCTCTAAAGGAGTATTAAATTTAAACTTATTAAGTTTTGAAAAGAAAGAAGTAGATTCCTCTTATGTAATAGTTCCACCTGGAAAGGATTTACCAGTCATTATTGAGGAAGATGGGAAATGGTTACTAGTCCTATCAGAAAAAGTGAGATTAGACAGAATAGCTCCAAAGTTAGAACTGTATAATGACAAAGAAGAATCAAAGGATTAGTTCCTTTGATTCTTCTTGTTTAATCATCAAATTTAATGCCTTTTAGTAAATCTGCAAACACATTATTAATCGGTTCAGCTTCTTTCTCTTGCTGTTTCATATACTTCTGTACACTACGTTTATCTACTTTACCGCCACCTTCTTTTTTACGGCGTGCTTCAAAAGCAGATAGCTTCTCGCGATATCCACATTTACAAACGAAGATTTGACCATCACCTTCGCCACGTAGCTCTAGCTTTTTCTTACATTGAGGACAGCGTGCATTAGTCACGCGTGATACGTTTTTACGATGACCACATTCTCGATCTTGGCACACAAGCATTTTGCCTTTTTTGCCATTCACTTCTAACATTGGTTTGCCGCAATCAGGACAAGACTTTGTTGAGATATTGTCATGCTTATACTTCTTATTACTCGCTTTAATTTCAGCAACGATGTCTTTCGTATGTTGCTTCATTTCGTTGATAAAGACTTCTTTTTTCAGTTTACCTTTCGCAATGAGCTCGAGTTTTTGTTCCCACTCTGCAGTAGTTGCTGGAGAACGCAGCTCTTCTGGTGCTAGATCAAGCAGCTGACGACCTTTTGATGTAATGAAGATATCTTTCCCACCACGTTTTTCAATCATGAAGGAATTGAATAGCTTATCGATTATATCTGCACGTGTGGCAACAGTACCAAGTCCACCTGTTGATTTTAAAGTGTCCGCAAGCTTTTTATCGCTTGTTTCCATATATTTCGTAGGGTTTTCCATTGCAGACAGTAAAGTCGCCTCTGTGAAGTGTGCAGGTGGTTTTGTTTGACCTGATGTTTGAACAATAAGATTAGTTTTTAATATTTGTCCTTGTTCTAAACGAGGTAGCAATTGTTCTTTCACATCGTCTGTTTGCTCCTCCTCATCATAACGATTTGAATAGACTTCCTTCCAACCAGCTGAAATCACAGTTTTACCTTTAGCAATGAACTTCTCATTACCAATCTGTGCTTGTACAGTTAGCTGCTCATATTCGTGTGCTGGGAATAGCACAGCTAAGAATCGTTTCACTACTAAATCATAAATTTTTCGTTCTTTATCAGAGAAGGCGGAGAAATTCACATATTCTTCTGTTGGAATAATCGCATGATGATCTGATACTTTGTTATCATCTATAAATGATTTGGATGCCTTAATCGGCTTTGTTAAAATCTTATTAACTAGGGAACGATATTCTCCTATGCAACAAGCTTTTAAGCGTTCTGGAAGCGTGCTAACAATGTCGGAAGATAAATATCTAGAATCGGTACGAGGGTACGTTAAAACCTTATGGGATTCGTACAATTTTTGCATGATATTTAAAGTCTCCTTCGCACTATAACCAAACAGTTTGTTAGCATCACGCTGCAATTCTGTTAAGTCGTATAGACCAGGTGCGAACGATTTTTTCGCCTTGCGTTCTATGTTAATTACTTTTGCATCTTGGTTACCTAGTGATTTTACAATGGCATCAATTTTTTCTTTGTTGAAGCTACGGGAATTGCCATTGGAATCCTGCCATGTTAGTTTTACTACGGATGTCTGTGCTTCAATGCCGTAGTACGTTTGTGGTTTGAAGTTTTTTATCTCATCCTCACGTGCTGCAATCATTGCTAAAGTAGGTGTCTGGACTCTACCGCAATTTAATTGAGCATTATATTTCGTAGAAAGAGCACGAGATGAGTTTAAGCCTAAAAACCAGTCAGCTTCGCTTCGTGCTACAGCTGCATGATAAAGGTTTTCATAATTTTTACCTGGCTTTAAATTTGCAAAGCCATCCTTAATTGCTTTGTCTGTTACTGAAGAAATCCATAAGCGCTTAATCGGTTTATTTACTTTTGCTTTTGCAATAATCCATCGTGCAACAAGTTCTCCTTCACGCCCAGCATCCGTTGCAATAATAATCTCATTCACGTCACCTCGCATTAGTTGTGATTTAACTGCATTAAACTGCTTACCAGACTGTTTTATCACTGTTAGTTTTAATCGCTCTGGTAGCATCGGTAAGTCTTCTAAATTCCATTGCTTATATTTCACATCATAACTTTCTGGGTCCGCTAATGTAACAAGATGACCTAAAGCCCAAGTAACGATGTATTTATCGCCTTCTAAAAATCCATTTCCTTTTATATGACACTTCAGTACGTTCGCAATATCACGTGCTACTGAAGGTTTTTCTGCTAATACTACGCTTTTCGCCATTTCAAACATCCTTTCGAAAATCTTCCTTTCAATATAACATATTCTACTGATTATTTTTATTAAGGAGTTGGAAAATATGCACCATATCTCATGAGTTCAATGATACGAGAGTTGATTATTTAGGAGAAAAATTAAAAGCATAGCTAAATTATTAAATCAATATGAAATATTTTCAGATAGTGTAGCAATGGAAACCCTTAGTAGAACAAATAAATTTGAACCTGACATATATGAGTACACAGACCTTCAAGTGTTTCATGTACTTGAATCTCAACTAGAAAAGAGAATATTGTTAATCATAAATGAAATCAAAAAGGAACTAAAAAGTTTATAGCTTGTATAATTACTTTCTTAAAAAAAGAATCTGCTATTAAAAGGCAAAGTGGATAAACGTACTGTTCAGAAGTACATGAAGCAGCAACAACAAGAGGAGCCTGTGAATAACGCATTAGCAGAGGCGTTAAAAGGGTTGAAGTTTGACTAATTCCGTTTAAGCAACTTGGCCAGAAGTATGTATTTCCCAAACTTCTGGCCAAACTTTCTGTATTTAAAAATTGTAGATACCTTTAATTTAATTTTACCATCCATGACGACTACGCAAAGTTGTTATGTGTGCTAAATGATGTCGACCATGCCAAGAATAGATTCCAATATTTTTACCTATTGAAACTTCACCTGAATCAGGATGAATAAATATTTTTTCCATCTCATCACGACTTAAACTATTTAAAAGTTCCGTCCAACGTATATGCAATGCTTCAAGTAGTGAAAGTAAAATATCAATTGGTAATGTGTAATCAGGAAGTTCCGCCCATTTTTCCTCAGCATAAGGCTTAATTACAGGAATTTCTTCGGTAAGAGCTAGTTTAAATCGAACATAGGCATTCATATGGCTATCCGCAAGATGATGCACGACTTGTCGTACTGTCCATCCTCCCGAACGATAAGGGGTATCGAGCTGTTCATTGTTCAAGTCCTTTACAGCTTCTCGTAGTAATCCAGGTAACTCTTCAATATCTTTTATCCAATTCTTAATAACACTGATCGTAATTTCACCATCAAATTGAAATTGCCCAATCGGATATCTCGGTTCCACTTATTGTTCCTCCTTTATATTGGCTACTATAAATTTTAAAACAGCTAAACGTACAATAGAATGTTGTAAGTACAGCCTCTCGATTCAATAATAAAGATTGCATGTTTTTAAATCTATTTGGTAGGAATCATTTAATTTATTAAATACACTATTTCTTACACTCAAAAGAATAATTACTTGTAAGATGATTATGGATTTCTAATATAACCTCTCCATCATTTTCATAGCATTGCCTGCTAAACAAGCTTATTTCTTTTGTATTAAAATAACTATAGGAATGGATTAAAAAGGAAACGCCAAAAGTAGCAATTAATAAAATCCATAAAAAATCTTTTAATTTCTTGTTTCTTGTCAATTCGGAGCCTCCTATAATAATTTTGTTTAAAAATAACCACCTTCTTTTATTTTACCATAAATATCCATAAATCATGATTTCTAACTAAAAAAGAATGTCAATCCATATTAGATCAACATTCTGATTTATTTTCAATAATCCCTTGCCTTTCAAATATTCCAATAAAAAAGGAAGCTTTATAAGCTAATAAGTCGAAATTTAAATGAAAAACAATCTTTTTCTTCTATTTGATTTGTAATATAATCCTTCAATTTCCCTTGATAAACTAATTGAAAGGCGGTTACTTGCTGTAAGTCATTAGGTGCAACAAGAGATAGTGGTTTCTCAAAATCGATAACACTTCCCTCTTTTAATACAGCTGCAACAAATTGAGAACAGAAGAAAGCTTTTTCCCTCTTAATCGGTCTATTAAATAGAAAACCGAATAATCCTAAAAAATTATAACGATACTGTTTCCTTTCCTTTTCAATTTCTAAAATATACTCTTTCATCATCTCAAATTGAACCTCATTTACCTCAAAGGAATAAATCGCACAGTCCGCTTGATAGAACAAACTCGACTTCAAATCTTCTCTTACAAATCCACCAACAAAGGGATTTCTTACTGATTTTCTTCCAAAACTATAAACCTCACATAGTTTCGAATCAAATGAAATTGAGGCATGATTATATGGTTTTTTCGTATATAGTTTGATTAATTTTGTTAATAAAGTACCTGTATCTGATAATAAAATATATCCCTTTCTTACTGTCATCAGCATACTCCTCTGCAGTGATCAAAGAAACATTCTCTATTCTCACTATACATACTAAATTTTAAGAAAAACTTAATTGAATTCTTAAGAAATTATTAAGATTGTTCATTATTTAGTTGTATTTGATAATTAATAATTATAGGAGTTAATGTTAGTTTTATCTATTTCCGTCTAAAAGTAACTTTATTATAAATATGATAAATTACTTTATTATCGGTGGGGATATTGGGGTACAGAGTTGTTTCTCCTGGGGTACTTTGGGGTACCACAGTTTCCAACTACATTTTACACTTATCGGGTAGGTGCATTGAAAGTTTCCTAAAAAAATCGCTACTATTTTACTATTTAACTTTATTTTAACTTTTGATAGATTCATATTAGAGGCGTATTAAAAAAATTCGAGTGGATTAATTAAAAAGGTTTTACAAAGGATTATTTATTTAAAATTTTTGAAGGTATTTTACGGAGCTTCAATTGAAAGTTCTAAAGACTCATTAAATTGAGGGTTGTTTTTAACAACGTTAAAGTTGCGTGCTATTCTGGACACGTATACTTAAGTGGATGGACTCTGAAAATTTCGGAGTATAAAGATCGCCTCACTATAAGTATGCACTTTTATAGGCGACACTAAAGGATTAAAACTTTTAGTGTCGCCTTTTTGCGTACTTTTTTAGATTAACAGTGCAATTTAATACACTCGAAAGGATTGATTTCACTTGACGTCTAATCAACTAACTGAACGTCTTTTAATTATAATGTCTTACTTTTACATCTTTGGAGAAACAACAGCTCAGAAACTAGCTTCAGATTTATCTATTGATAACATTAATATATATACATCATTAAACACTCTTATTAAGTTAGGTTATGTAGAAAGATACAAGCCCAATACAGTTTCATCAATATACTCAATTTACCATTTGAGTGAAACTGGACTGGATTATATAAGAATCATATTAAAATAATGTATAAAGCCACTCAATAAAAAGAGTGGCTTTATACATATTTAAATTTCTGTTCATTTATAATTCTTTTAAGAACAAGACAATATAATATCATCAGTAATACGTTTGTTAGATCCCTCTTTATATACCCTTTTCCATGGCTTACCATCTTCATGCGTTATATCAACAAGTTCCCAAGCAGTGTAATGAGCAAAGTCTTTAAGTACGGAATGTATAATGGTTAATGTAGCTTCTCCATGTTCAGATACCAAAATCCTCATAAAGGAAGGTGAAACAGCTATTTCTTCGGTAGATAAAAGTACCTTATCATCTTCTTCATACGGTATTACACTAGAGCCATGTGTTTTAAACACATCATAAACTGATTCTACCACAGGGCCATATTTCCATGCATGAATTTCATCCTTAAATAATGGGACTCCAGTTTTCTTTAGAAATCTTTCATAACTTAAATATAACAACTTTTGTAGTTTTAAATGTGACATCGGCATAACTGATAAAATAAATTTTGCAATATCAATAGCGTTTAATTCGTGATCACTACTTAACATTCTAATAAATTCATCAGGATTTTTTACCACTACTAAATCATTGAAATATGCATCCTTCTCTTTTACAGAATCCCAATCTGGAGAATCTGTAGTAAGACGATGTACACCTAACTGAATACCTCCGTATTTCTTTTTAAATGAATTTAAAAAACCTTGTATAACAGACGCATCTAAGTTTTCAGAACTATAATGCCATGCTATTCTTATACCTTTAGAATATAAACTTGAAACAGCAATAAAATGCTTATACATTATATTTCTCCCCTTTCCTTAAACGCTTTCGATGTATATACTAGGCCATTTAGTATATGCTTGCTTATGCTGTGCGTGCGATCTAATATTGATATCATGGTCTAAAGTGTTCCAAATTTGCAATTCCCATGGAAAATATATATTATTACCATTTTGAAAATATACATGAGTTGCTTTGTAATCACCTTTACAAGAATTATGTACTTTTACACTGGAATTTTCAAGCATTAGTTTAAGTTCTCCAATTGTAGACTCATCATGCTCAAATTCATCCGATAAAATTCGAAACCCCATTAAGTCATTTAAGCACTTATTAACATTCACTTTTCCATGTTCTCTTTTTGCTAATCTATAATGCCATAATTTTGATATTCTCGAATCTGGATCTTTTATACGAGTTGTAACATTAAATCCTGAATCTAGATCTAAAAAGTCATAAAAAGGATGAAAATATACTTTATTCAATGACTCACAGTATTCATTCATATAAATAATAAAATTAAAATCCAGATTAATTTTATTTTGTGAAGTTGACTCATCTTCTTTAATACATATATCACATACCTGAGTTTTCTTTAAGTTATACGTTCTATGTAAATTTTTTAACCATTCTTCGGAATGAATTTTATGTAATGTATTTATATTTTCTATTAAACCTAATAATTGAGTCATTTTTTCTTCTCTTGTACTCATTTATTCACCCGCTAGTTTGTTTTTATACTATTTTATTCACTAGTGTTGCATTAATATAATTTCAATATTAAAAACACTCAAAATCTTCACTAATTTTATTTATGGCAAAGAAAAAGTCCTTTATAATGGATAAGTCAGGTGGTAACCCGTCCAAATCCACTA
>JAEXYZ010000048.1 GCA_023405135.1 Bacillota bacterium | reverse complement strand
ACGCTCCTGTGGGGTCTCGAGTCTCGGGCTGTTCCCGCAGGAGTCGCCCCTTCACTCCAATCAATTTTTAAAAATATCCGATTCTTATTAGTAGCATAAGCGAATTTTTTAGAAAAATCTACTTTTGCCCCAGCCTCTTTTTTGTAGAAAGAGCTACAATGAAAGCTCATGATAAATAGCTTAGAATAGAGGATTTTCTTCAATATATTGATAAATTTTTTCCGTAAGCTCTTGAGGAGTATCTGCTTCTACGATATCACCATTTACAAGGGCATAGAAAGTCTGGTCACATAAAGTACAATAGCTTAAACAGCCATATTCAAGTACATCAATATTCGGATCTTTTTCTAAAATTTCATAAGTTTCTTGAGCACCTTTTGCTAGATTACTAATACAAAATTCAACTAATGGATTCAAGGGCTGTCACCTCACTCAATGACATGCTACTCTGTTTTGGAAATTTCGTCAATGGAATCGTATTTTTGTGAAATTATTCACAAAAAGTTGCATTAACATATTGTGAAACATCTCACAATAAGTTATACTCTCTATGTACAATTTGTGAACATTTTTTGCACGAGCAAAATAGATAATGATTTAGGGGAGTATTTTATGAGAAAACTAGTATTACTAGGTGGAGGATATGGAAATATGCGAATCTTACTTCGCTTATTACCTAATAATTTTCCAGAAGACACTATGATAACGTTAATTGACCGCACACCGTTTCATAGTTTGAAAACAGAGTTTTACGCTTTAGCAGCAGGTACAACAACAGATAAAAAAGTACGTGTTAGCTTTCCAGAAAATCCAAGATTAGAAGCTGTTTATGGTGAGATTTCTAAAATTGACCGTAAAGAAAAAACAGTTGTTTTAGAAGATGGTCAAGTAATTCCATACGATGATTTAGTTATTGGATTAGGCTGTGAAGATGATTATCACGGTGTACCAGGTGCTGAAGAAAACAGCTATAGCATCCAAACTATTGCCAAATCACGTACAACATTTGAAAAGTTATGTGGTTTAGCACCAGGTTCAGTAGTTGGTATTGTCGGAGCAGGCTTAAGTGGTATTGAGCTAGCAAGTGAATTACGTGAAAGTCGTTCAGATTTAAAAATTAAATTATTTGACCGCTCAGACCGAATTTTACGTGCCTTTCCTGAAAAACTAAGTAATTACGTAAAAGATTGGTTTGTAAAAAACAATGTTGATGTTATTGCAAATTCAAATATAACAAAAGTAGAACCTACTCGTCTTTATAACCATGAAGAAGTAATTGAAGTTGATGCTGTTGTTTGGACAGCAGGCGTACGTCCAGTAAAAATCGTTCGTGAAATGGATGCAGAGAAAGATAAAAAAGGCCGCCCACTAGTTAACCAATACTTCCAATTAATTGATGACGAGAATGTATTTGTTGTTGGTGATTGTGCTTCTTCTGATTTACCAGCTAGTGCACAGCTTGCGGAAGAACAGGGAGAACGCATTGTAAAAGTATTAAAACACCGTTGGAACAATGAACCACTTCCTGAAAAAATGCCTGAAATTAAATTAAAAGGTTTCATGGGCTCTCTTGGTAAAAAGCAAGGATTTGTACATTTAGCAGATACAACAGTAACAGGTCGAATTGCACGTTTAATGAAATCTGGTTTATTATGGATGTACAAAAGACAAAATGATTCCTAGGTAAAAGCTTATAATTATCAATTAGCTGGACAAAATAAGAAAACAAAACCATTATAAAAATGATTTTGTTTCAAAGGATTCATTTTTATTCAGCAGGAACGTATCCTAGTTTTTCCAAAGTCGAAAAAATTGGTTGAATTTGAATATAACCTTCACCAATAACTTCATTATTGATTAATACGAGTGGGTAGAAAAATTCATCATTATTGATACGCTCTGCCCACTCTTTATCACGTTCACTGTCAAGAGGTTTTTCAATATCGATATATCGAATTGAGAATGATTGATTTGGAAATTTACGACTAATGGCAGCTTGTAGCCATTCGTATGTATCTTTTGATGAAGGTGCATTTACACAGCTAGCACAAATGACATCAGCACCATATATTTCTATAATGGTATTATTTTCATTCATAGATTAACAACCTTTCATAACTGAATAATGGATTTTTTCGTTTCTTCACATTATAATAATTTTAATGAAAGGAGTCGAGAGAAATGACAGAATTAGAACAAAAAGAACAAGTACAAGAAGTTTTAGATAAATTACGTCCGTTTTTACTTCGCGATGGTGGAGACTGTGAATTAGTAGATGTAGAAGATGGTGTTGTTCGCCTACGTTTATTAGGCGCATGCGGAAGCTGCCCAAGTTCTACAATTACTTTAAAAGCAGGTATTGAACGTGCTCTTTTAGAAGAAGTTCCTGGTATTGTTGAAGTAGAGCAAGTATTTTAATTTTTAACCAATTTACCCTTATTTAATTGATAACAACTTCATTTAGTTGGGAAACATACTGAATGAAAATAAAAACTAACGTTTACAAAATGTAAACGTTAGTTTTTTATATAGCAGGTTTTTCGTTTTCCCGTTCTTCTCGGACTAATTGCCATTGCTGTTTTGCCATGTCAATAAGTTTTGCTTCCCCACCATCAACCCGTTGACTTTCGATTACTTTAGAGAAGAAACGAGTTGTAGAATCTTTGTCCCCAATGCGTCTAGAAAGTTCAGCAATCATAAACATTATTCTTGTATCCGACATTTGTGTTCCTTTATAATCCTCAGTTGAAAAAGATTCGATATATTGATCACGTGCCATTTTAATAAAACGGTTTTCTTGCTCTGCTTTTTCTATACTTCTATAGAGCCAACCGATTCGTAGTGCAATACCTGCAAGGGAAACTGCTTTTTCCTTTTTTAATGTTCCACATACAAAGGCCAATTTATAAGCTTCAATCGCTTGTGATATTGTACGTTCACCATTAAAACTGCGAGGAACCCATTTTTTTGAAATTTGCTCCTCGATCATTTCTCGTGTACCAGGTGCAAAGTATTTAGAAAAATCTTCTGTAAATGAAAAACCACAATGTTCGCATACGAATATATTGTAGTATAAAGCATTAACGGTTGAATCAGAATAAATAGGGCAGAAGTCTGTATCTGTATGATCTATTTTAATGAACTTAGACCGAACTTTAAAAGTAGGAAAGCTTTTTTTACAGCAAAGACACTCCACTTTTTTCTCATAATACGGAGATAATTCCATACATTTCGACCCCCTTTTTAAAGGTGTTTTAAGACTATTATAACAGTTAATTTTTTATAATGAGTGATTAAAATTTACTATTTATTAATGTTTCTAGGAGTTTGGAAGTATGTAACGATAATGGTTTGTAAGAAGCACAAAGCTTTCTTTTTATAAATGTACTTGGTATCATAATAAAGAAGGAAGGTGAATGGGATGACAAGTGAAAAACAAGTTATAGTGTTAACGGAAGCTGCAGCATTTCGCGTAAAGGAAATGCAACAACATAATGAAGAAGAAGGCACATTTTTACGTGTCGCGGTACATGGTGGCGGTTGTAGTGGATTATCTTATGGTATGAATTTTGATCAAAATAAAAATGAAGATGATTTTGTGGATGAACAGTTCGGTTTGAAAATTCTTGTTTCCCGTGAAGATGCACCGATTTTAATGGGTACGAAAATAGATTATAAGCAATCTTTAATGGGCGGTGGCTTCACAATCGACAATCCAAATGCCATAGCTTCATGCGGGTGCGGAACATCTTTCAGAACTGCAAAAGTCGAAGGTACGCCTGAAGTTTGTGAGTAAACAGCAAGTTTGAAGTAGTGTAAATGGGATTATGAATTACGGTAAAAATGGGTATGTACTCAATCCTTAAAATGTATAATAATAACCCTAAAATAGCTAAAAAAGGGTTGTGAATATTAAGTCTCTTTAATTTGTGATGTTGTAAAACATGACAGATTAAGGAGGCTTTTTTGTATGACTTTAAAGAAAGGAAAACGAACCGGCTATTCTCTCTGTGTAGGGAACCTCTCGGACAAAATCAATTTAAGTACATAAAAAAATCGTGATGGATTAATTGCATCCATCATTTCAAAGCATCTGAGGAACATTAAAAAAGGGAATAGGTAAGGGAAGTACTTTATAATTCTGAAGAAGAATTAGCTATGAAGGTTGCAAAAGCCATAAGTGAAGTTAGTGGCTTAAAAAATTTTGGAATTACGAAGTAGATTTCTTTTAAAAGAAGGGGATTACGCTGCTATCAGTTTTGAACTAGCTGTTCATTATGCTAAAGTAAATAATTAATTTTAAGACCGCAATCACTTTTAGGTGAAATACGGTCTATTTTAAATAACAATTCAGTTATTTAAAATATAGAAGAATCTGTTGAATCCAACTTTTTACTTTTAATTCTTTTTCTTTGTAACTTAAATTATAATCGAGTATTAAGTAATGTAATTCAGTAGGTAATAGATGAAGCTGAGAGCGTATAAAGCTATTGAAATGTGAATCTTCATCTAGAAAAACAAATATTGATTGTTTGTCTAATGAAATAAGTGTTCGAGCAGAGTATTCTACATTATCAATATCAACATAGTAATGACCTCTTGCGTCTAGATGGCAACGAGTATTGTTGCCTTTATTCAGTTTAGAAAGAGAGTATTCGAAAGCACTCAAGTGATCCTCGCTAATCAAATATTGGTGAAAATAGATGTCTCCACTTTTTTTATTCATTTCTACGTTTACATCGTAAACATCATATTGGAATAATACATTTCTTTTAGGATTTACTTTACTAGGAATTTCACCCCATTCTATCTCAAAAGGACTCAATCGCTCTTTTACTAAGTAACCAATATTAGAATGGTCTAAGTTACAGCCGTACGTTAAAAGTAATATTTTTTTCAATATTACTCAGTCCCCCATTTTGGCAAACTACTATGCTTAAGTTGAATTTGACCATAATGCCATTCAAAATCATCAACTCGAAGGTGCCAGTGCCATGTAGAAGTATTTCTGCTAGAATTTATATTTACATGGAAGCGGATATAATCACCTGCATCATCTTGTAACGAAATAATATGCTCTCCTTGATTAATTCCATTAACTCCCCCTTTTGATTCAGGTCCTTTGTTACTTTTATAAGTATATTTTTTTCCTGCTTGTTCTGCAGCATCCTGCATTTTTGGAATTACCTTTTTTTCCACTTCATCACCGATAAGTTTGGTAATTTCCTTACCCATCTTTTTCTTTACTGCATTACTTGCTAATAGTCGAACTAATATACTTCAAGTAGGCTGAACTATAACTTCATCATTAGAAATAATGGTCGTAGAAAATACATTGGATTTAGTTGAATTTGTACTTAAATAATATTGAAGTAACGCAGCATTTTCATCTTCAAGATTATAAGACTTTAATACTTCTTCATCGGCGAATTCTAAAAATAACTCTTTGTTATTAGAAATTAGCTCTAAACTTTTTTCTAAGTCCACATCAGTTATTTGATATTTATGCTGAATTGCTTCTAGCTCACTATTATTAGCAAAACTGATAAATGGAAGAACAGTCTGAATAATCAAAGTTAAAACTATTACAATTGATAATTGTTTAATAATTTTATTCATTTTTTTCTCACATTCGACCTCAGCCAAGGTAATTGATTATTAGAAGCTTCAATTATTATGTTATAATATTGCATAAAAACGTCGATATGGTAAAGTAAACCATTTTATGTATTTTATATATATTATAAATCTATCTTTACTAATTCTAAAAAAGGCTATGACCGTATTCGCGAGAAAATAGATGATCAAGAACTGATTGACCATATCACAAATGAAAGCGAACATTATCCAGTACAGGTGATGTGTCGTGTTTTAAAGATGCCTAAAAGTACGTATTATCAATCTTTTCATAAGAAACCAAATCGCTATCATGTTGCGAATGAACAGCTTCTTGAACAAATCCGTATCATTCATAAGAAAAGCAAGGAACGATATGGAACACCTAAGATTTTTGAAATACTCAAGCAAGAAGGTTACACAGGCTCGATTAATCGAATTCAACGTATTATGAAAAAAGCAGGCATTCAATCAACCATTACAAAAAAATATCGTCCAACACCGACCCAGCAACTAGTAGAAGAACGTGACAATATATTCGAACAAGAATTTACAACAACAACGATCAATGAAAAATGGGTCGCCGATATTACGTTACAATCCGTCATGGTTGGTGCTATCTAGCATCCGTGCTAGATTTACATACAAAAAAAGTAGTCGGGTATAAATTTGCCCGAAAGATGCCGACAGAAATCGTCCTTGAAGCATTAGAGAATGCCATACAAGCCCAAAATCCTAAACCTGGACTCATTGTACATACGGATTTGGGTACCCAATATACAAGTGAAGCTTTTCAAGAACGATTAAAAAAATATAAGATGATTCCGTCATTCAGTCGAAAGGGCTGCCCCTATGACAACGCTTGTATAGAGTCATTTCGCGCAACACTCAAAAAAGAAGAAGTCTATCTAAGTACATTGAAGGCTGGTACAATCGCAAACGAATTCATGGTAGCATTGGTTACTTAACGCCTGAAGCGTACGAAAAGAAATGCCGTACAACCGCATAAAATCTGGGATTAAGTACATTCTCCCTAAACATTTTTCAGGTGCAACATCCATGGATTTATTTCTCCACGTCTCAAGTAGAGTGTCAAAGGCTCTTTTCACTTTGACATTCTACTTGAGATGTGGAACACTCCATGAATGGTTGTTGCACAGAACAAAAACTTAATCTTTTTGTGTCCAAAATCTTGACGTAGATCCACTGATTAAAGAGGCTATTTACTTAAGTGAAATCTTTAAGACAAAACATTTCAATCAAAGTAATAGATTATTATCACATAATGAAATGTCAAAAAGATATTTAATTTTTACATTTTCTGTTTATAAAAAGGACTTTATAATTATAAATAAGACTCAAAAAATAATTAATTAAAAAGTGCATGGAATTTGAGCCTAGGCATAATATTTTTAGCAGGGAACTAGCATTAATGTATATTAAAACGAATGAGCCAAATATAGCACTATCTCATTTCCAAAAATCTTTGGAAATTTATAATGAATTGAAAAATACATCAAAATAGTATAGGAAAAACAGAAGAAGTTCTTGGTGATTTTTATTTGAAATATAATGAGGAACATCAGGCAAAAATCATTATGAAATAGCAATTAATTCTTTTGAAACTATGTTAGAACGAGCACCGAATCTCCAAGAAGCAATTGAATGTATTGAAAGGATTCGGAAAAAGATCATACAAGTATATTTTTAAAAAGACAAAGGGGAATTCGGATGAAACAAGAAAGAGGTAAAGTGTGGTTAGGGGTAGCTGGAATTGTAATTAATTCGACTGGTGAGTGGCTTGTCGTAAAAAAGAAATATAGTGGCCTTAAAGGGGTTTGGTCACTGCCAGCAGGGTTTGTAAAGGTTGGCGAGACAGCTGATGAAGCTGTTGTACGTGAGGTCAAAGAAGAAACAGGAATTGATTGTGAGGTCAGTGGATTAGTTGGCTTTCGTACAGGTGTTATTCGAGAGGAAGTAAGTGATAATATGGCTATTTTCTTCTGTAAGCCGATGAATGAAAATCAATTGATTACAATCCAAGAAAAAGAGTTATCTGCTGGAAGATGGATTAAAGTAGATGAACTTGTTAATGGTGGTGAAGCTTCTATTATGCTACGTGAAATGGCGAGCCATGAACTAATCCATCATCAGCTTTTTAAGAAAGAAGGCATCAATCCAGGAGATGTTTTTCAATATTCATCGTATAAATTATTTTTTAATAAATAATTTCCTTAAAAGGATCTTTCCTTGCATGTTTTTTAAAATAGTTTCATATTTTGGTGGAAAGTGCTCGAGCCACTTTTAATTGAATAGTTTTTAAAATGTAATCGCCCAATTTTTTGTTATTATTTTTGACCATAGGGATGGGGGTACATTATGAATGCTTTATCAATTGTAATTGGATCTATTTGTGTGCTCATTATTGGATATCGATTATATGGCTATTTTTTCACTAAAAAAGTATTACGATTAAATGAAAAAGAACTGACACCAGCACATGCTTATAATGATGGGAAAGACTATGTTCCAACTAATAAATGGGTAGCATTTGGTCATCATTTTGCTGCCATTGCTGCAGCAGGACCACTTGTGGGACCTGTTTTAGCGGCACAATTTGGTTACTTACCTGGTCTATTATGGTTACTTATCGGTGCTGTCATTGGTGGGGCAGTTCATGATGCGGTAGTTTTATTTGCTTCTATGCGTCGTGGTGGGAAATCGCTTTCAGAGGTAATGAAAGAGGAGCTTGGACCTGTAGCAGGCTTTTGTACTGGTTTAGCAATGTTGTTTATTATTACAATAACAATGGCTGGTCTTTCTATGGTTGTTTTAGGGGCACTAGAAAGTAATCCGTGGGGAACTTTTGCAGTAGCAATCACAATTCCAATTGCGATGCTTGTTGGAGTTGCCTATAAAAAAACTGGTAATTTAGTCGTGACATCTGCAATTGGTTTTATTTTATTACTTATAGGAGTTTTTGTTGGACCATATATACAAGGAACAGCTCTTGGGGAGTTTTTGACCTTTGATCGTCAAACTTTGGCTATTATTTTACCTGTATACGCTTTCTTTGCTGCTGCTTTACCTGTATGGTTTTTACTTGCACCGCGTGATTATTTGAGCAGTTTTATGAAAATAGGCGTATTCATCGCTCTTATTGCAGGCGTCTTTTTAGTAAATCCAGTTATCCAATTCCCAGCTGTTACTGAGTTTATACATGGTGGAGGTCCAATTATTGCAGGACCTGTATGGCCATTTGTATCGATTACAATTGCCTGTGGAGCCATTTCAGGATTCCATGCATTTATAGGTTCAGGTACAACACCAAAGATGTTAAACCGATGGGAAGATATCCGAGTTGTTGGTTTTGGTGCAATGCTAGTAGAAAGTCTAGTAGGTGTAATGGCCCTTGTTGCCGCTACAGCTTTACATCCTGGAGATTATTTTGCAATTAATGCAACTCCTGCTGTTTTTGCAACTCTTGGTATGGAAACGGTTAATTTAACGAGTCTATCACAAACAGTAGGGATGGATTTAGAAGGCCGAACTGGTGGAGCGGTGTCATTGGCAGTAGGAATGACACAAATATTTACAGGGATTCCTTGGTTCTCTGGAATGGCATCTTATTTTTATCAATTCGTTATAATGTTTGAGGCTGTATTTATATTAACTGCAATTGACGCTGGTACACGTGTTGCTCGTTATTTAATTCAAGACTTCTTCGGGGATGCTATAAAACCTCTTAAACGAACTGATTGGGTTCCTGGTACTATCATTGCAAGTGCTCTAGCTTGTTTAATGTGGGGATATTTATTATATTCAGGTGAAATTGGACCGATTTGGGCACTATTCGGCGTTTCCAACCAACTAATGGCATCTATTGGATTAGTTGTAGGTGGAACTGTGATTTTAAAGATGGCAACAAAACGTATTTATGTTTTAACATGTATTATTCCATTAATTTATTTATATGTTACAGTAAACGTTGCTGGTATTTGGATGGTGAAAAATGTTTACTGGAATAGTGCAGCAGCGGGTTATTCCGTGTTAAACGGAGTGTTATCAATTATTATGTTAATTTTAGGAGTTATTATTGTCGTGACTGCCGTGAAAAAATGGATTCAACTATGGAACAATCCAAGGCCTATTAATGGGAAAGCGTTAGAATTATATTAATTTAAGCAAGGATACTTTGAAAATTTTAATATTCTTTCAATCTCTTTTCATAGAAGGAAAACATTGTTTCTTCGGTACTGTATATACACGAAAAGGGACCATCTCAAAAGATATTTTGTGATGGTCCCTTTTCTATTTGAAAGCGCATCATTAATCATGTAAACTAGTGAGTGGAAAGCGGAGGTATACATAATATGAGTGGTTCAGTTTCGTTAGTTCAATTAATCATCTCTGTAGTACTTTTCATTGTAATGTTTTTTGGTATTGGCTTTTTATTAAATATGCTACTACGTATGACATGGTTAATGGCAATTGTTTATCCTGTTGTTGTCATATTTATTATTGATGAAGTAAGTTTTCTAGATTATATTTTTAAACCAGGTACAGCTTTTCCTGCTTTAATAGACAAAGTCCAATCACTACAAATCGTTGATATTGTTATTTTATCAGGAGGTTTTGTAGGAGCGATTATTGCTGGGATAGTTATGATTTACTTACGCAAAGCCGGGTATCGAATGTTTTAACAAAATAAAGGCAAGGAGCCTTCCTAGAGTCATATTAGGGCGGCTCCTTGCTTTTTTTAAATTATGACAGTATAAAATACCACTGAAATTAAAATCCCAGTAATTCCACCAGAGAACACTTCACTTGGCTTATGTCCAAGTAATGTTTTCAATTCTTGAATTTTTTCATTTTCATCCTTTTCTGGCCAATGTTTAATTTCACGGAAAAACACTGATAATTCATTTCGCATTCGGTTTATGATTACCGCGTGCTGCCCAGCTTGATAACGGACACCACTTGCATCATACATAACAATACCTGCAAACATTGCGGCAACTGCAAAGGTAGGGGAACTTAAGCCTGTTTCAAAACCAATTCCTGTCGCAAGGCTCGTTACTGCTGCTGAATGAGAGCTTGGCATTCCACCAGTAGAAGTAAGAAGAGACCAGTCTAATTTTTTTGTGAAAATGAAATGGATTGGTACTTTAACGAATTGTGCAAATAAAATAGAAAAAAGAGCTAAAAGTAAAGGTGCATTATGAAAAAGTGCCAAAATAAATAATCCCTACCCTTCATAATCTTTGTATTAGTATAACATATCTCATTTAGAAGAAATCAAAATACAGCAAATTCGTAATAAGAAATAGTCGATATAGTAAAGGTGCTTAACTATAATAAAGATAATTAAATGGAGGGATGTTTAAATGAAAATTGTGAAGGAATCAAAAACATTCAATGAAGTGAATACGGAACTTCTAATTGTAGGAGTACAAAAAAATTGTGACCATATAACAGGTTGGAATAATTTCGTATCATTTTATGGCAAGAGCATTGAGAACTGGATTCGTTCTGGAGACATATGTACTGAAAGAAAGAAACTAACTCAAATCCCTTACACAGGATCACACACACGTATTAAACGAGTATTATTTGTTGGATTAGGTGACACAAAAACATTAACGGAAAATGAATTAAGAGAAACATTTGGATTAGTAGGAAAGCATCTAAGAGCTTCGAAGGTAAGTGAATTTTCAATTTGGTTAGAATCTTTTACTGCAAGTCCAATTGATGAACAAACAATTGCCTTTTTATTTGCAGAGGGCGCTGGTTTAGGCTTTTATCAAGTGCCAAATTATAAAACAACATCAAATGAAGTAGATACTTATATGGATGCGGTACATTTTGTGACTGACTCAGATATTGATGAAATTGCTGCAAGTTACGAGGTTGGTAAAATTTATGCGGACGCGGTAAATGAGGCACGTAGTTTAGTTAATTTACCACCGAATTTATTGACTGCCACCGACTTAGCTAATTATGCAGAGAAATTAGCAAAACAATACGACTTTGAAATTGAAATATTAAATAAAGCCGATTTAGAAGAGCTTGGTATGGGCGGTATTTTAAGTGTTAACCAAGGATCTACTGAAGAGCCTCGTTTAATTACAATAAAATATCAAGCGACTGAAAAATGGGAAGACATCATTGGGTTAGTGGGTAAAGGTGTAACCTATGATACTGGTGGATATTCAATCAAATCTAAAACAGGCATGGTTGGTATGAAAGGTGATATGGGTGGAGCAGCAGCAGTTCTTGGTGCAATGAAAATTATTGGTGAATTACGACCAAATAAAAATGTTGTGGCCGTTATTGGTTCAACTGACAATATGATTTCTGGAGCTGCTTTCAAACCAGATGATGTTATTACAACATATAGTGGAAAAACAGTTGAAATTTTAAATACAGATGCAGAAGGAAGACTCGTATTAGCTGATGCTGTAACCTATGCAAAGCAACAAGGAGCAAATTACTTAATTGATGTTGCAACTTTAACAGGTGGAGTTATTACAGCTCTTGGATATGATAAAACGGGGGCTATAACAAATAATGAAGCCTTCTTTGATGCTTTTATCGAAGCAAGTATTGAAGCAGGGGAATTTGTGTGGGGAATGCCACTGACAGAAAGAGATAAAAAACGTATTAGAAAATCAGAAATTGCTGATTTAAATAATTCACCTGGTAGTGATGGTCATATGATTTTTGCTGGCGGTTTTGTCGGTGAATTTGTAGGGGATACACCATGGATTCATTTAGATATTGCAGGTACTTCTGACGCTTCAGCTGCTTATGATTTAGGTCCAAAAGGTGGAACCGGTGTTATGGTTCGAACACTTGCAACATTAATTGAAAGACTAGGCGAACAAATGAATTGAATTAACTTAATAATAAAATTTCGACTTGGGATAAAATGTCTAGCTAGGATAAGTTGAAATCTAATAGGCATATTGCATAGTTAAACCTCCTTTTTTTACATATGTTACTTAGGAAAAGGAGGTTTAGTATGTCAAATTTTTATCGTGGATATGATGGCTTTTCAAATTTTGGTTACCCATTCTTAGGCGGATTTTTAGGTGGATTTCTTGGTAATGTAATTTATCCAGGCTATAATCGTTATCCTTTTTACCCTCCATACCAACAATACCCTCCATACCAACAATATCCTCCATACTATTATCCATACAGAAGACCATATCGTCGATTTTATTAAGAAAAAGAAGCGCGTTTATATTCGCGCTTCTTTTTTGAATAAGCATTTATAAACTTCATTGGGATTTTGCTAAAAGTAACCATCGAAACTTCGGAGGCACTATATACCTTGTTCTTTTTTCATTCTTTCAACTTCTTCTTTTAGATCGTCACGTACTGTACCTGACCAAGGTTTAATACCTGCCAAATAAGAGGATCTGCTCATAATATGACCTCCTACGGGACCAGTGATAAATAAGAATAACACTCCTAAAAGAATACTTGGGTTAAAATGATTCTCAAGAAGCCAAAAGTGAAAGAATACACCTATTAAAATACACATAACTCCTAATGTAGAACTTTTAGAAGCTGCATGAGCACGTGTATAAAGGTCAGGTAAACGAAGTAAACCAATTGCAGCTACAACAATAAATAATAACCCAGCAGATATAAAGAAAATGACTAAAATATTAGCGAGAATTGTCACGAGTAATAATATCCCCTTTCTCTATAAATTTAGAGAAGGCAATCGTTCCAATAAACGATAGAATTGCCAATAAGAAAATGATTTCTAAGAAGAAACTTGTTTCAACTAATATTGAAAAAAGCCCCACTAAACAAATCAATGAAACACCTATAGTGTCTAGCGCTACTACGCGGTCAGAAGGTGCAGGACCTTTAACTAGACGATATAGAAGTGCAACCATAGAAAGTGCAATGATTACAATTGCTCCCCAAAGAAAATATGTCATGTACGGCTCACCTCCAATATCGCTTTTTCAAAAGAATTTTTAATTGAATCTATTGTTTCATCAATATCATTACTATCAATTACGTGAATAAATAGTGATTTTGAATCGTCAGATACGTGAACAACGACAGTACCTGGCGTCAAAGTTATTAGACTAGATAAAAGGGTAATTTCCCAATCCTGTGTAAGTTCTGTATCGTACTTAAAAAATGCTGGCTGCATCTGAAGTTTAGGTTTTAATACAAGAACTAAAACAGAAACGTTAGCTAAAATTAACTCTTTAATAAATAGAATTGTTAACTTAATAATTGCCCATACTCGGTCAATATAAAGACGAGATTTAAAGAAACGTCTCATGGCAAGTATTGCAAGAAGTCCTAATAGGTATCCGATAATAAAACGTGATACTGAATAATTAGAGGATAAAAACATCCATAAAAAGGCTAGAAATAAATTTAGTAAAATTTGAAAGGACATTTATTCTCCTCCTTTCATGACCGCATCAACATAAATTGAAGGATCAGATAATACTTTTGCTGCATCATCCATAAATGGCATAATCCATTCAGTACCTACACCATAGAAAATTGAAAGGACAACTAGTAGCATAGTAGGGAAGAATAATCGATTGTATGTTGTTTTATTAACCTCTCTTGAAATCTGGCCTTGCTCTCCCCAAAATGCATAAATAAATATACGCATGACAGATAATAAAACAACTAAACTAGAAGCTAATATAAAAATACTAGTCCAAATATTACTTGCTTGGAATCCACCTTGAACAATAAGTAACTTTCCAATAAAACCACTTAAAGGAGGTACACCAGCTAAGCCAAATGCGGCGATTAAGTAGAACCAGCCAAGAGCTGGATAGTTTTTCATTAAGCCGCCCATCTTTCGTAAATTCGTTGTTCCAGTAACATAAGCAACAATGCCAATTAGCATAAATAATGCCGCTTTAATAATCATGTCGTGGATAAGGTAGAACATAGCCCCTTCAAGCCCAGTTTCATTCATCTGTGCAACGCCGAATAAAATAACGCCAACAGCAATGACAATGTTGTAAATAATAATTTGTTTAACATCAAAATGAGCAAGGGCACCAATACATCCAGCAAGTATCGTAATAATTGATAAAATTAACAATAATTCATGCGTATAAGATAAATCGTGGGTAAAAAATAACGTATATGTACGCATGATGGCATATACTCCGACTTTCGTAAGGAGCGCACCGAATAAAGCCAATACAGGGATTGGAGGTGCTGCATATGCACTAGGCAACCAGAAGTAAAGAGGGAATATAGCAGCCTTCATACCAAATACTAGTAAGAAAAGTACTGCAATGACTGTTAAAATACCTGGCTGGCTAACTTCTGCGATTTTCACTGAAATATCTGCCATATTCAATGTTCCAATTACTGAATATAAAAATGCTACAGTGATAACGAATAAAGCTGAAGATAGGACATTCACTAAAATATATTTAATGGATTCTCGAAGCTGAGCTTTTTCTCCACCAAGAACAATTAACAGATATGATGACATTAGCAGAACCTCAAAAAATACAAAAAGGTTGAAAATATCTCCTGTTGTAAATGCTCCATTTACTCCAGTAATTATAAACATTATTCCTGGATAATAGAAAAACTGTTCTCTTTCTTTTCCGATAGATTCAAATCCGTACCAAACGATAAAGAAAGCAAGTGCTAATGTTGTAAGGATAAGCAGGGATGAAACCATATCTGAAACCATTGTAATACCGAATGGAACGGGCCAGCTACCAAATGTAACAGTTTGAGGGCCATTATCTTTAACATTCATAACAAGTGCAAATGCACAAATAATGGAGATTACCAGTCCAAAAAGAGCTATTATCCGTTGATAGGCTAATTTCTTTTGTCCAAACATTAAGATCATACCGATGAAAAATGGGATGATAATCGGCAATAAAAGAAAGTTACTCATTATCGTCACTTCCTTTCATTAATGTCATATCATCAGTTTTTAATTCTTGATATGCTCGGTAAGCTAGTACTAAAAAGAACGCAGTAACACCGAAGCTAATAACAATCGCTGTAAGGATTAATGCTTGTGGAAGTGGATCAACAAAGTCGGTAACTCCTTCTGCTAAAACAGGAGGGGCACTCCCATTAAAACTTCCCATTGTCAAAATGAGAAGATGTGCTCCATGACTAAGTAATCCAGTACCTATAATAACGCGTAGCAAACTACGAGATAAAATCAAATAGATTGCGGACATAAAAAGAAAGCCGCAAACAAATGCCATAACTATTTCCATTATTCATCCTCCCCGATCGTTTGAATAATGGTCATCGTAACTCCAACAACAACCAAATAAACACCTAAGTCAAACAATGCTGCCGTATGAAGCGAGGTTTTTCCTAATATCGGTAAATAAAAATAATCAAAGGAGTGTGTGAAAAACGGCTTTCCAGCAATCATTGAAAAAGTTGCAGTTCCTAAGGCTATTATTAAACCAACAGCAACTAGATAAATATAATTAATTGGTATAATTGATTGTACCTTTTTTAAATCAAAGGCAATTATGAGTAGCACGATAGCACAAGAAGTTACTAAGCCTCCAACAAATCCTCCACCAGGAGTGTAGTGCCCAGCAAAGAAAATATGAACAGCATAGAAGAAAATAATGAAAAATACTATTTTAGCAGTAAACTGCAAGATAACATCATTTGTTTTCATAATTTTTCTCCTTTCTGCTTATACGAAGCTTAATCATTCCATAAATCGCCATACCTGCAATGCCTAGCACAGTAATTTCAAACAATGTATCGAAACCACGGTAATCTACTAAAATTACGTTTACAATATTGCCTCCGCCCGCAAGCGAATAAACGGTTTCCTTATAATAATCTGCAATAGAAGGTATCAATTTTTGCGAATGTGCTGATAGTGCTAATAGTGTAACCATCACACCAACAGCAAGTGACACAAAGGCTCTACCAACTCTAAAGTGTGTACGTTCCTCAGCCTTTTGAAATTTTGGTAAGTGGTAGAACGCCAATAAGAATAATGCGACAGAAATTGTTTCGATTACCAATTGTGTTAATGCTAAGTCAGGAGCATTAAAAATAACAAAGAATAATGAAACAGTGTAACCAACTGCCCCTAATGCAACAATTGATGTAATTCTTGATCTTGCAAAAACTGTAGTAACAGTACCAATTACTAAAACAAGAACTAAAATAATTTCATATAAGGAAATATTGGATGCATTTTCAAAAGATAATGTAAATGCATCTTTTAAAAATAGTGTTCCAATAACAATAATTGAAATTGAACTAAACATATAACCTAAATATTTACGAATTGATCCGGTCATATAAAGTCCCGAGAAGCGATTTACCCAAGTATCTAAAAGATCATATATAACAAAATCGTATAAATTATTTAGTGTTAACTTCGAAGGCATTGCATTGTACATTTTCTGCCATTTTGATAGAAGCATAAAGCCAATAAAACCAATTACTATAATTCCTATAGTCATCCACAATTCTGGAGTAACATGTCCATGCCAAGCGGCTACATGAATGTCAATTTCTTCAGAACTTGAATAAAGGAATGGTTGAATTGATGCGACAGCTGGTTTAACAAACGTGTCAGCAATAATGTTTGGAATAAAGAATATTGCGACAACTAAGCTGGCTAAAATGACAGGAGAAATCAACATACCAATAGGAGCTTCATGAGGCTTTTTCGGTAGTTGCTCGACATTAAGTTTTCCACTAAACGTTTTAAATACAAAATAGAAACTATAAATAAAAGTAAATACACTTGCAATCCAAGCGATGATAGGGAATAGCACAGCCCAAGTTGCAAAATTAAAGAAATCAAATTGTGTAATAGATAACATCGCTGTTAAAAACATTTCTTTACTTAAAAAACCATTAAACGGGGGTAAACCTGCCATTGAAAAGCTACCGATTAAAGCTACAGTAAAACTAACTGGCATTAGACTCATCAAACCACCGAGTCTACGAATATCTCGAGTTCCTGTTTCATGGTCAACAATACCCGCAATCATAAACAAACTACCTTTAAATGTTGCGTGGTTAATCAGGTGGAATATAGCTGCAAATGCTGCATATTTGAAAACACTATGTTCAGCACCATCAACATGATATGCCATTGCTCCAACACCTAATAAAGACATAATTAAACCGAGTTGGCTTACTGTTGAAAATGCTAAAATTCCTTTTAAATCTGTTTGTTTAACTGCAAAGAATGATCCCCAGAATAATGTTAATAAACCAATTCCTGCGACTAACCAAATCCACACTTCTGAAATTGCAAAAATTGGTGTAAAACGGGCTACTAAATAAATACCTGCTTTAACCATTGTTGCAGAGTGAAGGTATGCACTAACAGGTGTTGGCGCTTCCATTGCATCTGGTAACCAAATATAAAATGGAAATTGAGCTGATTTTGTAAACGCACCCAATAAAATTAACAATAGTGCAATAACAAATGTATTCTGTGTTGCTAGTTCAGGTGCTTGTTCAATTAACTCACGAATAGAAAATGTATCACCCATAATAGATAAGAGAACGAATCCTCCTAGCATCATCATACCGCCTGCAACGGTAATCACCATTGATTTGAGTGCACCGAACCTTGATTTATCACGTTGAAACCAATAGCCGATTAATAAAAATGATGAAACAGAAGTAAGCTCCCAGAATAAATAGAGTGTCATCATATTATCAGACTGTACAACGCCTAACATAGCTGACATAAACATGAGTAAATAAATATAAAAGTTATGCAATTGTTCTTTCTTACGATCTAAATAATAAATCGAATATAGTACAACTAGCGCACCAATCCCTGAAATAAGCAATGAGAAAAGTAAGCTTAATCCATCAAGATATGATACAAATGAAATTCCAAGTGAAGGAATCCAATCTAACTGCGCAATTACTGTGTCTCCTTTTACCATTATTGGTACATAAGTTGCATAAAACGTTACTAGAAATAGTGGAACAATTAACACAAACCATCCAGTATGTATTGTACGAACTTTCTTATAAAAAAATGGCATAAAGAGCGCGGCTAGTATTGGAATAAAAATACACAATACTTGAAACAAAATAATCCCCCTTTCAAAAGTAACAAAAATTTATCATTCATCTAAAGGCTCGATCAATAAATATTATACCATCTATTATCCAATAATTCACTTCATGGCTAGGTATTTCAGTACTTGATTCATAGTATTTAAATCCGTATATTAAATTAGGATGAGAAATACAAAAAAATGAGGAAAAAGTTCATGAAAAATCCATATTTATATGGTTATTTACCATTATTCTCGATACTTCTTTTTAGTTTAACCTTTGGAATATTCGCAGTAGGAGAGTCTTTACAACTGTTATCCTCTATAGGAATCTATTCAGGAATGCGAGAGTTTTTAACAGATTTCGAATTGCGTGTTTTATTATTAATCGTATTTGCCTTATGTTTTTTTATGTTATTTTCAGCGTTAAAGTTAATCGGGGAGACAATACACGAATTAGGTATGTTATTTTTCTCGAAGGATAAATCTGGTGAAACGATAAGTGTTGCTAGAGGTGGATATGTTATTTTCTTTTTTGGGGCGCTCATTTCTGCCTTTGGAATGAAGTCGATGATCATACTGCTCATTATATTTATTTTAACGGTATTAACATATTTTGTTTATAATATATATAAATTAAGCCAATACTTAACGTTAACTGGAACGATTGGTCTAATCATTTTTGAAGTGATGTTTTGGGCAATCTTTCTTACATTAATTATAATGGTAGTTTTGAAGCTTTATAATGGGGTTCTTGTAAGCTTACCGTTTGCGAAATGATAAATGAGAAGTGACAGAAAGAAAGGTCACTCCTCATTTTTTTAATTCATAATGGTATTAAATATTTTAAAATGAATTTTTTCATTTTCCATTGATTGCATCGATTTTGGGACATCGAATCCAATCCAAACAGCAGTCGTATATTCATTTGTTAAACCTGCTAACCAAAAGTCTTTATAATCGTTTGTTGTTCCGGTTTTAACACCTATATAAGATGAATTTGAAATTATGCCTTTACCAGTCCCACTCGTTACGACATCGTTTAATAACGAACGCATATATTTTACCGTATTTGGGGACCAAATCCTTTCTCTTTCATCGTTCCAGCTATATAGTTCATTGCCATTTATATCGGTCACTTTCCGAATACTGTGGGCTCGTTCATATGATCCATCAATAAAACTCGAATAAGCATCTGCCATTTCGATAGTTGTTACACCATATGTAAGACCACCTAGACCTGCAGCATAAGTTTTATCTTCTTGAACAATCGAATCGAAATGAAAACGTTCAGTATAGCGGAAACCTGTTTCAAGTCCAATTTGATGAAATAAACGTAGTGCTGATGTGTTATAGCTATATCGAAAAGCTGTAGAAATAGAGACGTTTCCATAAACCCCGCCACCATAATTTTGTGGACAGAAGTTTCCGATGCAGTAATGCCCACCGCTAACTATGGATTTTGGTGAATAATCTGTAGTTTCGAAAAGCGGCGCATAAACAATTAATGGTTTAAATGATGAGCCCGGTTGCCTTACTGCTTGAAAGGCTCTATGAAAATCATGTTTTTTATATTGTTTCCCACCATAAATGCTAACAATTTCACGTGTTTTATTATCTATGACAACAGCACTTGCCTGTAAGTCTCCTGAACCTAAAATAGAATCAATCTTTTGTTCATCATTATATTGTTTAGTTGAATCAAGAGCAGTATGAATAATTACCCCAGATTGTAATAGCTGCTGTAGTTTTGAATTGAGTTGTTTCTCAGCTTCAGCTTTTTCTTTTTCATTATTTGTATGTAGCTTTTCTTCCAAGCCTTCATTGTCTGCTATAAGCGTCTTTAATTCATTTAAAACATAAGTGCTATATGCAGGAGATTTCTGTATTTTGTTTTTTAAATTAAGAACAATTTTTTCTGCTTTATACATTTTTGCTTCTTCAGAAGTTATGACATTATTTTCAGCTAAAATATCAATTAATCGTTCTTGTCTTGCCTTCGTATTGTCGAAATGTTGAAGAGGATCATACAATGAAGGATTGTTTGGTATAGCTGCAAGAAATGCCATTTGAGCAACAGATAGTTCAGCTAATGGTTGTTGAAAATAATATGTAGCAGCTGCACCAATTCCATATACTTGGTTACTAAAATAGATTTCATTTAAATACATTTCTAATATTGCTTCTTTTTCATACATTTGTTCAAGATGATAAGAATAGAACAATTCAGTTAATTTTCGTTCATATGTTTTTTCTTCGGTTAAATAGCGCATTCGAACAAGCTGCTGTGTAATTGTACTGCCGCCTTGATCATTTGATTGTTGAGATGAATTAACTAATATTGCTCTCGTGATTGCGCTTAAATTAAAACCAATATGACTAAAAAACTCTTTATCTTCACTCAGTAGATAGATTTGCTTAATGATATCGGGTATTACTTCTAATTGAAGAGGGAGCCTCCACTCAACATATTCCTCGTTAAAAACATTACCATCCTTATCAAGCATCGTAACAGGTAATTGGCTTGTTATTTCGGGGAGTTGGATCTTTTGCTGGATTTGCTCCTCATATGCATTTACTATATCAATTTCTTTCCAAATTTGCTTGCCTAGTAAAATAAGTATAGGGAAGCTACAAATGATTAGTAGATAGCCTACTACTTGCTTCATAATATTCCTCCATGAAATGTTGCTATGCTAAGAATATCATAGATTTATATTGATGAATATTTGTAGTTGAAGAAACAAACTTGTATTAATTTTTTCGCGGGAAGTGCTAATAAAAATTTTTATAAAGTGTTAGGGGGGAGCGGGCTAAGCACACAAGCCGCAGAGCCACGTTATACGTGTCTCTACGACTTGTCTTTGTGCTTTTGTGTAAGGCCCGCTCACATATAATACGTGCTTCTTATTTTTCTAATATATTTCGTAGCTTACATGGTAGGCTGCGTCTTCTGAATTTGTTTGAAACTACTGAATGTAAAAGCAAAAAATCTATTTGTTCCTTTTCAATCAAACTCACTATAATGATTGAGCGTGTTTTTTTAGCACGTCTTCTAGGTATTTCTTTGGCAGCTTTTGTATGAAAAGTATTACGATTGCCGCTATTAGAAATAGTAGTCCTGTAGAGTAGAAGACTGATGATATTGTTGCTAATCCACTAATGAAACCGCCTAAAACTGGTCCGATAATATTGCCTAGAAAGCGGAAACTTTGGTTGTAACCCATAATTTCTCCTTGTACTTCAATCGGTGCTTCACGGCGAATAAGAGCTGTTGCGATGGGATTTAAACCACCGGAAAATATCCCAAATAAAAACCTTAGAACAATAAGTTGCCAAAGAGAGGTTACAAAAGCTTGTGGGATAATAAAAAGTACACTAATAAATAATAGCGCTGTTAAAACTTTTTCATATCCGATTGTATCTGCCAATTTACCAAAGAAACGACCTATTAATAAATTGCCTACACCTGCTGCACTAAAGGTGATACCTGCAAGCAAGGCAACTTGTTCTGATCCTGTTAATTGTGAAACATACAAAGAAAGTAGCGGTTGAATACTAAAGTTACCAATTTGTATTAACGCTGTTACAAGCATTGTATTCAGTATTAGAGGATGATGGAAAATAGACCAAATAATATTTCTTCTTGAGTAAACAGTGCTTTTTTCCTTCTTTATAATTTCTGGTTCGTGAATACCGAAGATAATAATAATAGCTGCAATGGTAATCGAAGAAGCAGTTAAAATAAACGTATAGCTAAAGCCTACAGCATCTGCTAAATAGCCACCAAACACTGGTCCGAATAATGAGCCACCAACACTACCAATTTGAAGTGTACCAAGAGTTTTTCCAGCAATATTTTTCGGTGTATGCTTACTAATAAAAGCCATTGATGTTGGGATAAAGCCTGTTACAATTCCCATAAATAAACGCAATAAAAAAAATTGTGTTACATTCTGTACATAGCCCATTAAAAAGATACTTAAGGCAATGCCAAAACAGTTTATTATCATTATAGGCTTATAGCCGTACTTATCTGCAATTCTCCCCCAAATAGGAGACATAATGAATGCTGTTATAAAGGTAGCTGCAAAAATAATACCTGCCCATCTCTGTACATAGCTTTCTGAGAAATTCCCAAATGTATTAATATAAAGTGATAAGAAGGGCATAATCATTGTCATAGATCCAGATACAATGAAATTTGAGATTAAAATGATGATAAAATTATGTTTTCGATTAGACATAATAAAACACATTCTTTCTAAACATTCTTTTCCAACTCTTAGTCAATTGACAGTATATCTAATATTAAGTTGCTAAGGAAGTTAAAAGGATATTAGCGGAAAAAATAAGCATTCTATGCTAAACTGTAACGAGGTATCAGATGTTGATCTTCTATTTAATGATTACCCAATTTGAACATATTTAAATAAAAGGAGAGACTCTAAATGTTTCCACAATTAACAAAAGAATTAAATCCTGGTGAAGTATTAGTAGAAATGAACACAACTTTAGGTTCAATTAAATTAAAATTATTCCCTCAACATGCACCAAAAACAGTAGAAAACTTTTTAGGTCATGCAAAATCAGGTTATTACAACGGTATCATATTCCACCGAGTTATTTCTGATTTTATGATTCAAGGCGGTGACCCAACAGGAACAGGTATGGGTGGTGAATCAATTTGGGGTAATTCTTTTGAAGATGAATTCAATGAAGAATTATTTAATCTACGTGGTGCACTATCTATGGCAAATGCTGGTCCAAATACAAATGGTTCACAATTCTTTATTGTACAAATGGAACATACGCCAAACAATATGATTCAACAAATGGAGCAAGCAGGCTATCCGAAAGAAATTATTGAAGAATATGCACGCGTTGGCGGTACACCTTGGTTAGACTTTAAACATACTGTATTTGGACATGTAGTAGAAGGAATGGACATTGTTGACAAAATTGCGAACGTTGACAAAGATATGCGCGATAAACCGTTAGAAGATGTTAAAATTGAATCGATTACTGTTATCGAATAATAAATTGAAAGAAGCGTGACAAAATTATGGGCATAATTGCTTTCGGATTTTTATATTTCCCAGAAGATAAATCAGCATATATCCCAGCAGCTTTCGAATTTTTAATCATGCTTATTTTGTGCGTTTTAGCGTTTATATGGTTTAAACGTTTGTCAAAGAAGCAAGAAATGAAAACGAAAAGCTTAGAAGAACGAATTTTGCGTGAACGTCAGTACAACACGCAAAATAAATCAGAACAATAGTAAAATAGGAGTTGTCCGAAAAGCCATTTTAGGGTCGCTCCTTAGTACCTAACACTGCGCTTTCTGGCGAGGGGATAGGAGTATTATTTCTAAGTACTTATTATAAAGTAGTAGCCTGTTCCGAAATTTTAGTTTCGGGACAGGCTCTTTTTTTTCATTTGACTTAATGAAACATGTAAAAAAATTAAATAAACGATTGGTAATATGACCATGAAATAGACAATTCCATTCCACTTTAAATTTTCCCATAAAGGTCCGATTAACGTACTGCCTGATGCAACCCCAATATAGTACGAAACTAAGTAAAGACTTGAAGCGCTTCCTTTTAAATGTGTAGCAGTTTTATTTACTGAAGCTGCTGTTAATGAATGAGCTGTAAAGAACCCAAAACATAAAATGCAAAGTCCGATAATTACAATAATTAAAGATGAATGTAAAGTAAGTGCTACACCAAAAGTTAAAATGATAATGGCAACTGCTCGAATTTTTTCTAAAGTAAATCGATTTGAAAGCCAACTTGCAATCGGTGCACCGATTATACCAAATCCATAGGCAAAATAGATCAGTGAAATAGTTTCTAATGACAGGGAAAAGGGTGGCTCGGTTAAATAAAAAGGTAAATACGTCCAAGTACCTGTAAATGTTACTTGTAAAACAATTCCGAGACCAAACATTAATAGAAGGGTTGGATTTTTAAGATGGTGGCTAAATCCAATTAAGTCTTCTTTAAAATTTTTAGAACTTGGAATAAAATTTTTCGATTTAGGTAAAGCGAACAAAACAAATAAAAAAATTAAAAATCCTAAAATAACGATTATAAACAGTGATTGCTGCCAGTGATATCTCTCTGATATAAAGCCAGCTAAGATTCTCCCAATCATCCCGCCTAATGCATTCGTTGAAATATATAGTGCTGTAGCTAAATGGCTTGATTTCGAATCAATTTCTTCTCCAATATAAGCTAAAGCAGCGGCAGGTACACCCGCCAAAGTAAATCCTTGTACAAATCGTAGCAAGATAATAACAAAATATGAATCAATAAAAGGGATAATAATAAAAGGTATTATTGAAAGAAAAATGGACAGTTTTATAAATAAAACTCGTCCATTTCGATCAGAAAAAAATCCTAAAACTATTAAACCTACAATAAGAGAAACGGTTGTAACTGACATTGACATGCTAGAATATGAAACAGAAATGGAATACTCCTCCGTTAAAATCGGGAGGAGTGGTTGAAATGTGTAAAATGCAGCAAATGTAAACAATGATGCAAGACCAAGACTCATTACAACAATCCAATACTGTTTCTCTTTTATTTTATACCCCTTTGTGAACATAAAGAACACCTACTTATCTGCACTTTACTCGCCACTACCAAATGGTAACCATAAAGACATTTGTGGGAATATGACAATGAGTGCTAAATAAACAATCATTAAAATAATAAATGGTATAACGCCTTTTACTACTTCCCCAAGTTTTTCCTTTGCTATACCACTTACAACGAATAAGTTTAATCCTACAGGAGGTGTAATCATACCAAGCTCCATGTTGATTGTCATGATAATAGCGAAATGATATAAGTTAATATCAAAGTGAGCTAAGATTGGCAATAAAATTGGTAGCGTAATTAAAATAATCGAAACGGCTTCTAAGAACATACCTAATACAAAGAATAATACGTTAACGATAATCATAAATGTCCATTTATTCATATCACTTTCAGAAATCCATTGTCCGACCATTTGTGGTATTTGTTCATTTGTTAAATATAAACCGAATAATGACGCTGCTCCGATAATTAAGAAAATCATTGCCGTTACATTAATCGATTCAACTAAAATATGACGTAAATCTTTTAATTTTAATTCTCGATAGATAAACGCAGAGACGATTAACCCGTAAACAACTGCTACAATTGCTGATTCTGTCGGGGTAACTGCTCCAGAATAAATTGTCCCTAAAATTAAAATCGGTAAAAACGCACCCCAAATGGCCTTTAAAGATTTACGGCCACGTTCTCCCCATGTCGCCTTGTCATCCCCTTTGAAGCCATTTCGTTTTGCATAAACAATTGCTGCGATAATTAATACGGCTGTTAAACCAAGTCCAGGAATAACCCCAGCCATAAATAATTTACCGATTGATTCCTCAGAAGTAATACCATAAATAATTAACGGTACACTTGGTGGGATTAAGATCCCTAACGTACCCCCAGCGGACACTAAGCCAAGCGAATAACGTTTATTATAGCCAGCATTAATCATCGCTGGAATCATAATTGAACCAATTGCTGCAGCGGTTGCAGGGGATGAACCAGAAATCGCTGCAAAAACCGCACAGGCTAAAATGGTAACAACTGATAATCCGCCAGGTAAATGACCAACCCATGAACGTAATGCTTCAATTAAATATTTTGAAATCCCACCACGGGCCATAATAACCCCAGCTAAAACGAAACCAGGGATGGCCATCATTGGGAAGGAGTCTAGTGCTGTGAACATACGCTGTGGCATCATGTTCATATTAAAATCAGACATAAATAATACGAAAATCGTAGATAACGCTAAACTAATGGCAATCGGTACACGTAAAAATACTAAAACGAAGAAACTAATTAAGAGGGTTAGCATATTCTTCATCCTTTCTACGCAGAATATTTACTAATCTCTCGATAAAACGGAGTAAGAATAGTATTCCTGAAAGTGGTAAGATTAGGTAAACAACCCACATAGGGATTCCTACGTCTAGCGATACCATTCCAGATGTGTAACGATTTTCTACAAGTACGTATCCGTAATATGTATAAATTAAGCAGAAGACAATGCTTAATACAGTCGCTACAATGTTTAAAATAAATTGCATCTGTTGATTTAATTTATCGAATAAAATATCGACTTGAATGTGTTGGTTATGTTTTAATGCTAAACCAAACCCTAAAAACGTGCCCCAAATAATCGAATAACGTGCGATTTCTTCAACCCATGCTTGTGGGTCATTGAAAATATACCGCATGACAACACCGTAGAAAATTAAAGCAATACCAACTGAAAAGAAAATTCCCGCTGCAATTTCTTCGAGGAATGTCCAAAATTTCATTAGCATCTTCATGATTGTTCACTCCTTACCAATGGATAAAATAAAAGAGGGAGTGCCGAAAATTCGACACTCAAAATGAAACTATTTTAACGCATTAATACCTTCAATTAATTCAGGTGTAATGGTTTCTTCAAATTCTTCATAAACAGGTTGTAACGCTTCTTTTAATGCATCACGCTCTTCTTGTGTCATTTCGTGAATTTCTACAACACCTGATGCTTTAATGTTTTCAAGTGATTTTGCATTTTCTTCAGCTGCTAATTGTTGTGCAAAAGTAGTTGCTTCAGCAAGTGCTTCTTCAACAGGCGCTAATAAATCAGCAGGAATTGATTCCCAGAATGATTTGTTTACAAAGATTGCATAGTCAAGACGACCGTGTTGAGAAGTAGATAAATATTTTTGAACTTCATAGAATTTCATTGTATCGAAGTTGTTATATGGGTTTTCTGCACCATCAACAGTACCTTGTTGTAGTGCTGCATAAGTTTCACCGAATGCGATTGTTGCAGAACCTGCACCTAATGCTTTAAATTGTGCTTCTAATACTTGACCAGCTTGTGCACGGAATTTTAAACCTTTAAAATCTTCAACTTTTACTAAAGGATGTTTATTATTTGAGAAATGTTTGAAACCGTTTGGCCAGAATGCCATACCTTTAATATCGTTTGCAGCTAATGCATCAGAGTTCATTAATTCTTTTGCTACATCGGATTCAAAGAATTTTTGAACATGCTCTTCTGATTCAAATAGGAACGGCATGTCTACATATTGCCAACGTGGGTCGATTTTCACCATTTTTGTTACAGATGGAGCGATCATATGTACGTTACCAGATACTAATGCATCAAGTTCGTCATTATCCCCGTATAATTGAGAAGAAGGGTAAACTTCTACTTTAACTTTACCTTCTGTTTTTTCATCAACTAATTCAGCAAATTTGTTAGCAGCTTGACCTTTTACACTGTCAATTGCAGTAACGTGAGAAAATTTAATTACAAATGGATTTTCTGCAGTATACTCATTCCCTGACTGGCTGCTTCCACCTTCATTTTTACTACCACCACAAGCTGCTAGAGCTAGTGCAAATACACTAATGATAGTAAGCAATAACCATTTTTTCATTTTTTGTCCCCCTTAAATCTTTAGTAATTTATATTGTTAAAAGAGATGGTTAAATCTCTCTATAACCGAGTTTAATAGAGTTATTGTTGTTGATTCTTTGGAAGCGCTTTAATAAATTCGTCACCGTAATGGTCTATATAGTAGTCATAAACGGGTTTGAATTTTTCTTCCCATTCTTTTTGTTCTTCATCACTTAAATAATGAATTTGTATACATTGACAATTTTCAATATCCTGTAATTTTTCTTTATTTAATTGTTCTGTTAATTCCCATTCCCATTCTTGAACATCAGCTAATGTATCAATTAAAAGTTGTTGAACATCTTCTGATAAGCTATTCCAAAAATCAAGATTAAATAATAGGAAGTAACCGAGATAACCGTGATTACTAATCGTTAAATAGTCTTGAAGAGAAAAAAGATTTTTACTTGTAATATTCGTTAAAGTATTTTCCTGGCCGTCTACACTTCTTTTTTGCAATTGATTAAAAACTGTATTAAATTCAATTCGTTTTGTTTCAGCATTAACGGTCATATATTGCCTTGCTAAAATATCGCTAGGCATAATTCGCATTCTCAAGCCTCTAAGATCATCATAATGTTCAATAGGGCGTACACTATTACTGATTTGTTTAAATCCACTATCCCATAAACCAACAACTTTTAAATTATGTTGATTTAGTTTATCTGTTAATTTTTTACCAGCATCGCTTTGAATAAATTCATGAACTTCATCAAGTGTATAAAAAGCATAAGGTAAATCTAATACAGATATTTGAGGGACCAATTCAGTTAGTTTTGAAATGGCAGGAGCAATCATTTGAATATCTCCATGGGAAAGCGCATTCATTTCCTCGCCATCCTTATAAAGGGTACCATTTGAAAAAACTTGCACTTCAATATACCCATTACTTCGTTCCTTTACAAGCTCTGCAAATTTACGAGCTGCCATCCCTTTTGGTGTATCTTCACCTACGACATGTGAAAAACGGATTACAATACGTTCATCTGCACTTAATTGCTCATAGTCGGTTGGATATACTTTGGATTGATAGGAAAGGAGTACAAGAATTGCAATTATGGCAATAAAGGTTAATGTAATTATTCCATAAATACGTCTCATTCCAATCCACTCCTGACAGAGTTAAATACGATAATTTCATATTAAGTGAATTAATAAAATTCGCAATATTGTGGTGATAATGAACATTTTGGTATTTGTGGTATATAACAATATTAACTATTTTATAACTGTTATAAAACAAAAGAAAAGCCTATAAACATTGAGTTTATAGGCTTATAAAGATTATTTAGTTGAATAAAATTTTGTTGGGCGACCAACTGTTCCATATTTCAAATCAATATGAACTTTTCCTTTGTTTGCTAAGAAATCTAAATATTTTCTTACAGTTACACGTGCCATTCCTACGTTTTGTGCTAACTGCTCAGAAGTGATAGGAACGTCTGTTTGAATTAAAGCATCTTGTATTTGTTTCATCGTAATGTCATTTAACCCTTTTGGTAGACTATAAGTTTCATGCTTATGACCAAACCATTCATCAATATCCTCTTGTACTAATGTACTTGAATTAGCTAATTTTTTTGATGTCTGATAATAGTTTTGTAATGCAGTTTGAAATCTCTCAAAACGAAATGGTTTTACTAAATAATCAAATGCACCCATTCGAATAAATTGTTGTACAGTTTTTGCATCACGAGCAGCAGTGATCATGATAATATCACATGGGACACGTTCATTTCGAAGTTTTAGAAATAAATCCATACCTGAAATATCAGGTAAATACATATCCAGTAGAACTAAATTTGGTTTCTTTTTTATGATTTGTTTAAACGCATCTTCTCCATTTTGCGCTTCCCCTATAAGTTCAAAACCTGTCATTCTTTGTAGAAAACTTTTGTTAACCTCCAATACCATTGGATCGTCTTCTACTATAAAAACAGTAATATTTGTCATGAATTTCTCACCCCTGCTTTAATCATTATTGTAGTCCCGATGTTTACTTCAGTTGCTACGTGAATCGTTCCTTTATTTGACTCGATAATTTGTTTAATTAGAGCCATTCCAATTCCGTGTCCTTCGCGTTTTTTCGTACTATATCCATATTCGAAAATTTTGTTTGGATTTCCTTTAATTCCAACGCCACTATCTTGCACTTCGATAAATAAAAAATGCATATCCCCTTGGATTAATATATTTACATCACGTATTTCTTTTGGTAAACAGGCTTCCATTGCATTGTCTAATAAATTACCAATGATAGTAACCATATCACCACTAGAAAAACCAGTCATGAAATCTAATAAGTAAGATTCGTCATCTAAATTTAAGTGAATACCAAGCTCTTTTGCTCGCGAATGTTTACCTAATAATAATCCCTGAATAGAGTAATCGTGAATATTATCACGCAATTTTTGAATAACCGCTTCTTCATCTGTTATTTCATCAATAATGAGACTTAATGCATCATCGTTTCGGTCAAGTTGAATTAAACCTGCAATACTATGTAATCTGTTCAAAGATTCATGGTGCTGAGCTCGCAACGTATCGACAAGTGCCTTTATTCCTGTTAATTCTTCGGCTAAAGTATGCGCTTCTTTTCGATCTGTAATCATAATTAGAAAACCAGCATTTTTATCATGTATTCGAATTGGAAAAGTGCGCACTAAATACATTTGATCGTAAAGTAACAATGGGCGGTAACTATCGTGACGTTCAAGTTGTTCTTCAGCAAGCCAAGTATTTTTAAATAATTTTTGAAGGGTCCCATCTTTATCAAAAAAATGTGTATATTGTCTAGCTAAACGGTTTATAAAAGTAATTTTACCACTTTCGTCTGTTGCAAGGATTCCCACATCCATTGCCTGCATAATAGCAGAGCGCTCTTGAACAATGCGGGCAATTTGATAAGGTTCTAGATTCAATGTTTGCCGTTTAATATGATTAGCTATTAAAATAGAACCGATAATACCAATCACAATACCCCAAAACAAAGAAATTAATATATCGGATTTGTATTGTTCTACTAAAATATACCACTTAGGGGACAGAATCCCAACATTAATAACACCAACTTGTTTTGTTGCATCACTATTCATAATTGGAACAAATGCTCGAATTGAAAAACCTTGTATGCCAAGAGCTTTAGAAATGTATTCATGCTGAGATGAGGCTACATTTTCATCAAGATCTTCTAAAACAGTCCCTATTTTACTTTCAGAAGGATGGGAATATCGAACACCATTCATATCAAATACAACAATATAGTCTACATCAGTAGCCAATCGAATTCGTTCAGCAATAGGTTGAATTACTTCAAATCCATCATCAGTTCCAACGCTATCTTGGACATCGGTCATTTGTGCAACGGTTCTGGCAATTGCAATCGCTCTTGCTCCAAATTCTTTTTCAAATGCTCCTGCAATATTATGGATCATCATTGCGCCGCTCGTTATAATAGAAAAAAGAACGATGATAAATGAAAAAATAAACATCTTAAATTGTAGTGATAATTTTTCCATACTGATTTGTTGTAAATTACAACAAACTATACACCTCATTTAGTTAGTATGTATTTTTAAAATTTTTACATTTGATAGGATATTATCTTATTATAAATAAAGAATATTTGAGTTGAAAGGGAAATAGGAAAAAAAGAGGATAACCAATTATCGGATAATATAAAGGGCTATTCAGAAAGATGAACTGCTCCCCGTCAAGTAGACAGTGTAAATAATAAAAAGATTTTAAGCGGCTTGAGCTCGGAATTCTAAAGGGCTTAAGCCGTTTAATTTTTTTGTATAACGATAATGATTATAAAAATAAATA
>JAEXYZ010000041.1 GCA_023405135.1 Bacillota bacterium | reverse complement strand
ACGCTCCTGTGGGGTCTCGAGTCTCGGGCTGTTCCCGCAGGAGTCGCCCCTTCACTCCAATCAATTTTTAAAAATATCCGATTCTTATTAGTAGCATAAGCGAATTTTTTAGAAAAATCTACTTTTGTCCCAGCCTCTTTTTTCGGACGGACAGTCCCATTATTTTAATGAATATTTACCAAAACCATCCGTTCCTTCGCCAACATATTGGATATTGCTGTCTTCTGGAATTACTTCAACTGCTTTTTTAGATGATTCAAATACTACATTTACGTTCGCTGGAATCTCAGCAAATTTCCAGTTACCATCAGCAGATGGATCAATTGTTTTGTTTGCAATAATGTAATCAATAATCGCTTGACGGTTTTCATCAGGATAGATTTCTACGTATGTTGCATTACGTACACCTGGGAATGTACCGTTTGCACGGTAATTATTAGTCGCAACGATAAACTCTTGCTCTAAATCAATCGGTTCACCGTTGTATTGTAAATTTACAATACGCTCAGCATCTTCATTTACAAGATTGCCACTAGCATCGTATTTTGCAGGCTGTGTTACATCAATTTCATAAGTTACTCCATCAATAACATCATAGTTATATGAACGGAATTCTGAATTGATTAATTGTTGCTCAGAAGCACTATTTACGTCAATTTGATTAAATTGTCCTGCAGACATTTCAAGCCATTCTTTTACATCTGCACCAGTTACTTTAATAATTGCAACTGTATTATCATATAAATATAAATCAGCTACATTTTTAATTGCTAATTCGCCTTTTGGTACAAATGTATAGTATTCTGAGTCACTACGTGTTCCAGCTTTAAACGGTGCACCAGCTGATAGTACTGGAAGATTTTCGAATTCAGTACCTTTTATTTTATCTTGAACGTAACTTTTTTGTGCATCCGTTACGATCTGAATAGAAGGATCATCTTGTACTTGTGAGAAGTAACTATGGATATCCGCAGTCGTTGCACCTACAGCTTCACGAACATATTCAATAGTTCCTTCATGGGCTTCTTTTATTGCAGCAGCAATAGATGTATCTACATCCGAAGCATCGTTTGCAATTTGGCGTACTTCTCCAGTACCAGCAATCACTTCCCACTCTTCACCTTGTTGCTCTAGTGTTAAGTCGATAACACCTAAATGACTACCATATTTCCCTGGCATTACAACTGGCACTCCATTCATTGTACCCTTTTCAATATCAACTCCTGTTAAAGATGCATCAACTTCTCCCGGGAATACTCCATGGGCGTGACCAGTAATAATTGCATCTACACCTTCTATTTTTGAAAGTAAGTATGATACATCTTCTTCTCCAACTTCATGAGTTGCATTACCTAGACCTGAGTGAGAAAGAACGACGATTACATCTGCTCCTTCTTGTTGCATTTCAGGAACAACTTTTTCTACCGCTTGAACTGAATCATCAACAGTTACTTTTCCAAGTAAATGAGACTTGTCCCAGTTTAAAATTTGCGGTGGTACAATTCCTGTTACACCAACTTTAAGAGTTGACTTTTTACCATTTGAATCAACTACTTCTTTATCAATTAATACATATGGAGTGTACTTATAATTTTTAGTAACTGCATCACGAATGTTTGCATTTACATATGGGAAGTTAGCATCATCTACTACTTCATCTAAGTAATCTAAACCATAGTTAAATTCGTGATTCCCTAATGTAGCTGCATCATAACCAAGAAGCTCCATTGCTGTAACTGATGGATGTTCTTCTCCATCTTCCAGCACATCAACAGATTGTTTATACGAACCTAGAGGAGTTCCTTGAATCGCATCCCCATTATCAAATAATAAGGAATTACTATTTTCTTTTTGTGCTTGTTTAATTAATGTTGCAGTTTTTACTAATCCTAAACTATTTGATTCAGTATCTTTATAATAATCATAGTTCATTATATTTGTATGAATATCAGAAGTACCTAAAATACGCAAAGAAACCGTTGTATTTGATTTTGCTGGTTTGTAATCCTCTAGGAAACGCTCTAAAATTTTGTCTAAATGTTTATATGATAAAACGTTTGTTGGTTTAAGAGTTTTATCTTCATAACCAGTTAAAATACCTAGTTCTATCGCCTTTGCTATTTCATCTCTGTTTTCTTTTTTTATTTTTTGATTGTCTTTAAATTGATTTAATACTTCTTCAGAAACAGTTTTATCACTTTGTACCGCATTTGCAACAATGACAACCGCTTCTTCACGAGTAATTTTTTCATTTGGAGCAAATTCTGTTTCAGATTTTCCTGCTACTAACTTTAATTCAATTGCTTTTTCAATATAAGGTTTTAATGAATCTGGAACATCTGCAAATTTCACAGTTTTACCTGTTCCTAATTTAACACCCATTGCATCAATAACTGCTTTTACATATTCACCACGTGTAACTTCATTATTAGTTGCATTTACTTGATCCGTATTCGCAAATCCTGTAACTGCAAGGGATAAGGCTAGTACAGAGGCTGAAACTTTTTTCCACATAAATCTTTTTTCCTCCATTTAATAGAATTTTCAACATATTCTATTTTATCAAAAATAGAATATAAAAATAGTAATTTGATGTAAATTATGTAAAATTATCATGAATTTAATAATATTGGTTAGTAATTTTCTGTGAAATGAAAGCTTTATTATCATAAAAAATTTAAAGGCTGAAACAAAAATAGCTTCTTGTTTCAGCCTTCAGTCACTTTTATATTATTATTCAGATTTTCCTTTTAATTGAGATTGAGCAATTTGAACAAGGCGTTTTGTAATTTCCCCGCCTACAGAACCGTTAGCTCGTGATGCATCTTCAGGTCCTAAATTAACACCGAATTCTCGTGCGATTTCAAATTTCATTTGATCTACCGCAGCTTGAGCACCAGGAACTTGTAGTTTGTTTGAACTTCCGTTAGAAGCCATTTCTTTCACCTCCTCCCTGTGACATTAGAATGTTCAAGGCGTCTTTTTTAATACGATGTTAATTGTTCCTAGTCAGTATCAATATCCCTTTTACTCCTTGCCTCACCTTTTGTTACACTTATTTTCAAGAAATATGAAAAATCTAACTATTTAAGAAGGGATTTGTTTTTTAGTGGAAATAAAAACAGTATCGATTATCGGTTTAGGTGCATTAGGTATTTTATATGGTCATCATTTCTCAAAAAAATTCTGAAAGAAAACTTAAAAATAATTGCTGATTTAGAACGCATAAAACGTTATGAAGAAACCGGCATTTTTTGTAATGGTGAACGTTGTGATTTTAACTTCATAACACCAGAGGAAATTTGTGAACCTGCTGATTTACTACTTTTCACAGTGAAATTTGATGGTTTAAAACAAGCAATCGAATCAGTTAAACATCATGTTGGACATAATACAATTATATTATCCGCATTAAATGGTATTAGTAGTGAGGAAATTATTGGGCAAACTTATGGCATGGATAAAATTTTATATTGTGTAGCACAAGGAATGGATGCTGTAAAAGTAGGAAATAAACTAACATATGCAAACAAAGGAATGCTTTGCTTTGGAGACAAAGAAGCAGGAGTTATTTCTGAAAAGACAAATCGAGTAGCTAATTTTTTTGAACAAGTCGAGCTTCCATATGAAATTGATACAAATATGCTTCATAGATTATGGGGTAAATTTATGCTTAATGTTGGTGTAAATCAAACAGTTGCCGTTTATAAAAGTAACTATGGTGAAGTTCAACGTGAAGGTGATGCAAGAAATACAATGATTTCAGCAATGAGAGAAGTAATTGCATTATCCGAAAAAGAAAGTGTTTCTTTAAGAGAAGAAGATTTGTACTATTGGCTTAATGTACTTGGAACCTTGAGCCCAGAAGGAAAACCTTCTATGGCACAGGATGTGGACGCCCATCGCCCAAGTGAAGTTGAGCTTTTTTCCGGTACTGTATTAAAATTAGGAAAAAAACATGGTATTCCAACACCTATTAACAAAATGTTATATGAACAATTTCAAATTATTGAAAGTGAGTATGTTCATTGATTTAAAATTAATATCGTCTACAATATAGTAAATAATTCCTTCTTCATTAAAAAAATTAGTTTGAATTAATTAATTTTAAAAATAAATAGGAAAAGTCTTGAATTTTCCATTTAAACCATGTATCATTTTTTGTAATTAAATATTCACTTATTTCAATATCTTTTGAAGTAAGGATAGAGGAGCAAAGACCATTAGTACACAGTTTGAGGATAATGAGGTCCTACGACAATTGTGGAAAGGGGAATTTGCCGAAGCTTTTAAGAATCTCATTCTTCTTGAAGCTGGTTCTGTTGTTGAATAAACGCAGGACTGTCATATAGGAAACTATATGGAGGGCTATCTTACGCAAAGAAATGAATTTTATTTCTTAGCAACAACGAGCCCTCGTTGTTGCTTTTTTGCGTTTACTTAACATAACGCCCTTCTCCCTCTATTTTTTAATAAACTATTATTAAGGATGTGGAGAAGAAATGAATTTCGGAAAAATTTTAACTGCTATGGTGACTCCTTTTGACCAAAATGGTGAGGTTGATTTTCAAGCTACAGAGAATTTAATCAATTATTTAATTGCAAATGGAACGGATGGATTAGTTGTATCAGGTACAACTGGTGAGTCCCCAACATTAACCGAGGAAGAAAAAGTCGAATTGTTTAAATTTGCAGTAAAAGTTGTAGATGGAAGAATTCCCGTTATTGCTGGTACTGGATCATATAATACAAAAGCTTCAATCGAATTAACTAAACATGCTGAAAATGCTGGTGTCGATGGCATTATGCTTGTTGCCCCATACTATAACAAACCATCTCAAGAAGGTTTGTACCAACACTTCAAAGCAATTGCAGAAGAAACTTCATTACCTATTATTTTATATAACATCCCAGGACGTAGTGTTGTCAGCCTATCAGTAGAAACAGTAGTACGCCTTTCGGAAATCAAAAACATCGTTGCGATTAAAGAAGCAAGCGGTAATTTAGATGCAATGGCTGAAATGATTGAAAAAACTCCAGATGATTTTACTTTATATAGTGGTGACGATGGCTTAACTATCCCTGTATTATCTATTGGAGGAGCAGGTGTTATTTCAGTTGCTTCACACATTATTGGTAATGAAATGCAAGCAATGATTAAGAAATTCCAAATTGGAAATATTCAAGAAGCTGCTCAAGACCATCGTAAACTATTGCCTGCAATGAAAATATTATTTGCTACACCTAACCCGACTTCAGTAAAAGCTGCACTTAACCTTAATGGTATTCCAGTCGGTGGTGTTCGCTTACCTATGATTCCTTTAAATGGTGAGCAGCTAAACACATTAAAAGAAGTATTAAATACATTTGTAAAAGTGAATTCATAAATCTTAAAATAATAAGAGGATAGTCTGAAATCTTTTTTGATATCAGAGTTATCCTCTTTTTATTACTTCATAAAAATTCCATTATTAAGTTTTCAATTTTAAAATTCTAGAAACTAAATTTACTATAACACCTTCTAATTTATTAAAGAAGGTAACCAAGTTGATAATGCTGGTACAAACGTGATGATAAGAATATCCACTATTAAAATTAGTATAAGTGGAATTGCATAACGAGCAATTCTCATAATACCTACATTGGTCAATTTCGACACAACAAATAAATCTATCCCAACTGGTGGAGTTACCAAACCAATTGCTAAGTTACAGACCATGATTGTCCCAAAATGAATTGGATCTATTCCTAAATTAACCGCTGTTCCAAATAATAATGGCACTAAAATTAAAATTGCAGCACCGCCTTCTAGGAACATACCCGCAATTAACAAAATAATATTAACTAAAATTAAAAAAACATATTTATTTGTAACAAAAGATGAAATAGATTCATAAATCATGTCTGGAATACTGTTAATTCCGATAAAGAATCCAAATGCGCCAGCAAATCCTATTACTAACATAATTACTGCGCTGCTTATAGCACTTTCTTTAAACACTTTCCCTAATTTCTTTATATTAATATCTCTATATACAAATACTCCAATAAAGATTGAATATACTACTGCAACAACAGATGCCTCTGTCGGTGTAAATATCCCTGTATAAATACCTCCTAATATAATTCCAGGCATTAAAATGGCTAAAATAGCTTCTTTAAATGTTTTGACTACACTTGGAAAGTCTTGTTTTTCTTCTCCAACGTATCCATTTTTCTTAGCAATAATAAATGCACTTACTAATAAAGAAAATGTGATCAAAAGACCCGGAAGTATACCTGCAATAAACAAATCACCTATTGAAACTTCTGCTGCAACACCAAATAAAATCATTGATATACTTGGAGGAATAATCACTCCCAATGCACCAGATACTGCTTGATTTGCTGCAGCATATTCAATTTTATACCCTTTAGCTATCATTGCTGGTATTAAAATCGAACCTATAGCTGCTGTAGTTGCTGCTCCGGAACCAGATATAGCAGCAAAAAACATTGATGTTACAATAGCTACCATAGCCAAACCGCCAGTAAAATGTCCAACTAAAGATGTTGCAAAATTTACTAATCGTTTTGACATAGAACCTGCACCCATAATATTTCCTGCTAAAATGAAAAATGGTATGGCCATTAATGGGAAGGAATTTAGAGCAACAAAAATCCGCTGTGGGACAATTTCCATTGGTAAAGTGTCATGTAGTGTAATACCTAAAACTGTTGAGAGTCCTAAAGAAAATGCAATTGGTACTCCTAAAAACATGAAAACAAATAATGAAACAAAAAATATTATTAACATTTTACTTTACCTCCTTCCCAATGAGCTCTTCTACTATGCACGCTATTGAGTTTATGAACAATAACACACCACCGAAAGGAAGAAAAAGATAGATGACTTCCATTGAAATTTTTAAACTTGGAGCATGCTGATTGCTAAAATTTAAAGCCATCGAATAACCATATTTAATTAAGACTATAAATAAACTTATTGAGATTAAATGAATTACAATAACTAATATTCTTCTTGTATTACCTGTTAATCGTTCTAATAACATTTCAACTGATATCAATTCATTACTTCGTAAAGCTAAAGAAGACCCTATTAATACCATAAATATCATAATAAATCGTGATAACTCTTCAGCCCATGATAATGAAGAACCTAATATGAACCTAGAAAACACTTGCCAAAAAAGTATTATAGTAGAGATTGCAAAGCCAATAATTAATAAATATCCCATAATTTTATTGATTAAATCTACAAACTGTATATAATTACGCAAAATAGCTTTCAATGCTCATCACCCCTTTTAAAAAATAAGCGCTTTGCAATAAAGACTATCTATAAACTTTTATAGAATTTACAATTAATTAGTCTATGCAAAACGCTTAACTATTTTTTAAGCAATATTTAGTAAGATGTATTACGAATCTTCTCTATTAATTCTTCGCCTAACTTAGGTGCCCATTTATCGTAAACTGTTTGAACTTTCGCTTTGAAAGACTCTTTATCCGGTTGTGTAATTTGATTACCTTCTGATAATAAGAACTCTCTTGCTTCTTCAACTTTATCAACATTCGCTTGTCTTCCCACTTCCTCTGCTACTTTTGCAGCTTGAAGTAATGCTTCTTGTTGTTCTGGAGTTAACCGATTAAATGTTGTAGTACTTACTGCTATAGGTGCGGCACTAAAGCGATCTTCAATTTCAGCTACATAATCTTGTACTTCGTAAATTTTTGAGGATTTGACTGTTGCTAATGAGTTTGAATGTCCATCAATTACACCTTGTTGCAAAGCTGTAAATACTTCTGTCCATGCCATTGGTGTTGGCTCAGCACCAAATGCTTTCCATGTATCAATTTGAATTTCATTTTCTTGTACTCTTATTTTCATTTTTTCTACATCTTCTACACTATTTATAGGTTCATTTGAAGTTGTAGCTACGAAACCGTTTTCAACCCATCCTAAAATTTTAACGTTTGTCGCTTCTTCAAATTTTTGATTTAATTCTTTACCAATATCTCCATCTAATACCGCATAAACATGTTCTCTATTATCAAATAGGAATGGTAAATCAAATGCGTTAAATTCTTGTACCCAATTTCCCATTGGGCCAGCAGATTGAACTGTCATATCAACAGACCCTAACCCCATTAATTCAAATACTTCCCGTTCACCACCTAGAGCATTATTACCATGAATTTTTATTGTCATTTGATTATCTGTTAATTTTTCCAATTCTTCTTTAAGAGCATTCGCAGTAATACCAAACTTTGCATCCTCTGGTTCGGGAATACTTAAATCCAAAACAATTTGTTCAGAAGAAGATCCACTAACAGGCTGCGTTTCACCTGTACTATTTTCTGTACTTTCATTATTCGATGAACATCCAACAATAAATAAAGCTGTAAGACCTATTAATAGTAATAATTTTTTCATTTATACCCCTCCATTTGTAAAATTTCTCTTCCCCAATAAGCCGAACTTTTTATTTCATTTGAATTGCTACTCATCCACTTTCAATTTAAATGGATTTGTTAACATTTGGGTAAACGATTACTTTTATCGTTCCCGAACTTGCATTACTTGCGGTTTCCATAGCATTACTTATCTCTTCTAGTGGATAAGTTGATGTTATTACTTCCCCTAAAACTTCTTTCATTTCATTTAATACCTTTATACTTAAAGGAAACGCATTTACATATCGGTAGACTGTTAGTAGATCAATTTCCTTTTGCAACATTAAAGTTAAATCTAATGGAACCTCTCCTTGAGGAAATCCAATACTTACTAATTTCCCACCTTTTTTCAGCGCTAATATCCCATTTTCAATCGCATGTTTTGAACCAGAAGTTTCTACTACTACATCAAAATAATTCACTTTAATTTCACCATTTGGCACTTGGACAGTCCCTGTTGCCCCAAGTTTTTTTGCAACTTCAAGTTTATTTGAAAGCATATCTGTGACGATTATTTCATCTGCATTAAAATAATTAGCTGCACATACAGTCATTAATCCAACTGGTCCCATTCCAGTTATTAATACCTTCATTCCTGGCTGTAATTTAGCTCGATTTAAGGCATGAATAGCAACTGAAAGCGGTTCTGCTAAAGTAGCCTCTTCAAATGAAAGAGAATCTGGAATAGGAAAGACAAAATCTTCCGGCTGACTAATATATTGTCTTAATGTCCCTTTATGAGGTGGAGTTGATAAGAATATAACTTCATCGCAAAGATTATATTTACCACTTCTACAGTTTTCACAAGTTCTGCATGGAGTTCCTGGTTCGACTGTTACTCTATCACCAATTTTGAATCTAGTAACTTGATCCCCAATTTGCACAATTACACCAGAGCATTCATGCCCCTGAATATGTGGATACTGAACTTGTCTTTTTCCAATATGACCATGTTGATAATAATGAATATCAGATCCACAAATGCCTACTGCCTCTACTTTAATAAGTACTTCATTTGGTAATAAATTTGGAACTGTATCATAATCTACTACGACTTTAGAAAGTCCTATTAATCTAGCAACTTGCATTTTTTGATTATCATTCATTTCATTCAAAGCATGCTCATTCCCAATCACTGTTTTTGTCATATTTAATCAGTACCTTTCCACATTGCTTCTCTTCACAAAGTTGAAAAGCTTGCTCCCATTCATGTAAGTTCATAACATGTGTAATAATTGGAGTTAAGTTTATTTTGTTTTGTTTATAAATATTCATTACTCTATCCCACGTACTAAAGGAATGAGCTAATGATCCATATACGCTTAATTGCTTATATAAAATTGTGTCATAATTAAATATAAACTCTTTCCCAACTATCCCTACTTGAATATGTTTACCTCGATTCTTCACAAATTCAAAGCAACTATTAATAGCTATTGGTGAACCAGAACAATCTATAGTTACATCTATGCCTTTGCCATCAGTTTCCTCTGAAATTACACCATCTAAGTTTTCTTTTTGAACATTAATTATTCTGTCAGCACCTATATCCTTTGCAATTCCTAATCTTTTTTCGTCTACGTTTGTACCGCTTATTAAAACTTTACATCCCTTCATTACTAGTAAAGATAAACAAATTAATCCAATAGGGCCTGGTCCTGATAATAAAACGACATCGCCACTTTTTATATCCGTTAGTTCTTCTATCGCTTGAACAGCACAGGCTAAAGGTTCTGCTAATGCTCCCTCCTTTAGAGACACATAGTCTGGTAGTTTATATACAACATCTTCTTCTATACTCACATATTTAGTAAAACTACCATTTACCCCATGCCCCATTCCACGTCTACTTTTACAAAACATATAGTGGCCAGTTTTACAGTGAATACATGTTCCACAAGTTTTTTGAGTCGATCCTAATACCGTAACACGGTCTCCCAATGAGAAGTTTTTTACGTTTTCTCCAACTTCCACTACAATTCCAGAGCATTCATGGCCTAAAACTACCGGTGGAAAGTTCTTAAATGTATCATGAAAAATATGCAAATCAGTACCACAAATTCCTGTGTAAGCAATTTCAACTTTTACCTGATTTTCTTTACAAATAGGATCATCTATTAAACCTATTTCCATATTTCCTATGCCACTTTTGGTTTTTATAAGCGCTTTCAAAAGACTCACCTACTTTTTAGTTTTGCTCAAGACCAACTGATATAAATTTAACTTCAAGAAATTCTTCTATTCCCCATAAGCCACCTTCACGACCAAGACCACTTTCTTTGAAACCTCCAAATGGTGCTTGCGCTACTGAAGGCAATCCATCATTTAATCCAACAATTCCATATTCTAAACTTTCAGAAATATAAATTGCCTCTGTTAATTTTTCTGAAAATACATATGCGGCTAGACCATATGGTGTATTATTAGCTCGTTGAATAACCTCATCAACACTTTCAAAAATTGTAATTGGCGCTAATGGTCCAAAGGTTTCCTCAAACATACATTGCATATCATCTGTTACATTGGTGATTACAGTAGGTTGTATAAAATATCCACTTAAATTATTAACTTCTTTCCCACCAGAAACGATTTTGGCCCCCTTTTCAACCGCATCTTGTAATTGTGTATTAACTTTATCTATTGCGTTATTATCAATTAGCGGCCCGATTACAACCCCTTCTTCTAATCCATTTCCTATTTTTAGACTCTCTACTTGTTCTACAAAAATATTTGTAAATTCTTCTTCAATATCTTTGTGTACATAAATTCTGTTTGCACATACACAAGTTTGGCCGGCATTTCTAAATTTAGATTTTATTAAACTTTCAGCAGCTAGTTTTAAATTTGCATTTTTAGTAATTATGAACGGAGCATGTCCCCCAAGTTCTAAAGAAATTTTCTTTACAGTTTTAGCAGCCTGCTTCATAAGCTCTTTTCCGATTTCTGTTGAACCTGTAAATGTTACTTTCCGGATTCTACTATCATTCATCCATTCACCGACAATAGCACTTGCATTTCCCGTAACAATATTTAGAACACCTTTTGGAATTCCTGCTTCATGTGCCAACTCAATAAGTTTTATTGCTGTAAAAGGAGTTTGTGAGGCCGGTTTTATTACTACAGTACATCCTGCCGCTAATGCTGGTGCTACTTTTCGAGTAATCATCGCAGCTGGGAAATTCCAAGGAGTAATCGCTGCTACAACACCAACAGGTTGTTTTAAAATGAGTAAGCGCTTAACTAAATTAGAAGAAGGTACCGTTTGTCCATAGATTCTCTTGCCTTCCTCTGCATACCAAGAAATAAAACTATTAGCATACTCAACTTCTCCAATAGCCTCTTGTAAAGGTTTTCCCTGTTCCATTGTCATAATTTCACCAATTGATTCTTTATTCGCTTCAATCAGTTGATACCAATTAATTAATAACTTAGACCGTTGCTCAGCAGTTAATTTAGACCACGAATCTAAGGCATTATAAGCAGCATTAGCAGCAAGTTTAGCTTCTTTCTCACTTCCTTTTGGTACAGTCCCTAAAATCTCTTTTGTAGCTGGATTAATTACTTCAATACATTCACTAGTATTAATCGACTCTCCGTTAATAATTATCCCCTTTATAATTTTCAAAATTTTCACTCCTTTTAGAATAATAAAGTTTTATCAGAATTATAGATTTATAATAAAAAAAATGTCAACACCTAATCTGAAATACGAATTATTTTTCTGTAAAAAACAAATAATTTCTGGAATGTCAATGAAATCTCTTTTTTTATACAAGATAAATAAGCTAATATATGTCTATGATGTAATGATTTAAGTATTACACGTGAGGTGAGTAACATGAAAGTAAATATTTATGATGTAGCGAAGGCTGCGAATGTCTCAATTGCCACTGTATCAAAGGTTATTAATAATACAGGGCGTATTGGAGAAAAAACTAGACAAAAAGTTTTAAAAGTAATAGAGGAACTTGATTATAAGCCAAATCTAATCGCTTCCGCACTAATGGGAAAAAACACTTGTACCATTGGATTTATTTTGCCCGACTTAGCTAATCCTTTCTTTTCTACATTGGCGAGATATGTGGAAGATGTTGCAAGCAGCTTTAATTATAATGTTGTAATTTGTAGCACTGACTATTTAACAGAAAAAGAAGAAATGTATGTCTCTTTATTGATGCAAAAAAATGTTGATGGCTTCATTTTAGCATCTGGTTTTGAAAATTTTGATACGATAAAAAAAATTAAAGAATTAAAAGTACCAATTGTACTTGTTGCAAGAAATGCCCCAGATGAAGAGTTAAACTTAGTCTCGATTAGTGATTATGATGCTGGTTATCTTGCGACCTCATATTTGATAAATCAAGGGCATAAAAATATTGCAATAATTGCAAGAGATATTTGGAGTAACCGTGAACGTTTTAGAGGTTATTTAACAGCAATGTTAGAACATGGGCTATCCCCAATGAAAGAATTATATTACGCTAAGGAGTCAACTATTCAAGCCGGGTTCGATAGCTTAATTCAAATTATGGAAAATTCAAAAGTAACTCCTACTGCAATCTTTGCTTGTAATGATTTAATGGCAGCTGGAGCAATAAAATCTTGTAGAAAACTCGGTCTTGATGTACCTAATGATATTTCAATTATCGGATTCGATAATACAATCATTACAGAAATTATCGATCCCCCATTAACAACTGTTTCTCAACCACAAAAGAAAATTGCTGTTGAAGCAGTAAACCTTTTGATGAATGCGATAAACGGTGAAACAGAGAAACGAAAAATAATACTAAATACAGAAATTATAGAACGTGAAACAGTAAAAAAAATAAAAACCATTGAAAAATGAGAAAAAAAGATTTATAGTATTTTAAAATCGAAGTTAAGCGCTTAACTAAAATGGGAGGGATTATTATTCTTTCTGGCAATGCATTGATTATACAATCCGGTGGCCCTACTGCTGTTATTAACAGCTCTTTAGTCGGAATTATTGATTCCATCTGCCAAGAAAACAATATTGCTATTTATGGTGCTAAGGGAGGATTTCAAGGTCTATTAGAAAACTCCATTATTCGTTTAGATAACCTTTCAAAAGAAACACTTTTTAAAATTAAACATACTCCAGGTGCCGTCCTTGGTACCTGTCGCTTAAAGATTGATGAGAAAAGCTTAAAATTAATTCTTGATACTTTAAAAAGTTTGAATATTCGATTTTTATTTTGTATTGGTGGAAATGGAACTATGTATGCGACCCATTTAATTGGGGAATATGCGAAAAAGGAAAAATACGATTTATATGTTATTGGAGTACCAAAGTCAATAGATAATGACCTTTGCCATATTGACCATTCCCCTGGATTTATAAGTGCTACTAAATTTTTAATCTCCTGCTGTAGGGATATAACATTTGATATTTCAAGTTATGAATCTCCTAAAAAGATTACAATCATTGAAACTATGGGTCGAAATACTGGATGGTTGGCAGCTTCATGTAGCCTGGCATCATCTATCAACTCAAATGTAAAACAGTTAATTTATGTTCCAGAAGTACCTTTTGAATTAGAAAAGTGTTTAGAAAAAATTGAGAACCATCAAAAGGAAAATCAGCATACCCTTATAATTGTTTCAGAAGGTATACGAGATAATTACAATCAGTTATTCGCATCATCATCATTAAAGTACGATGCTCTAAAGAGACCACATCTTGGTGGAGTCTCCTATTTACTAAAAAAAGCAATTGATGAGAATCTTGGTCTTGTAACACGTAATATTGATACTAGCATTTGGCAAAGATGCAGCTCCCAGTACATCTCCTCTATCGATTTAAACGAAGCTTATTGTTTGGGTTACAAAGCTTGGGAGTTAATAAAAGATCAGCAAAATAAAGTAATGGTTTCATTAAAACGAAAAAATGAGTCTGCTTATAAGCCATTCTACGATCATATTGACTTAGAGGATGTTGGAGGAAGAGAAAGGAAACTCCCGTCTAATTGGTATAATGTCGAAAACAACTATGTAACTGCAGAGTTTGTAGAGTATATTAGCCCCCTTCTGATGGAAGATGAAGTTGCTCTTCAATTATAAGAATTTTCGGCCATTGGTTAAGCGCTTTCTCAAATTTATAGGGAGGTATTTATTTTATGACAAATAATTCATTACTTAAATTAAGAGCAACAAATGCTCGAAAAAATTTATTAAAAGTAGTTCATCATGCAGGTGCTGGGCATATCGGTGGCCCCCTTTCAGCAATCGATATTTTAACAACACTATATTTTCAAGAAATGCATATTGATCCATCTAATCCAAAGTCTCCAGCCCGCGATCGATTTATTTTATCGAAGGGACATTCTGCTATAGGGTTATATTGTGTTTTAGCAGAGAAAGGGTTTATCAATCATGATGAATTATTTACGTTCGATTCGATAGATTCTAGATTACAAGGTCATCCTGATATGAATGCTCTACCAGGTATTGAAATGTCAACAGGCTCTTTAGGTCAAGGAATTTCTGCCGCAGTTGGGATGGCATTAGGAGCAAAGCTAAAGAATGAAAAGTTCCGTGTATATTGTATGATTGGGGACGGCGAATCCCAAGAAGGTCAAGTTTGGGAAGCTGCATTTATTGGCGAAAAATATAAGCTTGATAATTTATTAGTTATTATCGATTATAACAAGTTGCAACAATATGGATGGCCAGGAACAAATAATAATCGTTTAGCTCCAAATAATCAGTTAGAAGAAAAATGGAATGCATTTGGCTGGCATGTAATTCGAATAAATGGCCATTCGTTTGATGAAATTTTATCTGCCTTTAATGAAGCAAAAACTGTGAAAAATAAACCTTCAATCATAATAGCTGATACAGTAAAAGGTAAGGGAATAAGCTTTATGGAAGGAAACTACTTGTGGCATTCAAGAGTTCCAACAAACGATGAATTAGCTGCCGCAATAGCGGAATTGAATAATGTAGGAGGTGCCTTACAATGAAGGACTCGCAATTAAAACCTATTTCAATGCGTGATACCTTTAGTCAAACATTATTAGAAATAACAAAAGCAGACCCAAAGGTTTATGTATTAGATGGTGATTTAGCAACTTCAACGAAAATTGATAATATTTCAATACAATGTCCGGAAAAATTTTTACAAATGGGGATTGCTGAACAGAATATGCTCAGTGTCGCAGCTGGATTAGCTACAGTTGGTATCCAACCATGGGCAGTTACTTTTGCCTCTTTTATGTCAAAGAGAGCTTTAGACCAAATTCAGGTTCAAATTGCTCAACCAAAGTTAGATGTAAAAATGATTGGTGGTTATAGCGGACTGTTAACAGGTTTAACTGGTAAATCCCATCAAGCACTTGAAGATCTTGCAATCTTTAGAAGCCTAGCCAATATGATTGTTCTTGCTCCAGCAGATGCAATTGAAACTTCAGCAATGATAAAATGGGCGAACCTTTATCATGGACCAGTCTATATTCGTCTTGCACGAGATAATTATCCAATCCTATTTGAAAAAAATTATAACTTTGAAGTAGGTAAAGGTGTAATTCTACGTGAGGGATTAGACGTTACGATTATTTCTACTGGTACGGCAACAAGCCGTTCTTTAGAAGCAGCAAACATATTGAAACAACGTAATATTTCTGCCGGTGTTCTTCATTTACCAACAATTAAACCAATTGATCGAGCTGCTATTATTCAAGCTGCTACTACAGGAGCAATTGTTACTGCTGAAGAACATAGTATTTATGGAGGATTAGGAAGTGCAGTAGCTGAAGTTTTAGTTAATAGTAAACCTACTCCTGTAGAATTTGTAGGCGTAAAAGATCGCAACTCAGAATCTGCAAGTAATGATGATTTATTAAATAAATATGAAATATCATCACATCATATTGTTTTAGCTGCTCAAAAGGTTCTATTAAGAAAATAATAATAAAAAGCATCTTTTAAGGGAAAAAGTGCCTTATAAGATGCTCTTTACCTTCTTCTTACTAAGCTGAAGGAATTTCGGTATTTGCGTCAAGGACAAAGTTTCACTCTTTAATCAGGAGGAAAATGATGAATATACAAAACATTAATTTTAATAGTTTCTTAGCAACTAATTTAATTTTTGGTATTAATTCAATAGAGTCAAATTTAAGTGTAATACTAAAAGAAGCGAATTATAAAAGAGTTTTTATTGCTACAGATAATGGTCTTTTAACCTCTGGTATAGTAACACGCATTCAAAATTGTTTATCACAATCAAGTATTGAATTCTACTGCTATTCAGAGGTAGAACCTAATCCACTTGCAGAAACTGTGATGTAAGGAAAAGATTTATATATAAAAGAACAATGCCAGGCAATAATTGCCCTAGGTGGCGGAAGCGTAATGGATTTTGCAAAAGGAGTTAGTGCCATTTTGGCAAACAGTGGACATATATTAGATTATCGACGAGGGAAAGAAGTTTTAAAAGCAAAAGGTCCAACTATTATCGCAATCCCTACTACAGTAGGTACAGGAGCGGAAGTAACTACAAGTGCAGTTATAACTGATCCCATAGCTAAAAGAAAATATATTATCGCTTCACCACTTATACAACCAGCCTATGTAATTGTCGATCCATCCTTAACCTACACCCTTCCATCAAGTATTGTCGCAGCAACTGGTATGGATGCTCTAGTTCATGCAATCGAATCCTATGTTTCTTTAAGTGCAACCCCTTTATCTGAAGCATTTTCTTTACAAGCTATTAAAATGTTAATAGAATTTTTACCTGCAAGTTACGCACAACCTGCAAATATCGAAGCTAGAAGTCAAATCCATTTAGCTAGTACTTTAGCTGGATTTGCTTTTAATTATGGAAAGCTGGGACTTGTCCACTCCTGTTCCCATCCAATGTCCGCACATTTTCAAGTACCACACGGCATAGCTAATGCAATTCTTTTACCTTATGTAATAGGATTTAATAAAATTGCAAATATAAAAAAATTTGCTGAAATTGCAAGAATATTTGATTCATCGTTATTAATGAAGAATGATATTTTTGCTGCAAATCAATTAGAAAACTTGGTACACGCTCTTAATAAAGAATTAAATATCCCATCTAATTTTAAATATTTAAATATCGTATTTACAAATGACATGATTGAAAAACTGGCATTAGACGCTCTAGATAATATTGGAACTCTTCCCCATAATCCACGAAAAGCAACAAAAGATGATATAATACAAATTTACAGTCAAGTATTAAATTAAAATATTTACCCCGAATTGTTTACACAATGAAATTCGGGGTTATTTCCTACTCTTACTAATCTAAATTTAAACCTTTTCCGACTCCGCTAGCTTCATTAAATAGTACTGTTCCTCCCTTAACATATGATCTGCCATCGATGCAGTAAATACTCCTAACACTTCAGCGCTCAATTCTAATTCTTCTAACTCTTTAATAAACGTTTTGAAGAGCTTCATCTCTACTTCTACATCATTATTAAATTTATTGAGGGCAGGAAACCTTTTTACATTTGACCGAAGATAACCAGTTAGCTCCACTGCCTTTAAATAAAACTGTTCAAAGTGTTTAGTAAAGGTACTACTTCTTTCCTTTATTCTTTTTTCCACATCATCCATTCGTACATCAATGGCTCCAGCATGGCCAGCAGCATCTGCCAACCAAAGTAAATGATGATGTAATTCATGAAAAATTGGAGGTACTTTTCCTACTTTAAGATAACTTAGTACCCGTTGATACTCTTCTAATTCGGTCACCATATGATTTAAAAAAGTTGGAGTAAGATGGATATTCATTTGACTTAATAAATGTCGCTTTATAATAAAGAGCTTAAATTCTTTCAATTGATTAACAAATTCTTCAACATTAGTTGTAAAAGAAATAACATTGTTACCGTTTAAGTGATCTACTTGCGAAAGAAGTTGATCGAAATGTTGAATAAAATAAATGGCTTTTGCAATATCCTGCTTTTCTGAAGGGTAAAGTGAGTCATGAATAAAGCGAGAATGATCCCCGAGCACTTGTAGCCAAAACCGGTGTTCAAAAACTGCACTTTTTAAAAAGTCGGTCAATCGATATTCATCTCCTTTGTTTTCCCTTTTACCACTCTATTCGACATCACTTCAATTTATTAATGAAAAGGTACATAATGCATTTACAATATAATAGAAAGAAATAAATTACATCAATTCTATTATCTATCGGTTTACCTGAATTTGTGATATATTGAAATAGATTGAAAATTCTATAAACAGGGGTGTATTATTATTGATTACATATAAAATTGCTGTAATTGAAGGAGACGGCATTGGAAAAGAAGTTGTTCCTGCCGCAATTGAAGTATTAGATGCTGTTGCGAAGCTTGATGGAAGCTTCCAATTTGAATGGACTCATTTTCCTTGGGGATGTGATTACTATATAGAACATGGGGAAATGATGCCTGAAGATGGGATTGAAACATTAAAACAATATGATCAAATCTTTTTAGGTGCAGTTGGTATGCCAGAGCTAGTACCAGACCATATTTCCTTATGGGGATTACTTATTAAAATTCGTCGAGGAATGAAACAGTCTATCAATGTTCGTCCAGCAAAGCTTTTAGCTGGATTAGAGTCACCTCTTAAAAATCCTCAAAACTTTGATATTACAGTTGTTCGCGAAAATTCAGAAGGTGAATATTCTGATAGCGGCGGTCGCATTCATAATGGAGCAGATGAAATTGCAATTCAAAATGCAATTTTTACTCGTAAAAGTACAGAGCGTGCAATGCGTTACGCCTTCGAACTAGCTAAAAATTCAAAAAAACATGTGACGAGCGCAACGAAATCAAATGGACTTACTTACTCAATGCCATTTTGGGATGAAGTATTTGATGAAGTAAAAAAAGACTATCCTGACATTGATACAGCGGTAAATCATATTGATGCACTTGCAGCCTTTTTTGTTATGAAGCCTCATGCTTTCGATATAATTGTTGCTTCTAATTTATTCGGAGATATATTAACAGATTTAGGTGGCGCTATTATGGGAAGTATCGGAATCGCCCCTGCTGCAAACTTGAATATTGAGCGTGAATATCCATCCATGTTTGAACCAGTTCATGGCTCAGCTCCTGATATTGCGGGACTAGGAATTGCAAATCCAATTGGACAAATATGGACAGGCAAAATGATGCTTGATTTCCTAGGTCATCATGAAGCTGGAACACGTGTATTAAATGCTATTGAGAAAACATTAGCAACTGGTATTAAAACAGGTGATTTAGGTGGCAAAGCTACTCTTGTAGAAGTAAAAGATTCAATTATTAATAACCTTTAAATTATATGATAAATCCTAACTCTCGAATCTTTGAGTTAGGATTTTTTCACTTACAGCCCGTTCACAACATTTGTTGGTTTCTTGCCACTAGTGACATTTTCGATATTGGCCCACATATTTCGATGTGCTCTGTAAAATGTACTTGATGTAATCCCTCCTATATGTGGAGAGAAAATTACTTTATTTTTCACTTCATCTGGAAGATCTACAAGTGGGTTGTCCTTTGTCATAGGTTCAGGATGGACTGTATCAAATCCTGCACCACCAATATTGCCCGAGATTAGAGCTTCCCTTACAGCTTCATTATCAACAATTTCTCCGCGCGCTGTATTAATAATTAACGCCGATTTTTTCATGTTCTTTATAAATTCTTCATTGATCATGCCGGTTGTTTCACTTGTTACTGGAACATGGATGCTTATAATATCACACACTTCTGCTAGCTTTTCCAATTCTAAATATGTAACATGAAACGCTTCTTCGCACTCTTTAGACTGCCTCGTTCTATTGTAATAGAAAATTTCACATTCAAAAGGATAAAGTCGTTTTGCTGTAGCTTTCGCAATGTCACCAAAGCCGATTAATCCCACTTTACAATCAGCAAGTTCAACAATTCCCTCTACCATTGCTTTTTCCTTCGTTTGTATTTGTTTCCCTTCACACACATCCCGATGTCCATTTACTACATTTCGAAGTAGACCAAGCATTAGTAAGATTGTTTGTTCAGCAACAGCGCCTGCGTTGATTCCTTTATTGTTACATACATAAATCCCCTTTTCCTTTGCAGCCAGTATATCAATTTTATTGTATCCTACCCCTTCTGAATGAATAAGCTTCAAGTTTGGCAACCGATCAATCAAGTTTTTACTAACTGTAGCAATAGCATCTGCCAATAAAATCTGTGCATCTATTCCCTTTTCTATTATCTCTTCGTCACTTGTACCCATTGGACAGAATACCATATCAACTTTATTTACGATTTCTAAATTTGGCTTGTACTTTTTATATCTATTTTCATTTCCAATAACTAATATTTTCATATTTCTCTCCCACCTAATCATATAAATTTTAAGAAAATCCACTTTCTTCCATTCTATTATATGAATTTAAAAAATTGTGGAATTTTATTAATTTATCTTTATTTTTTATCTATGGTATATTAACAGTATAAGTTAACCTTTTTAAATCAAAAATTTACTTATTATTCTATTTTTAATAAGGTGGGGTATTATGTATAAGCTACGTGGTCATCATCTGTTTTGTCTTCTTGGCTACCGTGGAATGGGCTATTCAAAGGAATATGTTGAAAATATGACACGTATACACCAAATCTTAAGAAACAATCCGAAAACATTAGTCCAGCTAGTTAAAGGACCTGATCAGTTATGTGAAAAATACCCTAACTCTGGTGATTACCATTGCCAGGATCAAAATATTTATGATAGAGATGCTGTCATTTTAGAGAGAATGGGCCTTAAACTAAATCAAATTCTAAAATGGGAAGATATTGAAGCTCGTGTCCTTAAACATGTTGTTCCTACCGATATTCAATCTATTTGCGAGACTTGTTCTTGGCGCTCCTATGGGGTGTGCGAACAAGGCGTTGAAAGGATTCATGATGGGAAGGGTTTGTGGGAAGTGGAATGAGCTAATTGTTACTGTAGCTCTAATAGTTATAAAACTTTCTTCTCTTGGAATCTTCAAAAAGCCCCATTAAAGATGGTCTAACGGGGCATTTTATTTATTATCTGAATAAAGATTCTCTTACTCTTTTATTACGATAATTAATTTTCGTATATTTTTCCGCTGTTTCTAACATTCTAGTCGCAGCCAATTGCGCCTGAAAAGCGAGCCTTTCTTCATTTACATTAAATGAGTCTACCATCTTTCACCACCACTTTACCGCCAACAATCGTCGTATCAACCTGAGAGGTTCCTGTAATAATAGGCAAAGCTGCATCATCGAATAAGGCTCCCGAAAATTCTAATCTTCTTGAGTCGATCATAAATAAATCTGCGGCTTTTCCTACTTCTAATGATCCTATGCCGTCTTCCCAGCCTAAAACTTTTGAAGAGCCTTTGGTTGCAACATACAAACAATCCTCAGCACTTAATGCAGTAGAGCCATGTAATTTATGAAGCAAGTTCATAACTTTTAATTCTAATAACATACTGGATGCATCATTGGAAGCCGAACCATCAACACCAAGTCCCACATTAACACCCGCATTCAACATTTTTAAAATTGGAAATGTCCCTGATGATAACTTCATATTACTACTAGGACAATGAGCCACTCCACAGCCACAAGATCCCATTTTAATGATTTCATCGTCTTTAAACCAAATACCATGCGCATACCATACGTCATTTCCAATCCACCCTGTTTCCTCCATTAACTCTAGAGGTCGTAAACCAAGCTTTTCACGGCAGAAATCATCTTCATCCTGTGTTTCTGCTAAATGTGTGTGCATTCTTACACCATAGCTTCTGGCCAAACTTGCAGACTCTTTTAATAAGTCTTTGCTTACTGAAAAAGGAGAACAAGGGGCAACCCTAATTCGTAACATTGAGAATTTACTGGAGTCATGATAAGTTTCTATTATTCTTCTAGTATCACGTAATATCATCTCTTCATTTTGTACAACTTCATCCGGTGGAAGACCTCCCTTTGACCTTCCTAAGCTCATAGATCCTCTAGTAGGGAAAAAGCGTATGCCTAATTCACTAGCTGCTTGAATTTCCTCATCAATCAACTTATCACTAATACCATTTGGGAACACATAAAAACGGTCCGATGCTGTCGTACAACCACTTTTCAAAAGTTCCCCTAATCCTACCATGGCCGATAAGTAGACATCCTCTGGACGAATATGACGCCAAATATCATACAGAGTAATTAACCAATCAAAAAGTTCACAATCCTGTGCCCAAGGGATGTTTCTAGTAAATGTTTGATATGATGCGCATTAATTAAACCAGGTTAAATAATTTTCCCTTCAGCATTAATAACTTCATCAGCCGTCTTATAAGGTATATCCGTACCTATTGCTTGTATTTCCTGATCCTCAATATAAATACTTCCCCCAGGATATTGATTCCGTTCTTCATCCATCGTAATAATATTTTGAGCATTTTTGATTAGAAGAGTTTTCATAACTTACCCCACCTTATAATCGAGATAAAATTATATTAAAATTTTTTGATTGAAAAGTCTTTGGAGAAATCTACAATAAAAAGTTATAAATTAGGTATCTTATCCAAGTTCCTATGAATATAAAAAAACTGTAGGTAAACTCGATATCTCAAGCTTACCTACAGTAATTGTTAAATCTTATTTATCATTTAACGTTAGCAACGCTACACACTCCACATGTGTAGTGTGCGGGAATAAGTCCACTGGTTGAACCATTTTTAATGTATAGCCAAATGGTTCAAGTTCCTTAATATCCGTTGCAAATGTATCTGGGTTACATGATACATAAACAATTCGTTCCGGTTGGCAACGACCGATTCTTCTCATTACTTTACCGCCTGCACCTGAACGTGGTGGGTCTAATAATAATAGTTCTGGACTACCAAAGTATTCTAATACTTGGTCCAGTCCTTTTCTTGCATCCTTTGCTAAGAAAGATGCATTGTCGATGTCATTATCCTTCGCATTACGTTTTGCTGACTCAATTGATGTTTCAACTATTTCAATACCTACCAATTCCTTCACTCTACTTGCGAAAGGAAGAGAGAATGTACCAACACCACAGAAAAGGTCAATCATTTTCTCTGTTTTCTTTGGTTGCCCCATTTCAACAGCTAAATCAACTAACTTTTGAGCTTGTGTTGGATTTGTTTGGAAAAATGTATCAAACCAAACTCGGAAACGGTATCCATCCATCTCATCATAAATAAAGTCACGTCCAGCTAACAAATGAGTTTCTTCAGATTGCGTACGATCCGCCCATTGAGTATTTTCAAGCCATAATAAGCTTTTTACTTGTGGGAACTTATCGGTAATACGGTTTACTAAATCTTCTGCTGCCTGTCCAAGATGGCCATCAGGTGCTTCCGTTGCAAAAAGTGCTAGCATAATTTCACCTGTTGCAAAAGATTGTCTAACCATTAAGTGGCGTAGTAAACCTTTGTGCTCATCTTTATTATATCCTGACAACTGGTGGCTTTTTGCCCAATTTGCAACTTCCATCGCTGTATCTACCATTACTTCCCCTGCAATTAAGCATTTCTCAAGAGGAATAATATTTCGGAAGTTGCCCTGTTCATGTAATCCAAGTAGACCTTCAGGGGAAAACGTAAATTCCATTTTATTACGGTAATGCCAAGGCTGATCCATTCCCATTGTATCTCGTACTAAACTTGGGTCAAAACCTTGTGCTTCAAGCACTTCTTTCACATGGTTTGTTTTTTCCTGTAACTGCCCTTCGTATTCTAAATGTTGCCATACACATCCACCACATTTTTCAAAATGCTGACATGCAGGTCCAATACGTCCAGGATGCGCCTCTAGAATTTCTTCTGCATCCACCTTTTTTCTTCTTTTAAATTTCTGATTCATATCCACAACAATACTCACTTTTTCACCAGGCAATGTTTGTGGAATCGTAAATCTTAATTTTTTCGGATTACCTAGCTCATTTTCACGCCAAATAACAGCTTGACCGGAACCCTTTTCGTCTAATTTATTTATTTCAACAATTAATTTTTCTTTATTTACAATGGTCAATTCCATGCTCCTCCTTACTTACTATTCTTCTATTAAGAGTATTGTTATATATAATGAATAAACCTAACTACCATTTTCAATACACATTATCCCATTATAAAGGACAAATAATAAATATGAAATCAAATCATTGCTAGTATTTATTAACAAGTTTTATAATCATTATTTTTATAGAATATCCCCTGAATTTTGGGGCTTTTCTTAAGAATAATATAATTTAAATATAATTACTTGTTTCATATTTTACATAACCGTGGTAAACTATTTTTGATTCAATTGTCCACTTGGACGATACATTTGTACGTTATATATGAATATTTTACTAATTTACATCGGGGGAACATCATGAAAAACATCATGCTAAAGTGGAATCAAATTAGTCTTGTCAAAAGGATTGTAATCGGTATGATTGTCGGGATTCTTTTGGCTGTTACTATACCTGATTCTACAAAATGGGTTTCAATTTTCGGTTCTTTATTTGTAGGTGCTTTAAAAGCAGTTGCTCCTATCTTAGTTTTATTTCTAGTTATGTCCGCTATTTCAAAACATAAAAGTGGCAAACAGACAAATATGAAACAAATTCTAGTCCTTTATGGAATAGGTACATTTTTAGCGGGGGTTGTTGGCGTTGTCGCAAGCTTCCTTTTCCCAGTTACATTAACTCTTTCTACAGGTGCGCAAGAAGTTGCACCTCCTAGTGGAATAATTGAAGTACTTAGAACACTACTATTTAACATTGTGGACAACCCAGTTAATGCAATATTAAACGCAAACTATATCGGTATTTTAGCATGGGCAATCCTACTTGGATTTGTACTGAAAAATGTTGCGGATTCTACAAAAACAATGATTTCTAATTTTTCGGATGCAATTACACATATTGTAAAATGGGTCATTGATTTAGCACCGTTTGGAATTATGGGGTTAGTTTATGATGCAATTGTTACAAACGGTCTTACAGCGTTAAAAGATTACGGTCAGCTATTAGTATTATTACTCGGCTGTATGTTCTTTGTTGCTTTAGTTGTAAATCCAATTATTACGTTTATTTTTACACGTCAAAATCCTTACCCACTCGTATTGAGAACTTTAAGAGAAAGTGGGATCACTGCCTTCTTTACACGTAGTTCTGCTGCGAACATTCCAGTAAACTTGACTTTGTGTAAAAAATTAGGATTAGATGAAGATACATATTCTGTGTCGATTCCATTAGGTGCCACAATCAATATGGCTGGTGCTGCTGTTACAATCTCAGTTTTAACTCTTGCAGCTGCAAATACACTTGGAATTGAAGTAGATATTTTGACCGCAGTTATCCTAATGGTTTTATCTGCTATTTCAGCTGCGGGTGCTTCAGGGGTTGCTGGAGGATCTCTATTATTAATTCCACTAGCTTGTAGTTTATTTGGAATTTCTGACGACATTGCTATGCAAGTCATTGGTGTTGGTTTCGTAATCAGTGTATTACAAGACTCTTGTGAAACTGCACTAAATTCATCTTCTGACGTACTATTCACTGCAACTGCTGATATTGCGAAAAAGCGAAAAGAAGGTAAAACAATTTAAGAAACTATTCAATTGAATTTCACTAAAATTAACCTAATTCACTTTTCATAAAGGGAGTTAGGTTTTTTTATAATTACTGCTCTAACTTTTACTTGTAAAAAAACCAATACAGTGTACTATTAACACACAAATATTGGAAAGGGTGACCATGGGGAGATGATTTACTAATTCTATTCTAAAAAGTACATTCGTTAATTAAATTTCGAAGTCATTTTTTGAATGGGATTAGTCTATAATTTTTTAGAAAAGGATCATCGTTAGCTTAGTATTGTTATACTATGTCTTTTTCTGTGGGCTATTAAGACCTCTTATCCAAAGAATGACGGATGGGAGGTCTTTTTTATTTGTTAAAAGGTTCTATAATAATTGTTGGGGTTTTCATACAATTTATAAAAAAGAAAATGCACAACATCAACTCTTTTACTATACTTGAATTGCTGAGAAACAAGTAGTAAAGGTGAGTTGTGCTGTATGAATTTTAACATGGTTTTACCGGGATTAAAAGGTGTAAATGTTGAGGAAATCGTCGAACAGGAAAATCG
>JAEXYZ010000043.1 GCA_023405135.1 Bacillota bacterium | reverse complement strand
CAATAATAAGAATTGGACATTTTGAAAATTGATTGGAGTGAAGGGGCGACTCCTGCGGGAACAGCCCGAGACTCGAGACCCCACAGGAGCGTAGCGACGAGGAGGCTCAGGGCCGGCCCTGGATGCGCGTCCCCGGAACGGAAATCAATTTTCTTAGTATCAAATAAACACCATTTTTCTTATTAAGAAAAATGGTGTTTATTTGTTTTGTCCCACCCTCTTTCAATTTTTATATATACAGAATTTTTAGACATACATAATTTAAAATTAGAGAAAAAAGAAAATCAACCTTTAGAAAGGTGGAACCGGATGGGGATCATGTACATATGTAAATTGAATGTTCTCCTCAACATTACATTCCTTATGAAGGCCTTGAAAGAGAATACAGCTCGTTTTCTTTTTAAAGAGTTTCCAGGGTTGAAGAAAGAACTATGGGCGGGACACGTATGGAACCCCTCTTATTTCGTATGTACCGTTAGCGATCACGGAAGAACAAATTAAATTATATATTGCAAATGGGGATTTCAGTTCAGAAGCGATGTTGTGTGTAATCTCATGTAGCTGTTCCTGTGCCTGTAGTCTCGATATTTGATTGTTACAATTGTCTGCAAGTAATTGAATAGATGTATTTCCTTATCGATAACTTTTTATCAACAAATATAAAAAATACGGTGCACCGATTAATGCTACGATTATCCCTGCTGGAATTTCCGTACCGCTTACAACGTTTTTTCCAATTGCATCTGCAAAGACGACAAGTCCGCCTCCAATAAGCAAGTTTGCAGGTATGAGAAATTTATATTTGTGCCCAAATAGTTGCCGTACTAAATGGGGAACAATTAACCCAATAAAACTAATACTACCACTTACAGAAACTGCTGGAGCAGCAAGTAGTACACTACAAACTAAAAGAAATAACCGAAACTTATTTATGAAGATACCTAGACTGATGGCAGTTGCATCACTAAATTGCATAATGTCTAAAGATAAATGTCTTCGATAAAGTAATGGAACGATTAAACATAACCAAGGCAATAAAGCTAGAACATGAAACCAAGTACCATTGTTGATACTTCCTGCGAGCCAAACTTTTATCATTTGATATTTAGCAGGTTCGAGCACATATGTAAGGATTATCATAATTGCATTTACAGCCGATGCAATCGCAATCCCTGTATAAATTAACCGAGTTGGTCTAATTCCTTGATTACGATCAAAAGAAATCAGAAATAACAGACATGCAACAATAGCTCCTCCTAATAAAGCGTAAACGGGCTGTATAAAAGTGTGTACACCGATGGAGCTAATTTGAAATAGAGTAAATAGCATCATAGACAATCCTGCACCAGAATTAATCCCTAAAATTCCAGGGTCAGCCAGTTCATTTCGGCTAATTACTTGCAATAACATTCCAGATATTGCAAGGGACCCACCAACTAAAAAGCCAAGTAGCATGCGAGGAAAACGAAATTCAAATAAGATGAGCTCCTGTCTATTAGTTCCTTCCCCTAAAAATGTGTACCAAAGTTCTTGTAGAGTTAAACTGCTTTGCCCTGTAGTAATACTTAATATAAAACTTGAAAGAACGAAGAAAACAATAAAAGTTATTTTCCACTTTAATCCCATGCGTTTTTCCGCCCTTCTTTACGTGCTAACATGAGAAAGAATGGAATACCAATTACGGAAAGGATGGCTCCAACAGGTATTTCATAAGGGGCATTTACAATCCGTGCTACCATGTCGGCTATAACGACAATAATGGCTCCCATGACTGCTGAAAGGGGAATAACTAAACGATAGTCATATCCTACTAAATAACGAACTAAATGGGGTGCAAGCAATCCAACAAAACTAATCGCTCCTGCTAAAGCACACGAAATTCCTGCAAGAATAATAGCAACGATAAAAGATAAAATTCTAACTTTTGTAATCTTTAAACCTAACCCTTTGGCAGTATTCTCACCTAAACTGAGTAATGAAATGGAATTAGACAATAAAATCGATCCAATTAGGGCAGTAAACATCCATGGAATTACTTGCTGTAAGTGTTTAAACTGAATCCCACTTAGTCCTCCACCATACCAAAAGGCAACTTGTTGGGAAATAGAAAAGAAAATACTCATTGCTTCACTCAATGCGGTCAACATTGCAGAAATTGCTGCTCCAGCTAATACTAATCTAATTGGTTTCAATCCATTTATGCTCAAAAAACCTACACCAAATACACAACTTGCCCCAAGTGCCGTTCCTAAAATACAAAGCCATAAAGTTTCTGTAAAAGAGGCTTTTGGTAAAAAAATCATAGCAATGACTAACATTAACCCTGCTCCAGCATTTAAACCAAGTATTCCCGAATCAGCAATAGGATTTCGTGTAATACCCTGAATAATTGCACCGCTAACAGCAAATCCAGCACCAGTGATTATAGCAGCTAGAACTCGCGGTAAACGAACGGTCATAAACACTTGGTGCATATTGTTTGTTTCGTCAAAAGAAAAAATAGCGGAGAGGATTTCTGAAGGTGATATGCTTTTTGCTCCTAAAATAGTTGCTAAAATGGAACCTCCAACTAATAAAAATACTAGGATACTGCCCCACAAAGGGAGCCTATTCTTTTTATCATTTTGCCTTTCAATTAATGATATATTGCTTTTTTGTACTTTTGAATCCAACCTCATTCATCCCTTCCGATTGCTTTTTAAAGGAACGTTGTGAATTATTTTTCTAGCATGAATTTTACAGCTTTACTAATTGCTCCAGGAATCACACTAACATGATCTTCATCGGCAAGTTTTGCAAATTGGACTTCTAGACGTGAATCATGAAGAGACAATAGTTTTTGGCTTAATTCCTCACTATCGTTCATCATGTGGAGAAGTTCATTTCCTCCAACAACCATTAATACTTTCGGTAATAATTCGAGATTAGGTAGATTTCTCTTAAATGAATGATATTCTTGCAAAATTGAATAATTGTTCCACCAAATAGAAGAGCTACTGGCTATGTAGTGGGTAAAGAATGTCGGTTTTGTAAATAAAGAGTGGAGAACAAACAGCCCTCCAAAAGAGTGACCAAACAGTGCTATTTTCTTTTTGTTAATATGAAATCTTTGTTCCATTAAAGGGAAAATGTGTTTTGAGAAAAAATCAAGTAATTCATCAGCTCCACCATTTTTGGGCCAAGGATCATCTTTTGGCCGAGAAGGCAGATTATGTGGTTCAGCTACTGTTGTTAAATCGTAAGTTCTTCTTCCTAAATTAAAGAGTTCCCCACCTGGATAACCGATTCCAACCACAATAGCTGGATCGAATCCTTTCGGTTTTTTCGTTAGTAATCGGGTAATTTCAGCAGTTGTTTCAAACATTGCATTCCCATCCAGACAATAAATAATGCTATAACCGTCTTGAGGTGCTTTATGAAGTGGTTTTGCAACATATAGTTCATAATCTAATTGATTTAAAGGATTTGTCATAATGACAGTTTCGTAATTTGATTTAATATAAGGTTTAGTTTCCATTATTTTAAAAACTCCAAAATGTCATCAATAATTTTTTCATATGCGATTAATCCACTTGATCTCCAATGATCGCCTTTAACGTAATAAACATGCCCTTCTTTCACTGCAGGAACTTGCTCCCATAATGGGCTTGCTTCAATTTCTTTAAGAAATGCTTTACCTAGTCCATCATTGTCGTTGATGAAAATATAATCTGCATCAAGATCTGGCAGTGCTTCTAATGAAAGGTCTGCAGATGTTTGTCCTTTCACAAGGGAACTTTGAGTAAATCCTAATTGGTCTAAAATATATCCACCATAAACTTGATTACTTACTAGAAAAATAGCCTTTGCATTGGAATTAATCATTACAGCCTTTTTGCCTTCAGTTATGTTTGCCAATGTAGATTTCGCATTTTCCAATTTCTCATTATATTTTTTTATAGCTTCTTCCGCTTTATCTTCCAGGCTTAGTAACTTTGCAATTGTTTGGAGTGATCCCACTGCGTCACCAAGAGCGTTTTCAAACACATAGGTAGGCGCAATTTTTGAGTAATTTTCATATACACCATTTTGTGCATAAAAAGATGTTGGGAATAAAATAAGATCCGGTTCTAGATCAATGACTGACTCAGGACCTGGTACACCGTTTCCAAAACTAATTTCTTTAACGCCACTTAGTGCATCTTGTAAATAGACTTGTGCGCTAACGCCGGTAGACCATTGGGCAACTGGTGTAACGCCGAGCGTGACTAAGTAATCTTCTAATCCTGGGGCATATACTTTTTCTATTTTACCTGGTATTTCAACTTCATTTCCTACACCGTCTATTACAACAAAAGATTCCTGCTCTTTTTCGGGGGCTACTGTATCGTTATGATTGCTCGATTCCTTGTTGTCACCGCAGGCAGATAAAATAATGGATACAAGACTTAATAACAAAATAAAACTAAAAAATGATTTCTTCATAATATACATCCTTTCAATGAAATAATAGTAATGATTCTCATTCTCGATTATAAAAAATAGGAATTATAATAACCATGTAATAATTTTTGAAAGGACATGTATTTTATTAAGGTAAAAACATTACAGCAACCTCTTCAATCATCCGCTTTAAAGCTATTGGAGAATGTTCAAACCAAGGATCTGCATGAAGTATATATATCGATTGAGCGTCTTTAATAAAACTCTCCTTATACAACTGTTTTTGTAATTGATACCAAGTTGATCTTGAACAATCGTCTGCATAAATAATGACGAATAATTTATCGATTTTCATATTAAATAGTTGTTCAACACTAATTTCATTATTATATAATCTAGTATTTTCATAGCTTGATTGAGCACCTAGATCTTGGAACAAAACTTGATAAATTCCTTCGTTACAATAGGCATATAAATGTTTATGATAGATTCTTATAAGCAAAAAGCGCTGTGGACTAGACGTCCAGTTTAATTGATTGGAAATTTCCACTTTTCTTTTTTCATATTCATTAATCCATTTTTTCGCTTCTTCCTTTTTATGTACATACTCTGCTAACCTCTCTAATTCCTGAAAAAGACTATTTTCCACATTTACCCAATAAATAGGGAAGTGTTTAGAAAGGTGAATTTTAACATCGTTAGGTAGATTATTTGGAGAAATTAGGAGATCGAATTGTACTTGGAGCAGTTCATTTATGTCACAATAAGATTTTTCATCTGTGAATGATATAGGATATTCAATACTTTCTGACCACTTATTGTAATAGTAAGGTGTCCATTTAGCACTTAATGGAGCTGAAAATGGAATAATGCCTAATGGTTCTAAATACCCCATCATAGCACCAGTTACTACACCAATTCGAGATTTTGCTGTATTCGTATAAACTTTAGGAGATAAACCTTCAATTTTTTTGAATACTCGGCTAAAATAAAATTCGTCACTGTACCCTACTTCTTCAGCCACTGTTTTTAATCGAATATTTTTATCCAACAATAATTGTTTGGCTTTGTTTATGCGAAGTTTTGCAATGTAATCAAATGGACTTATAGAAAAAGTTTCTTTATAAAGTGCTGAAAAGTAATTTGGGTTAAGATTGGCAATTTTAGCGAGTTCTTCAAGTGTTAATTGCCTAGTAAAATTCTCAACTATATATTGCTTAACTATATTTAAATCGGCCTTTCTTATTTCTTTTTTCATATTGTCAACTCTCCTCGAAAGAAAAAACATATTTAGCAGAAAAATCGGGTCTATAATTGATAATTATTATCAATTATATTAAATCTTTTTAATGGATGGCAAGAAAGTAAATGATTAGACGTGTAGAATCGTATCTAAAATATAAAAATGAAAAAATTGTTCCTGAGAATGCAAAGTTTGTTCTAAATGCATCTTAAGGGGATTGGCAGAATACAGTTTTCAGATGTTATGTCTGGAGAGATTATTGGTTACAGTAGTTTATCTGAAGAAGATGTAGAGGATAAAGAGAATATACTTTGCTTTTTAAACATTTGGCTTAAGCCAAATGGATTGGAATACTATGTTGGAGAGCTAAACGCTAGTAATTCAAGTAGCCCCGATCGAATACGTACATGCATTCTTTATCGTCAACGAATATCTCTAATTGACCGCGGTCATGTAGGGTGGCATTCGTGTTGACAGATTGATCTGGATAAGAGAAGCCTTTTTCCATTAAGCCTAATGGAGCGTTAATGCGTATTTAGACTTTAGCTCAAAGATAATAAGAATGACAGGGGAATAACACATTTTTCTAACAATCACTAATGACGAATAGTGGTATAAATTTTACTAGCGGCACTCTCAATCGTAGTGTCTTTTATATTCATTTTATTTGTGTTTGATAATAAGTTATTAAACATGATATAAGTGTATGAGAAGTGAAATATATGGATTAATATTTTTTAACCGAGAGTTCAAAGTTGTATCCATAATGAGAGGATTTGAGTTTTAAAATGATAGATAATTTTTGGCGTGATTTACCACGGCCATTTTTTGTACTTGCACCGATGGAGGACGTGACAGATGTTGTTTTTCGTCACGTAGTAAGTGCAGCCGGTCGACCGGATGTATTTTTCACAGAGTTTACAAATTCAGATAGTTATTGTCACCCAGAGGGTATGAAAAGTGTACGTGGCCGTTTAATTTTTACAGAAGATGAACAGCCAATGGTGGCACATATTTGGGGGGATAATCCCGAATATTTCCGTCAAATGAGTATTGGTATGAAAGAGCTTGGATTTAAAGGTGTAGATATTAATATGGGCTGCCCTGTACCGAATGTGGCATCGAGAGGGAAAGGTAGTGGCCTAATCTTGCGCCCAGACGTTGCGGCAGAACTTATTCAAGCAGCAAAAGCGGGTGGGCTACCTGTTAGCGTAAAAACACGACTTGGCTATAGTGAGGTAGATGAGTGGGAGGAATGGCTAACGCATATTTTAAAACAGGATATTGCGAACCTTTCTATTCATTTACGTACAAGAAAAGAAATGAGTGCTGTAGATGCACATTGGGAACTGATTCCGGAAATTAAAAAGTTACGTGACCGTGTCGCACCAAATACGTTACTAACAATTAATGGAGACATTCCTGACCGTCAAACTGGGCTGCAACTAGCAGAACAATATGGTATTGATGGTGTAATGATTGGGCGAGGTATTTTTAAAAATCCTTTTGCCTTTGAAAAAGAGCCAAAAGAACATAGCAGTAAAGAATATCTTGATCTTTTAAGACTACAGCTTGATCTTCAAGATCAATATGCGGAAGTACTGCCTCGTTCAATCATTGGTCTTCATCGCTTTTTCAAAATTTATGTCAAAGGATTCCGTGGGGCTGGTGAATTAAGAAATCAATTAATGAGCACAAAATCAACAGATGAGGTGCGTGCATTACTTGATAACTTTGAGTCAAAAAATGGTGATGAGACGGCATCAGTAGAATGATGAAACTCTAAATAATCATAATATTAAATAGTAAATTGGCTGACATGATGTGGTATTGAACCTAACTCATTTCAGCCAATTTTTCTTTTATAAAGTTTTAGGAATAATGGAAATAGAATCATTAAGTTAGATTCACTTTTACTTTTGTTCAAAACTGTTATTTATTTTGAAAATCCATTGGGTTCAACCGTTTAGAGGAAATATTGCTCCAGTTATAGAAATGAATATGGATAATAATCTATCTTAAATAATTGTTTAATAAAACTGTTTTTAATCTCTTAATGGGGGTGAAAGGATGAAAATAGCTATATCTGGTGGCTCAGGATTTATCGGCAATAAATTAACTGAACTTTTAATTAAAGAAGGTCATGAAGTTGTTATTCTAACAAGGAAAGAACGACATACATTAAAGGGTGTTACTTATGTAAGATGGCTTACGGAAGGTGCAGCTCCAGAAATTGAGTTAGAAAATGTTGATGCGTTTATTAACTTAGCGGGTGTTTCTATAAATGATGGTATATGGACAGAAAAACATCAAAAGCAAATTTATAATAGTCGAATGGAAGCAACGGATGAATTGTTAAGGATAATCGACTTGTTGCCTAATAAACCCTCTATTTTCATTAATGCGAGTGCAATCGGAATTTATCCTGTATCATTGGATGCACAATATACGGAAGATTCAACGGTAACGCCAAATGACTTTCTTGGTAGGACTGTGTTTGATTGGGAACAGAAAGCGAAACAAGTGGAGAAGTATGGAGCACGTACAGTCTTTATGAGATTTGGAGTGGTACTTGGTAATGATGGTGGTGCCCTTCCTTTAATGACTTTACCATATAAATTATTTGTAGGTGGTACAGTTGGTTCAGGTAAACAGTGGGTCTCTTGGGTTCACGTCTTAGATGTTGTTCGGGCAATTTTATTTGCTGTTAATAATGATAGTTTGAATGGACCTGTAAATGTGACTGCCCCAACACCGGTCAGAATGAAGGATTTCGGTAAAACAATTGGTTCCGTATTTAAGCGTCCACATTGGTTTCCTGCACCTTCCTTCGTTATGAAGTTAGCACTAGGAGAAAAAAGTAAACTCGTTCTTGAAGGTCAAAATGTATATCCAAAGGTACTAATGGAAGCAGGATTTGAATTTTTATTCCCAAAACTGAATTTAGCCTTGGAAAACTTATTGAAACCGATCTCATCAAAATAAATATAGAAAAAATTTGAAGCAAAATGGATTGGTCGATATTATGCAAAGAAAAAGAATTACCCAAAGGGCTAGGTACTTAATGAAAGGGAATGATAATTTTGCCAATCTTAGAACGCACCTTTTACTGATGGTTGAATTGCCCTTGCTAGGAGGTCGGTTTTCTCTAAAGCCTACGCTTCTCCAAACAGCATCTGCTACTAAAAAAATCGTTTCACTTTTATCATTTTCAAAAATAAGCCCAAGTTGACCCTTTGCGTGACCTGATAAATTGATTGCTAAACAGCTCCCGTCGCCCCAAATATCATATAAAGGTTTTTGGAAAACTTCTTCTATTGTCTTAATTGATTGACTGCTAATTTGAGCAATTTTTGAATCTTCTATAAAGAAAACTCTTTGTTCAAAATCAGTAGGTAACAAATTAGGGATAAAAGCAGACTTAACGGCACTGACTCCTTTTTTATTTTTCACAGATAAGTACGCTTCTTTGGAGCATATGAATTTACTTTTAGGGAAATCGTTAAGTGCACACATATGATCTGCATGAAAATGACTTAAAAAAATATAATGAATATCATCTGCATGAATATTCTCTTTTCCTAGCTGTGTTAATATGCTGTCTTCTGATTTTACGTCAGCGTAGAAGTTAATCGCAGGATTAGGTAAAACACTATTTTCTTTAACATTCACTTTTGTTCGTTCTTGTAAATTAAAATAAATAGATGGTGTTGAAACGTGAACAAATCTTTTTACATTATAAGAAAGGGCAGCGTCAACTATGTTTTGGGTGCCAATTACATTAGAGTTATAGAAATTTTCATATTTACCCCAAACAGATGAAAGTGCTCCAAAATGGATTACAAAATCTTGATGTTGCATTGCTTGGAAAATCCTTTGTCTATCTTCTAAAGAAACTTGAAGAAAACGAACATCTTTAGGAAGGGTATTTCCGATAGTTTTGTTACGACCAATAGCTGTAACATTAACCCCTTCATAAACTAGTCTTTTAACAACGTGGCCACCTAAAAAACCCGTTGCACCTGTCACTAATATATTACTCATATAGTAACCTGCCTTCCTCTCCATTCCATTCGATATCTAGCGTACTCATTTGATAGCTTGAAATATTTCTTTTTCTCGCTTCATTTAATAAATAAACAAAGCTACTTATTTGATCAAAAAAAGCTTTTGGATCATTCGGATTCCAAAGGTTTATTAAACAATGTAATTATTAAATTGAAATAGAAAAAAGGAACCAAATCTGGTCCCTTATTGTTTGATACCTAGTCTAATATCGTTACTTTCAATTGCTTCACCCCAAAGTTAACTGCCTCCTGTTGAGAAGAGATAAAGACGTCGATTTTATTTCCTTTAATACCTCCGCCAGTATCTCCCGCGATTGCTTCTCCATAGCCTTCTACATATACTTTACTACCAAGTGGAATAACAGTTGGATCTACTGAGATAACTTTTGCATCTGGGTTTTCCTTAAGGTTAATGCCTGTTGAAGTAATACCGGAACATCCGTCACATGAAGCAGTATAGGCTGTAGCTTCCACGTTAATTTCCTTTAAACCTGGTTTTTTTGTTGATGTTGCAGTTTCTTCTGATGGGATTTCCCTAGAAGCCTCCGTACTTGTTGCAGGAGAAGATACTGCAACTTTCTGTTCCTTTGAAGCATTATTATCATTTGAAGGAGTTGTTACTTTAGACGTATCTTCCTTTGAACTTGCATTATTTGACGTTGATACTGTTTCTTTTGACGTATTTTTCTTTTGTTGTTGTACTGTAGTTATTTCTTTGTTTTTAGTTACAACTGTTTGATTTCCTTTTACACCTTCAAAGATTATTAGAGTTAAATCAGGATGGATGAGATCGTTATGTAAATGATTCCATTCCTTAATTTGCTTAACTGTTACTTGATGTTTAGCAGCAATGTCCCATAAAGTATCACCTTGCTTAACCTTATACTGTATTTCCTTTGCAATAGCTAGCACATCTCCAGGGTGAATTAGGTCAGTAGTAAGATCATTGACTGTTTGGATATTTTCTACTGTTGTATTGTTTGCACGTGCTAAATCCCAAAGAGTATCACCTTTTTCAACGGTAATAGTTGAAGCTTGTGCAGTAGTGCTTACCGTTAACGTAAGTGCAGCAACTGGCACAATTGATATAAAATTTTTAAACATATATTTACCTCCATGTTCTTGGTTGCGGAATAATCATAACATAGATTTTTTCTAGAAAAAGAACAGGGAGGTGATAATTCGTTTACGTCTATGGCATTTATATTGCAATCATATTTCTAATGTTGATAAAGAACAAAAGTGAAATGTAATTCGTGATTGCAACAAAAAGTAACAATACAAATTTAAGTTGATGCTCAATGTAATATTTATAAATCTAATAATTGTTTTGAAACTTGATGTATTACCTCCATAGGTGTAATACCATAATTTGAAATTTCTTTTCCTACTTGTTCGGCGGCAGTGGCATGATAATAACTAGCTGCCAGCATTGCATCTAGTGGATTTGCACCTTGTGTTAAAAAGGATGTAATCATTCCAGTTAATACATCACCACTTCCTCCTTTTCCTAAGGCGTCATTTCCAAATGGATTAATCCATAGTTCTCCTTTAGGGGTTGCTAAAATTGAGCGATGTCCTTTTAACAATAAATAGACATTGTATTTTGTTGCAAATTGTTTTGCAATCTCAAGACGATTATTTTCAACTTCCTTAATCGTTAATCCAGTTAATGTTGCCATCTCACCTGGATGGGGTGTCACAATAACATTTCCATTATACGATTTGATTTTTTCTAAATGATTTTTCATAAAATAAATGGCATCTGCATCTACAACAATAGATTGTTCGGACAACTTTAAAATTAAAGTTTCCCATAATGCATCGCCATTTACTTTTCTCCCGATTCCTGGGCCAAACGCAATAACTTTAAATTTTGAGAAATCAATTTCTTCAAATGCACTACTTGTAATTGTTCCTTCATCAGAAGGTAATGGAAGATATAAACTTTCAGGGCATTTCACCGCAACTATTGAGTAGATTGATTCAGGGATAGCTAAAGTAACGAGTCCAACTCCAGTATGGAATGCAGCCTTCGCCGTATACATTGGGGCGCCTACATAGTTGATGCATCCCCCGATAACTAAACAATGACCGAATGTTCCTTTATGACCATACGTAACACGCTTTGGTACAGCACGTTTAGCGATCTGTTCATCTAAAAGATAAGGTAAATCTAATTGTAAAATTTGTACAATTTCTGGCGGTACTGAAATGTCAGCAACTTTCCAATCTCCGATATATTGAGGTCCTTCCCCAATAAAGAAACCGATCTTTGGAAGTGCAAATGTTATTGTTTTTGATGCTTTAATGGCAACGTTTGAAACTTCTCCCGTATTTGAATTAACGCCTGAAGGGATGTCCACTGCATAAACTTCTTTACTGGAATCATTGACTAAGCGAATAATATCGACAAATGGAGCACGTACTTCACCTGAAATACCAGTTCCAAGTAGTGCATCAACTATTAAATTTGAATGCTTTATATAAGTGAGTAATTGTTCAGCATTAGTTTCATCATAATGGAACAAAGGTAAGTTTCGTTTTTTATAAACATCAAAATGAACCTTTGCATCTCCTTTTAAATGACTCTCAGAGACAGCCAAACAAAGCATGACTTCGTAACCACTATCAACAAGTTTCCTTGCAATCACAAAGCCATCCCCGCCATTATTGCCTCCACCAGCTAAAATTAAAATTTTTGTTTCAGTTGACGGAAAATGAGCAATGATTTCTTGAACTACAGCTGCTCCGGCATTTTCCATTAGTACAGCCCCTGGTAAACCTAGAGTTTCAATCGTATAGCGATCGAGTATTTGCATTTCTCTCTGACTTGCAATGTACATTTCCTTTCCCTCTTTTCCATATTTTATTGAGAATAATATGTTTGGAAAAATCAGTGATTCTATAAAAATTTTATCATTTAATGGGAGATTAAAGACGATTAAAACATAAAAGGAGGAGCGTTTTTATTGATTGAAATGACAGTGTTTATCTGATGAATCCAAGAAATGCACCTTTTATTACAACTCTGTTTAAGATTATAATAAAATAATGGATTTAATTAGTAAGATTGAGGAGGAGCACCAATGGAAAGTTTAAAAGAAGTAACTTGTGAGAAAAGATCTTATTCAAAAGAGTTTAACTCTCATCAGCATGACTTTGGGCAATTTCTTTTTCCATTACAAGGTTCCTTAGAAATTCAAACGAAATGGCAAGATGTAAATCTTAGCTCAAATCATTGTTTTTATCTACCTCCAAAGGTAGTTCATAATTATCGTTCCATAGATAGAAATGAATTTTTAATATTAGATATTCCGACACAGTATTTACCAAATGATTCGAATAGTATGTATATACATTTAGATCAACAATGGGCTTCCATTCGCTATTTACTTTTAGAGGAGTCACGGAATCAGGAGAGCACAGCTTCCTTAGTGGAATTGACTAGATATATAACTAGCAAACTTCAATTTTCAAATCCTCTATCAATTGAATATATTCATAAACATTTTAAAGAGCCAATTAGTTTAGAAACGTTAGCAAATATTGAACATTATCATCCAGTCTATTATTCAGCTTGGTTTAAGAAAAAGACCGGCAAAAGTCCAAAAGTATATATAACTGAACTTCGATTAAAAGAAGCAAAACATTTATTAATTTCAACAGGGTGGTCAATGTCAAGGATTAGTGAGGAATTAAGGTTTATGAATTCTTCCTCCTTTACAAGATGGTTTGTTAGCTGTGAGGGCATTTCTCCACAAAAGTATAGAGTTCTTAATAATAGATAAAAAGGATATTAAATTCGGTAAAGAAAGTTTGTTAAAAATTTTCTATTATCAGTTTAACTATTCTTTTTATCTTTTTTATTGAGGTGAGTAAAATGACGAGGAAATTATCTCCTTTCCTAATATTATTAGCTGCAATTCTTTGGGGTACGACCGGTACAACTCAAGCCTTTGCACCAAATACAGCACATCCGATCGCTATTGGAGCTACTCGTTTAGCTGTGGGAGGATTATTTTTAATAGTTGTTGTACTGATTGTAGGAAAGTTCGATTTTAAAAATTGGCCCATCAAAACTACAATTCTGGCTTCTTTAAGCATGGCATTATATCAACCATTATTTTTTTCAGCGGTTTCGATAACGGGAGTGGCAATTGGAACAGTGGTGGCAATTGGAAGCGCCCCTATTTTATCTGGTCTTATAGAATGGCTATATTTAAAAGTTCGACCATCTAAAGTATGGTGGTGTTCAACTTTTCTTTCAATCTTAGGGTGTTTGTTGCTCTTTAGTAATAAGGAGTCGGTAAACGTAGACCCATTTGGAATCATCATGGCACTTGGGGCTGGGTTATCTTTTGCAGGATATACTCTTATAAGTAGAAGTTTGGTCGAAAAACATTCCTCTATATCAGTAGTAGCAATTGTATTCACCCTTAGCGCAATTTGGCTATCACCGTTTTTATTTATTTTTGATATGTCATGGATCATGAGTTTGAAAGGGATTGGTGTAAGTCTTCAGCTCGGTATTGTAGCAACAGGTATAGCATATTTGCTCTTCGCGAAAGGTCTTACTCAAGTTTCCTCATCAACAGCAGTAACCCTTGCGTTAGCGGAGCCATTAACCGCCTCATTACTAGGAGTTTTTTTATTAGGAGAAACTTTAAACATTACTTCATGGTTAGGAATATTCCTTCTATTACTAGGAATTGGCATATTAATGTGGTCATCTAAAAGTTCTGAAAACGAAAGGGAATTTATAATGGCTCAGGAAACAAAATAATTTACTAAGTTAAATTGGTTCTCCTTGAAAAAGGGGAACCAATATTTTTTATTAATACAAATTAAAAACTTTCTATATGTCAGACTCGTCTAATTGCTGAAATGGAGGGGAGATGTGGAAGTAACATACGATTCTTTAACAATGGTTAATCATGAAAGGTTGATCGATGAATTAATGTATACATATGGTCAGGAAATCCAACAACTTGTCTATGCTTATGTGCATAATGAAACAATTGCAGAGGACTTAACTCAAGAAATTTTTTTAAAATGTTATAAATCACTAGCAACTTATAAAGGAAAATCCTCTATTAAGACATGGCTTTGGAGAATTGCAATTAACCATTCTAAGGATTATTTAAAAAGTTGGTATAATCAGCGGGTAAAAGTAGCAGATAATTTTAATCTAATCATAAATGAACGAAGAGATAGTGTAGATCAAACAATTATACAACAGGATGAAGATGCACAGCTTGCTTATTGTGTCATGCAATTGCCAATAAAATATCGAGAGGTAATTTATTTGTATTATTATGAGGAATGTTCAATTAAAGAAATTGCGGCTGTACTTGAAGTGAATAGCAATACAATTAAAACACGATTACGTAAAGGAAAATCATTATTAAGAGAAATGTTGGAGGGATTAAAATGGAGGAACGATTAAAAGGATTAAAAAAAGCGATGAACAATCATATATTCCCTCAAGTAAAGTTTACGGATGACCACCGCCAAAAAATAAAACAACAAATAGAACAACTGTCGGAAGAAGATATAACTAAAGCAATTTTATCACTGCTGATTAAAGAAAAGACAGGATCTGAGTTAACACAATTACTTCATGTAAGAGGCTACAAAAGCATCATTAATAATGAAGGAATTGTTTACACAATTTTACATGATCAAGAACAACGAGGGATTTTACAATCTTACTGGTGTGAGAATGATGAAAAGTATTATAAATTAACAAATAAAGGTTTAAAGATTGTTCAAAAGAAAGTATTACAGAGAGGTAATTCCTTAGTGAAACAATTATTTTACGAGGTGACCTCAAATGAAAATTGATCACTTTTTAAAAACTGTTACGGCTCAAATAAAATCTAATGAAGCGAAGGAATATGTAAAAGCTGAATTGACTCAACATATTCAAAAATCAAAACAATCTTGGATACAAAAAGGTTATAGTGAATTAGAAGCTGAGGAAAAAGCAGTACAAGAAATGGGAAGTCCTATTACACTTGGTAAATCTCTAAATAAATTACATAAACCCAAAATAGACTGGTTATTAATTTCCTTATTATGTGCTACATTGTTACTTGGCTTTTTACCAATAATGGCATTGAATCAAGAATCATATTTAGCCTTCTTTAATTTATCAAAGATGTTACAAAATAAAGTGATTGCGATAATTATTGGATATATATTAGCAATTAGTATGATGTTTATTGATTACAGAAAATTAAAGAGATTTGGTTATTTGTTTTATACTATAGGAGCAGTCTTATTAATTGTTCTTCAACTATATTCGAATGAGATGATAAATGGAGAACAAATGATTTCATTTGGTATTATTGAAATACAAATATGGATGGCAATTCCGTTTTTTTATTAGCTTGGGCATCGCTATTTAGTATACAGTCCTTTAAATTATGGCAAGCTATTGGCCTATTTTTCCTTTCACTTTTTTTATTCTTATCAAATGCTAAATTATCTATGAAATTTATTTATATTGTAATTGTTGGTGTTCTTTTCTTACAAAGTCGGTTTACTCGTAAAGAAAAATTACTTGTAATGGGAACAGCTACTGTTTTTGTGGGTGGAATGATTGCCTATTTTGTCTTTTCTTATATGAAAGGTAATATAGCATCGTATCAATTAAATCGTTTATTAGGTTTTATTAATCCTAACGAATATGCTTCTAGCAGTGGGTATCAATATGTAATAGTCCAAAATGTGATGAAAATACAGGGATATTCGGTGCGGAAAATATAGAAATTATTCCGGAAGCTCATACTAATTTTGCATTTGCAAATTTAATTCAAACATATGGATTTGCAACATGAATTGTAATCTTTTTGGTTTTAACAGCTTTTCTAGCTCGGATCTTGATGATTTCATTGTCAATAAAAGAGCCTTTTGGAAAGTTACTTGTCATAGGTGGCGTAACACTTTTTGCTACTCAATTTATATATAGTGTAGGGATGACCTTTGGAATGTTACCGATTGTATCGATGGCATTACCTTTTATGAGTTACGGCTTAATGCCAATTGTACTGAATGCTTTTATTGTAGGAATTGCCTTAAGTGTTTATAGAAGGAAACATTGGATTCCATTAAAAAAGTACGATATGAATAGTGGAGAGGAGTTATAAAACTACAACGTTCTTAAATAAGAGGAAATGCGAATGCTTTAATTTTGAAAACCTCCAATTTGGAGAAACTGTGCCATAATTGGTACGGTTTTTTTCTTTTTCATAGTGCTTTAATCACAAAATGGTGAATTTTGTATCCTCCATGAGAAACATCTATAAGAAGGAATAGATAGTTAATCTTTCTCTTATGCTCACTTCATTTAAAAAACTTCATAAAAACTGCAACTTATGAAGAAGTATTAACGTTATATTAAAAATGTAAATGGCAACTTGAAAATTAAAGAATCTGCTTAGGTAAAATTAGTAAATTTAGTTAGTATATTCACTTGACAGAAGACCGAAATTGGATGTAGGCTATATAAGCTTTAGAAATATGGTTGGTGAAAATTTCATTATAACAAATTAATGCAAATAGAAATTATTATTTTTATTAAATGTTTATTAAGTTTAAAATAGAGGATTTTTTAGTCTGTTTGACTAATAGGAAGGTGAAAAAATTGGCAAAATTAAATATTAAGAAAGCTGATATTTTTAATAAATTTTTTGGTATCTATATTTTAGCTGTTTTAATGCTATGGATTAAAACATATATTACGCAAGTAACACAGTTTAATTTAGGAGTAGAAGGAGCACTTCAACAATTCCTTTTATTTATAAACCCATTAGGCTCTGCTTTGTTATTCCTTGGAGTTTCCTTTATTTTTAAAGGACGAGGAAAATATGCAATATTAGTGGTAATGTATTCTCTAATGTCTTTTCTTTTATATGCAAATGCGGTTTACTATCGATTTTTTAGTGACTTTATTACATTACCTACCATCTTTCAAACACAAAACTTTGGAGATTTAGGTGGCAGTATCATTTCTTTACTAAAGCCTTATGATTTTTTATTCTTTGTTGATGTACTATTGTTAATTTACTTATGTTTGTCTAAAAAATTACAAAAAGATAATAGTAGAATCGGGTATAAAAAGGCAGTTGCAGTAATCGCTTTTGTAGTTGGGATTTCTGTAATAAATTTAGGACTAGCTAATGCTGATCGTCCACAATTGTTAACACGTGGCTTTGATCGTAACTATATTGTTAAATATTTAGGAATGTATAACTATACGATTTATGACGCAACTGAAACTTTAAAGGCGTCTTCTCAAAGGGTTTTAGCTGATAGTGATGATATGACAGAAGTTATTAACTATACAAAATCTAACTATGCAGAACCTAACGAGAAATATTTTGGCGCAGCAAAAGGTATGAACGTTATTTATATTCATTTAGAATCATTCCAGAACTTTTTAATTGACTATAAATTAAATGGTGAAGAGGTAACACCATATTTAAATTCATTAACGAAAGATCCGAATACACTATACTTTGATAATTTCTTCCATCAAACAGCTCAAGGTAAAACTTCGGATGCTGAATTTATGCTTGAAAACTCTTTATTCGGGTTACCACAAGGTTCTGCATATATTACAAAAGGACAAAATACGTATCAAGCAGCTCCTGCAATTTTAAAAGAAAATGGCTATACGTCTGCTGTATTCCATGGTAATAGTGGAACTTTCTGGAATCGTAATAAAATTTATAAATCATTCGGTTATGAGCATTTCTTTGATGCAAATTATTATGATACAAGTTCTGAATTAGATATGGCTGAATATGGTTTAATGGATAAACCATTCTTTGAACAGTCATTACCTTTTTTAGAATCATTATCTCAACCGTTCTATACAAAATTTATTACAGTTTCGAATCATTATCCGTATAAAATGAATCAAGATTTAGCGACAATTGGAAAAGCGAGTACTGGTGATGCAAGTGTAGATGATTACTTCCAAACTGCTCGTTATGCTGATGAAGCAATTGAACAGTTCATTACTAGCTTAAAAGAGTCAGGTTTATATGATAACAGTATGTTAGTTTTCTATGGTGACCATTATGGTATTTCAGAAAACCACAATAGAGCTATGGAACAAATCATAGGAAAAGAAATAACACCTTATGAAAGTGCTAATTTACAACGTGTACCATTAATTATTCATGTTCCAGGAATGGAAGGTGGAGTTAATCATACTTACGGAGGTCAAATCGATCTTCTTCCAACTTTATTACATTTACTTGGAATCAATTCACAGCAATATGTTCAATTTGGTACCGATTTATTATCAGAAGAGCATAATGAAGTAGTAGCATTTAGAAATGATGATTATGTAAGCCCAACTATTTATTCGATTGATGGGAAATATTATGATGCTAAAACTGGCTTAATATTGGATAATAGCCAATTAGAAAAAGCAAACGAGTACAAAAAAGAAGTAGATTATAAATTACAATTATCAGATAAAGTAGTAAATGGTGATTTGTTAAGATTCTATACACCGAGTGGCTTTACGCCAGTTGATCCATCACAGTACAATTACAATAAAGCGTTATTAGAAGAAAACTGATAAGTAAAAAATAAAAGGGTAAGCTATTACAAAATACTTGTGATAGCTTACCCTTTAATTATTTGTTTTTTTATTTTGTATTACCTCAAAAATAAATAAAGGGTGCCCAAAACAAATAGGCACCCCTCTGATTTATAAAGTATGTTAAAAAACTCAGCATATAAATAATACATTGAAAAAAATGAAATATCATGGTAATCTTATATAGTTACAAGTTTTATTCTATTTTAGTTAATAATATCCCTAGAATAATTATATAATATATCTTTTTATTAGTCAACACCTAAATATTTTTTAAGGAGTGTGTTTGCTATGAAATCGGAATTCCAGCAAGAGCAACAACGAGTTGATAGTGTAATGAAAATTATTGCAGATCGTATTAGTGCTTTAGAAGAAGAGACTTCCCGTCGTCGGAATGAAGTGGTTACTATTCGCAGACACTTTTGGGAAGAAAATAAAGTAAATATTGATACTTTCGATGATTTTCTTGAAACCATTATCGGTTTAAGACAAGAAGCGCAAAATTTATCCGAAAGCCAAAGTATGCATAGGCATGCATCGATTAGATTATCCGCGCTACGCCGAATGCAGGAGTCTCCTTACTTCGGCAGAATTGATTTCATTGAACAAGGTGTTTCAACTCAGGAGCAAATATATATTGGAGTTTCATCACTTATGGATGCAGAAGGAGAAGACTTTCTTATTTATGACTGGAGATCACCGATTGCGAGTGTTTACTATGATTATGAGCCTGGTCCAGCTAAGTATGTAACACCAGGAGGCATAATCGAAGGTGAATTAGAGAAAAAGTGGCAATACCTTATTCGAAATGGAATTCTTCAAGCAATGTTCGATACGAGTATTACGATCGGTGATGAGATTTTACAACAGGTTTTGGGTAAAGGTTCTGATAAACATATGCACAGTATAGTAGCTACTATCCAACAGGAGCAAAATAAGGTCATCCGTCATGATCGTGGAAAGTTGCTTATAGTTCACGGTGCTGCTGGTAGCGGTAAGACATCAGCAGCTTTACAGCGAATTGCCTTCTTGCTTTACAAATATAGAGATAGTTTAACTGCTGATCAAATTATTCTATTTTCGCCAAATACTATGTTTAACAGTTACGTATCTAATGTATTGCCGGAGCTTGGCGAGGAGAATATGCAACAGGTTACTTTTCAGGAATATTTAGTTCATCGATTAGGCAATGAATTCCAAGTTGAAAATCCCTTCGACCAATTGGAATATATTTTAACTGCTACAGACACACCTTCGTTTAGATCAAGAGTTGCCAGTATCCAATTCAAAGCATCTATACGTTTTGTGATGGCGGTTGATTCTTATAGAAAGTCTCTAGAATCATCTCGGATGTTGTTTAAGGACATTATTTTCAGAGGAAAGCCAATTGTTACTGCAGAACAAATTGCAAATAGATTTTATAATAGTGACACCTCGCTTCGTTTCCATAGCAGACTTGAAAAGTTAAGAGATTGGCTAATTAAGCAAATAAATGAAGTAGAAAAAGGGGAAAGGACAAAGCAGTGGGTAGAGGATGAAATTGAACTGCTAAGTAATGAGGAATATCATAAGGCACATGCATACTTAGCGGGAAAACGAGGCTATAAAAGAGAATCGATTGCTGATTATGAAATGGAGCCAAAAGCACTAGCTGGATTGGTTGTTCGTCAGAAAATGAAACCATTGCGAAAAGCAATCCGGTCTTATCATTTCATCGATATAAAGGGGATATACAAGAATCTTTTTACTAATCCCTCGCAAATTATGCAGTGGTTAGAGGGCGAAACTCCAGTAGAATGGGAGGATATTTGCCAAGAGACACTGGAAATGCTAAATAAAGATAAGTTATCTTACGAAGATGCTACACCTTTCTTATTTATGAAAGAACTCATTCTAGGGTTTCAGACGAACCGTACGATAAAACATATACTTGTTGACGAGGCTCAAGATTATTCACCTTTTCAATTTGAGTTTCTAAAACGTTTGTTTCCTTCAGCGAAGATGACTGTGCTCGGTGATTTTAATCAGGCTATATTTACGCATGCTAAAGAAATGGTTGATTTTCACATGCTTACCGGTTTATATGGACAGGATGAAACGGAAGTAATTAATATGACACGTAGCTATCGTTCTACAAAACCGATTATCGAATTTACGCGCAGATTAGTACCGAATGGGGATCAAATTATTCCATTTGAACGTGATGGCGAGAGACCTGTGCTGACAAAAGTGTTAGATTACGCACAATTGCACCGTCATATTGAATCTAAAGTAGCAGAGTTACGAAGTCTTCATTACAATAGTATTGCTATAATATGTAAATCTGCTGAGGAAAGTAAGAGGGCATATGAAGCGTTGTCTAACATCGATAATATTAAGCTGTTGAAAAACGGTTCTGAATATGAACCGGGTGTTGTTGTTATTCCGTCGTACTTGTCCAAAGGTATTGAATTTGATGCAGTTATCGTTTATGATGCATCGGAACGAGTATACGGTGATGAAAGCTTGCTTAGAGTTTTTTACACTGTTTGCACTAGAGCTATGCATTACTTGCAGCTATACAGCGTAGGCGAACAAAGCCCGTTTTTGCATAATGCTTTGAAAGAAAGGTTTATCGAGTTCTAACGTGTACTGCAAAGGAGTAAAGTTTTGTTAAATGGAATTGTTTGTTTGATCAATTGAAAACTTCACCCAAAAAAGAACGCATTTTCTATTGCGTTCTTTTTTAGTAATGTATTGGATCTAGTAGAGGGATTTTTTAAGGATTACTCTTTTTCAACTTTCAGTAATAACTCTTTCTAATTCTTGTCTCAAGCTTACAAATTTGGTAAATGTATTTTCACGGCATAAGTGATTTATATAGTAAATAGAAGGTATATAAAAGTTAAAACAAACCAAACTACTGAAAAAGTACTTTGGGGGTCAATATGTCTAATTCACAACAACCGAAACCTGATAATAGAAAAAATAATGTTGAACGTTTACATGATATGATTGAAAATACTGAAGGAAAGTTACGAGAAGCTGAAATTAGTATGGAGTTTGCAAGTCCAGAAGAACGTGAAATGCTTAAAAATAAAAATGAGCGTCGTAAACAGTCTATTGAAGCGATGAAAGAAGAAATGCAAGATGAAATGGATGCTCGTATAAATAGGGAAGTATAGGAAATATCGCTCTTTATTAAGTGAAAAACTGCTTTTCAATTTTAAGAGGAGCAGTTTTTAATTTGTGTTGATTGTTCCGTAAGTAAGTAGGTAGGGAGTCGTTTACTGGAAAAATGGCCTATTATAAAAAACGCCTGCTTAGAGGCGTTTCAAAAGGGTTATTTTGAATTATTATCTGAAGTTTGTTTTACAAAACTATCTACTTGTGATTGTAAATCTTTAACTAGTTCTTTTATTGATTGTTTTTGTTCGTCAGATAGCTTATTTTTGACATTCTCTAGGTTAACGCCGTTTTTTCGCAAAACTTCACTTACTAATAAGTCAACTACTTTGCCGTTTAAGGAATTTTGTTTTTCTGGTGAATTGCTCATATTCATCACTCCTTGCCATAAAGTTTCCTCCTCACAGCATATGTAGAAATAGGATAAGTGGACACGGATAATTGCTTATAGAGAAGCTTGAAATTTGAAATTTAATCATAAAAAGAATGATTCCACGCAACATATAGTTTTATATGTTACGTGGAAAGTAATTTGCTCAAGTTATACTCGATAGCTCTTAACTGGATGAATTATAAGACATCTAATTTTGCAACGAGCGCTACAAGAATTTCAATCATTGCTTGGATATTTACGGCGATATCTGTATCAGTTGTTGTAACTTTTACATTTCTTGATCCTTCAACAATTGTTTTTTGAGTATTTCGTTGTCTTGTTTTCATAAATTGTTTTAGATCCTGTGTTACAGCTCTACCTTGTTCGTTATCACCGATAGTAATACTGATAACAATTGCGATGGCAATTTGAATAGCTATTTGTAAAGATACTGCAACCTGTGTATCTGTTGTTTTAACTTCAACACCTTCAGAATCTTTTACTACAATCCATTCATTCGATTGTTGCGAAGACTTCAAAACTTGGGAGTTATCCTCTAGCACATCTGTATCTTGAGTATTGTTATTATTATTATCATCGCAATGATCTAATGCTCTCCATTTTTTTCCTGACATTCTATTCACCTCTTTCGCATTAAAATAAATGGATGTTTAATTTAAATCAAAGAATATCTAATTTAACAACTAATGAAATCAACACTTGTAACAATGCCTGAATATTTACAGATAAGTCTGTGTCAGTAGTTACAACGTCAACATCTTTTGAGTTATCAATGTAAATTTTTTGTTTATTTACCTGCTCATTATCTAATTGTTGGAATAAATCTTGAGCCACTGCTCGACCTTCCTCTGAATCAGCAATTGAAATACTGATTACTAAAGCGATAGCAAGTTGCAATCCTACTTGAAGTGAAATTGCTGCTTGTGTATCAGTTGATTTTACGTTAACGTTACAGGAATTACGTATCCAAATTAATTCATCAGATTCCTGTTCTACTACTGAGATTTGATCGAAAAGTTGTGCTACTGTAGCATCATCAAGATCATTGCCACCCATATAATTATCCTCCATTGCAGATTGATTACGGGCATTGCATCGTTGGCAAGTTGATCTGTCATCAAAATTTTTCTGATTACAATTTGAACATTTCCAATGTGCCACTTAAAATTCTCCTCCTTCCTCAGGAAATTACCAAGTATCCCCACTTGACACTATAGAATATGGACTTCTAAGAATTTGGTATAGTTAATTTAACTTATATTTAAAAATAATCTTTAACGTTTCATATGGATAAAAGCCAATTTTTCCAACGCTTCCTTTTTTATACTTAAAGGATTTCCACTTCCATATATAGACCTACTAATTTGTTTATATATGAATATCTTAGAATTGAGCATGTTTAGGCTTTTTATCAGGTGTTTTATTCTATTTATAAAAGAATTGTTCGACAGTTACTGAAATAGGACTTAATGCAGATGGTCATTAGAGATGGAGATTTTATGGAATTTCCATAGTAGTAGAGTCGTACATCTATGTCGTTTTAAGGGGAAATTTTAATTGTCAGATGATTTAGTATTAAATATTTACTAACTATGAACAGTCGTTACTGTATGGTATTATCAAAGATGATAAGTTGTTGATTTTATTGGAGGAAACACCAGTGTTTTTTATAAATAATTTAATTTCCTTTTTTCAAAAACAGAGGATTAATAGAGATGATTATGAAAATCATATGGCCGTTCATTATGATGAATTGCATTCATTTTTGAAGGAAAAGGGAGGCAATCACGTATCTCATTTAATTTTTCTAAAAGATAAAGAGCAATTTTGGACAAAAGATCGTAATACATTGATTGTCTATAAACAAATTTTCAATAAATTAGTTGTTCTTGGAGATCCAATTGGGGAAGAGGTAAATTTTCAACATGCCATTAAGGAATTTAATGAATATTGTAAATTAAAAAATGTGAAACCAATTTTCTATCAAACGAGTCCTAGCTACATGCAATACTATCATGATTCTGGTTATCGTTTCGTTAAGTTAGGGGAAGAGGCTATTGTTAATCTTTCAGCGTTTTCTCTAGGGGGGAAAAGGGGAGCAAAATTACGAACAAGAATTAATAAGTTTTCTCGTAATGGTTTTACATTTAATGTCGTAGAACCACCACACTCTCAAAATCTTCATAAAGCGATTAAAGATATTTCAGATTCTTGGCTTGGGGAAGAGAAAGAAAAAGGGTTTTCAGTGGTGGCGTTTAAGGAAGACTATGTGTCGCGTTTTCCAGTTGCTCTATTGAATGATTCAGTTGGTAACGTCATTGCTTTTGCAACATTAGCTACGGATTATAAACATACTTTAACTATTGACCTAATGAGAAAAGGTAAACAAAGTCCCCATGGAACAATGGACGTATTATTTATACATATTTTTGAATGGGCAAAAAATAATGGCTACCATAACTGTAGTTTAGGGATGACCCCGCTAGCGAATGTAGGAAATTGTAAACATTCATTTATTAGTGAACGAATGATTCGATATGTTTATCTGTATGGCAATAAAAAATACAATTTTAAAGGCTTAAGAGAGTTTAAAAGTAAGTTTGCTACTGATTGGGAACCGAAATATTTAGCCTATAAAAAATCATTTTTACCTATCATTTTTTTACAGTTAGTCTTTTTGATTAATTTAAAAAAGTCCTCTAGAAAAGGAATTCTAGGGAAAGGTAGTATTGTGAAGAAGAATGGTGGAAAATTGCCTTTCCGTTTTGAATAAATAAGTAAACGTCGGACGTAATTTAAAAGTTAGAAGATAATAAAGAGGTATAAGCATGTTATTGAGGAAGGGATTAATTCAAAAGTTTATTAAATATAGTTTAGTAGGTTGTATTGGTACTATTATATATTTCCTTTCTGTTTTTGTTTTAGTAGAACGATTTTATTTTGATCCAGTTTTTGGGGCAGCCATTGCTTTTATTATCATGACAATCGCGTCATTTTCTGTGAAAATAAATAATCCCTTCGGTCTTTGAATATTATTGATCAGATATGTTTATTCTTAAATTGACCGAAAAAAGCCAATACGAAAGCAGAGCTACCTGTTGTGGGGTAACTTTGTATAAAACTTTTTGGTTTTGGTTAACCTATATTATTTGGGGTTCTTTATAAGCCTCCTTGTTTAACAACATGGAGTATATAACCCGAAGCATTCGATGTGAGATCGCAACGAGTGCTTTTTTCTTTCCTCTTCGTGCAGCGAGTGACCAATATTTGTTTGCTAGCCATCGGTTTCGACTTCTTGAAACAGCCCACGCTGCTTCACACATAGCTGATTTAATATGAGGATTTCCTTTCACTGTACGTGTACTCTTTCTTTTACCAGCACTTTCGTGATTACCCGGTGAAACGCCTGCCCATGATGCAAGATGTTGAGATGTCGGGAACTGTCCCATGTCTACTCCGATTTCTGCAATAATTACTGCGGCAGTATCTTTACTTATTCCCGGTATTGTGATTAACAATTGTAGTTCTTCTTGATAATTTTGTAGTAATTGATCTACACGTTCATCGATTTCTGAAATCAAGGTTTCTAAATATTGAATGTGTTGCCAGGATTGACGAATGAGAAAGATTTGATGCTCATTAATTGTGCCAAATAATGAATCGGTAATCCTTTGCTTTTTCGGAGCCAACTTCCCATGAATGTCTTTTTCTACATCATCTTCATCAACATAACCTTGTTCGATTAATCGATTCAATAGTCTCCGTCCCGAAACGCCAAATACATCAGAAATAACAGTACTTAGTTTTACATTTGAACTTTCTAATACCTTTTGAATTCGATTTTTTTCGGAAGTTAAATGACCAATCCACTTCTTACGAAGTCTTGTTAAATCCCTAAGTTCACGAATGTTTACAGGTGGTACAAAGCTTTTCTCAATTAAACCATGTCGTAGCAACTTCGCAATCCATTCTGCATCTGAAACATCTGTTTTTCTTCCAGGTACATTTTTAATTCGTTGAGCATTCGCTAATGTAATGTCAAAGAAATCTTCTAAGATATTAAAAACAGGTTTCCAATACACGCCCGTACTTTCCATTGCAATGTGTGTAACCTCATGAGTCTCTAACCATTTTAATAATCGAAACAAATCTTTTGTGAGTGTTGGAAATGTTTCAGTCTCCGTATACAATTCGTCCTCACGAGTTCCTTTAATAACACAAGCTACAATCGTTTCAGAATGTACATCTAAACCTGCACACTTCTCAATAAATACTTCCATTAAATCACTCCAATTTAAAATGATCACAAACAGTGAGTGAATTTGAAGATAAGCATTTTTCTGTACGTAGTCATCCTACTATCAAGTGGAGCTAACAAAGGGTTGAACACCAAATTCACTCAAACAGTTTTTTATACAGGGTCAAAGCCACCAAAAAAGACCACGTCTTACATCTGTTTGTGTCATTACCATTATGAACCGAAGGTACTTATTTTCATGCTTGGGTTGGGTGTAAAAAACTCATGAAGGTTTTTTAT
>JAEXYZ010000018.1 GCA_023405135.1 Bacillota bacterium | reverse complement strand
GTTGTAAACTGATTCATAGGGAAGACCTCTTTTCTAGGATTGGTTGTGGTGACTTAATTCTACCAAGAGAAGGTCTTCCTTTTTACATGGAAATTTTCATTTACACAAAATATTTTATACTCTCTTAATCATATAAAGAAGAGATTAAAGAAATAAAGGTTTTTTTAAATAAATATCGAATGAAATAAAAGAGAGGGTGAAGGGGGACGTATTTTTAATTGGGAAAAAGTAAAATTGTCCAAAATGTAAAATGGTCATTAGTTTGTTTCTTGGTCTTTATAATGTCATTACTTTTTGATAATCAATACCCAATTATAAAATATATAGCATTTTTAGCTTTAATATGCTTTTATTTTTTATCCTTTAAAATTTTATGGATAATGTTCCATACTATCTTAAAAATTTTTAAATCATAATGATTAGGGGGACTACATAATGGCAATTAAAAAATTAGAACACACGGCAATTATTGTGAAAAATATGGAGAATTCCATTAAATTTTACGAAGAAGTTTTGAACTTTAAATTACGTACCGCAGTAAATACGGACAAACGAAAGCTTGCTTTTTTATTTGTTCAAGATCAACCACACGTTGAGATTGAATTAATTGAAGAATTAACAGAAATTGAAAATCCTGCTACAAACGGAGTTTTAGATCATTTAGCTTTTGTAGTAGACAATTTGGATGACACTATCGATGAAATGCAATCAAAAGGAATCGAATTCCCGGACCCACCACGTATTTCAGCAGCATCAGGTGATAAAACGATTTTCTTTAAAGGAATCAACGGTGAGTTAATTCAATTAATAGAGAGATAATAATTAGTAAAAGAGTAACTTCTAAATTTAAAGAAGTTACTCTTTTTAATCTTTGACTTTATTTTTATGTTTATTACCTAATTTCATGGCGAGGAACTGTGGAATTAAATTAAAAAAGCTAACTAACATTAATAATTGATAAGGAGTTAATGGTTTAAAATAGCCACCCCATCGTTCGTTTTCTGACATCAAGCCGATAAAATAATATGAAATTATTGCAGATAATATATTACCAATAATTAGAAAGGCTTTATAACTATGAACAATTACCTAAATAAGCGAGTATTGAAGTTGATAAAATCATAACTAAATAGCCAAACATTGAACGGTAGGCAAAATCTTGGTGCATTGAAAAATAAGCAAATGGAAAACAATATAAAACGACAATTACAATACCGATTACTATATTTCTCATATAGTCACTTCTCTCTTTGTTTTTTAATAGAGTGTAATGTCGTGGATAGTAACTTTCTAAAATAATTATTTCTTATTGTATCATTAGTCACTGCGATTTTTACATAATCCAAAAAATGAAATTAAGCTAGATCATTGTTAAGTAAATATGGATAGCTCAAACTTTTTTTAAGTTACAAAAAAATATAATATTCAATAGTAATAATCTTATAGAAGACAGAAACCGAAGGAAAGTTATACTTATAAAATTAAAATGTTAAAAATTTTAAAAAGTCAGAAAATTGATTGACAATATAATTTATGTTAAATAAACTGAATCTGGATACAAATTTAAGAAGAATTATGTTTTTTCTACAAAATGTCGTTAGTTTTCCATCCGTTTTGTATCCAATTAAAAAACAGGTGTTGAACAAATGAATAAAATTACCGCTTATGAAGTTATAAAAGTATTACGAAATGCAATTTTTGATGGCACTTTAAAACTAGGAGATCGCATCGTTCAAGAAGATTGGGCCAAAAGAATGAACGTAAGCAGGATTCCGGTTAGAGAAGCATTAACGAAACTAGAAATAGAAGGATTAATAGAAATTGTCCCTCACAAAGGAGCTATTGTTAGAAAATTAACTTTAGAGGAATTTGAAGAGCTTTATTGCATTAGAAGTTATTTGGAAAGTCAAGTTATATTGAGAGAGTTGCCAAATATGACTGAAAAAGATAAAGAAAAGCTAAAAGAAATTTTCGAAGCAATGCTTGAAGCAGTTAATGATAACGAGCATGAGAAGTATATAGAATACCATGAAATGTTTCATTACCACCTTAGAGAAAAGACGACTTGGAGAAGAGGTGCAAAAATTGTTGCTCAATTAGCAACAGATTCTATGGCACCCGATTTATTAATTCAACAAAGAGTTTCCATTCAAGAAGAACATCGTAGAATACTAGAAGCTATTTTCACTGGGGATCCTGAAGAATTAAAAGTTGCAGTTGAATATCATGTTCACCGTACTAAAAATAATATAATGAATTATTTGAAAACTAAAAACGGGGGTAAGTGTTAGACTTTGTGACCGCTGAAAGATTTGTATAATAAAAATAATACGAGGTGACGATTAAAATGTTATTTAGTTTAGAAGGAAAGACAGCAATTGTTACTGGTGGAAGTCGCGGTTTAGGTAAAGCTATGACACAAGCACTTTCAGAGGCAGGGACAAAAGTCGCTATCATAAGTCGAACTGAAAGTGAATTAGAAAAAACAGCAACAGAAATTAATAACCAAGGTGGAGATTGTACTTATAAAGCATTAGACGTTACGAATCGAGTGGACTTTGAAGAATTTGTTAAAGAATTATATGAAAAAAATGGTTCAATTGATATTTTAATAAATGGCGCCGGTGTTAATAAAAGATACCCATTTTTAGAATTCCCAGAGGATGAATGGAATCAAGTAATGAATATCAATTTGAAAAGTGTTTTTCAAGCAACCCAAATAGTTGTTCCGTATATGCAAAAAAATCAATATGGAAAAATCATTAATATAGCTTCGTTAACGAGCCAAATTGGTTTACCAAATATGGTGGCATACGTATCAAGCAAAGGGGCAATTTCTCAATTTACAAAAGCATTAGCTGTTGAATTAGCACAAAGCGGCATTAACGTAAATGCAATTGGACCCGGCTATTTTAAAACAGAGCTAACAATGCCTTTATTTAAAGATGAGGAAAAAGTAGCTTGGATGAAATCTCGTATTCCATTTAAGAGAATCGGAGAACCAGAAGATTTAAAAGGGGTAGCTGTATTTTTAGCATCTAAAGCTTCTGACTATATTACGGGACAAACAATCTATGTTGATGGTGGTTGGTTAAGCAGTTAAAAAATAGTATAGCTAAAACTGAATCAGTTCATTGGAAGAAAGTAAGCAATTACTGTGAACATTAAGGAGAAATTTTCTATTTTTCATAAATGCTTAAGAATTAGCGGAATTTATTCCGTCATAAAAATTAGAAATTGGTAAAACAATGAAAAGTCCCAACTAATAGGTCCTAATACCATTGAGATTGTTGAACATCTATCCCGGTGCTTACAGAAAAATGTTTCATTAGGACATGAAGTATCAGTGCAAGTTGTAGATGTTGGTTCAATGTTTCGAAGGAGTTAATAGGCAAAAATGTTGTGGTATAGGCAATGATATTTTGCGGTATGTGCGAATATTGTAATAATGGTTATTTTTCATTGTGTAAAAAGAATAAAGTATTAAGGTTACATTTTGAATGCTTTAAAATTCCTGAAAAATAGGAGGAAAACGAATGAGTATAATTACACAACAGTTTCAATTAATTGATTTTAATAATGTAGGTTTATTTATTGATGGAACGTGGAGATTAAAAGGTTCAAAAGGTACCTTTGATGTTATTAACCCTTCCACAAAAGAGGTAGTTGCTTCAGTACCAAAGGGAGGTTCTGAAGAAGCAAAGGAAGCAATTGATGCTGCTGAAAGAGCCTTTCCTGTTTGGTCACAGCTTACTGCGTATGATCGAGCAAACTATTTACTGAAAATTCGTGATTTACTTCTTGAAAATCAAGAAGAAATTGGGACAATTATAAGTTTAGAGATGGGGAAAGCATGCAAGGAAGCGGTAGGAGAAGTAGCATATGCTGCTAGTTTCCTAACTTGGTATGCAGAAGAAGGAAAACGCATTTATGGTGAGACGATACCAGCATTAGATGCAAATAAACGGCTGATGGTTATTAAACAGCCAGCTGGAGTTGTTGCAGCTATTACCCCATGGAATTTTCCTATCGCAATGATTACACGTAAGCTAGGTCCTGCATTAGCAGCAGGGTGTACTTCAATTGTTAAACCTGCTAGCCAGTCTCCGTTAACAGCATTAGCTTTTGCTAAAATTGTTGAATTGGCAGACCTTCCAAAAGGCGTAGTGAATATTATTGTAGGTTCAACAAACGAGATTTCAAATGAAATTTTTGAAAGTAATGTAGTCCGAAAAGTTTCATTTACCGGTTCAACTGCAGTAGGGAAAGACTTAGTAAAATCCTCTGCTAAAACTTTGAAAAAATTATCGTTAGAATTAGGTGGTCATGCACCGTTTTTAATTTTAGAAGATGCGGATATTGAAAAAGCTGCAGAAGGTGCGATATCAAGCAAATTCCGTAATGCAGGTCAAACTTGTGTATGTGCAAACCGAATTTACGTGCATAAAAATATTGCTACTCAATTCAAAGAAGCCTTTGTACGAAAAGTAAATGAATTAGTAGTTGGTGAAAGTGTTGATCCAACTGTACAAATTGGTCCATTAGTAAGTAAAGATGGTCTTGAAAAAGTGAAAGAGCATGTAAAAGATGCAGTTGAAAAAGGCGCAAATATCGAAACTGGTGGTGAAGAAATTTCTGATTTAAACGGTTATTTCTTTAAACCTACTATTCTTTCAAATGTAACGAACGAAATGCTAATTATGAACGAAGAAACTTTCGGACCAGTAGCACCAATCGTTGAATTTTCATCAATTGACGAAGTAATTAAAGAAGCAAATGATACAGAGTATGGTCTAGCTGCTTATTTATATACGACAAATTTGGAAAATGCCATAAAAGTTTCTGAACAATTACAATATGGAATCATTGGATTAAATGATGCCCTTCCTAGTGTTGCTCAAGCACCATTTGGAGGTATTAAAGAAAGCGGCTATGGACGTGAAGGTGGACATCAAGGTATTAGCGATTATTTAGAAGAGAAATATATTTCATTAAAAATTTAATTTCATTATTGCATAATACTATCAATAAAAAATCGTTTAAATTAAAAAGAGGAGTGAGTAGAAAATTTATTTTCTACTCATCCTCTCTTTTAGTTTTATGCTGCGCAAGTTAAGTTCGTGTAAGAAATGATCGCTGGTTTTTCAATCTTTTGAAGTAGAAGTTGAGCTTCTTCTTTTGTTTCAAATTCAAAAATACGAAAAGTTTCTTGTTCAAATACTGTTAGTACCCACATAAAGGGTCGCCTCCTCAAATTTTAAATTAAATATATGAACTAATGATTAAACTAACAAAATTGTTATATAACAACGACTGATCTACTTCGGCAAATTTTATTGTGTTATATATCACTTGAGACCATTCTACACCTAAAATTATGAAAATAAAATAGATAGTGAATTTTTTCACATATTGTTCATAATGATTGCGGTTTCAGTAAAAATTCTAAAATTAAGATACATATTTTAACTTGAAAACTAATAATAATTCGATTTTTCATAGATATCTAGAAACGAGTCGAATATTTACTTATAGTTATAAGTAATGGAATATGTGACGGAAGGGGATTATGAAGTGGTTTCATCATCATTATTAGTCGAACAGAGGTATTTAAAAAGAACAGGACTAATTATTTTAATAACAGTTTTAAATATGACGGCTCCTCTTACTACAGATATGTATTTACCAGCAGTACCAACGATGGCAAAACTGTTTAATACTTCTGCAAGTATTTTAAATTTAACGTTAGTAGGTTTTTTCTTCTTCTTTGCAATTGGAATGTTATTTTTCGGTCCAATAAGCGATAAATATGGACGAAAAAATGTGTTGCTAATAGGATTATTTATTTACATGATATCAAGTGTTTTATGTGCATTATCGACATCCATTTGGCAGCTGATCATTTTTCGTATTTTTGAAGCATTAGGGGCAGGAGCAATGGTTGTTATTTCAACTGCATTAATAAAAGACAGCTTTGATGGAAAAATACGTAATGTTATTCTTGCTACAGTACAATCAATGGCAATGTTTGCTCCTATATTAGCGCCTGTTATCGGAGCTTTTATCGTTAATTTTGCGTCTTGGCGAGTAACCTTCTGGGTATTGGCAGGAATCAGCTTGCTTTGCATTATTGCTACGTTGTTAATGAAAGAAGTGTTAGAACCAGAAGTTCGCTTCCAAGGGGAAATTTGGAGAAGTGTTGGAAGACTATTTCTTGTTGCAAAAATAAAGTATTTACAAGTTTCTTATTAATAGTTGGCTTGCAATCTACTTTATTCATGGCATATATCGCTGTTAGTTCTTATATTTACGTTGATTTTTTTAACTTGTCGGAAACAGCATATAGTTTTTATTTTGCGATGAATGCATCTGTGTTAATGATTGGTCCAATCTTATCTATTAAAATAATAAAGATAGTTCCTATAATGAATTACTTCACCATTGCTTTTATAATTTGTCTAATTAGTGGTGTAGCAGTGCTAATTTTTGGGAAAATAACTCCTGTTGCTTTATTATTATCATTTATTCCATTTTCGTTGATTACAAGTATTACTCGACCACTTGCGATAAACACATTATTAAATCAACAAAATTCAGATACTGGCTCTGCAGCATCATTAATTAATTTTGGTTATACGATGCTTGGATCATTTGGAATGATTTTAGGTACTCTATCATGGTCAAACTTCGTAACAGGGCTAGGTATTATTACAATTGTATTCTCTGCTTTGTCACTTGTTTGCTGGCTATTGTTTAGAAAATCAAATATGCAATTAATATAAAAATCTAGTAAAAAAGAGTTAAGAATCTTAAGCAAAATTCTTAGCTCTCTTTATTTATTATGATATGCGTTTTCTATTAATCATAAAAATACTACCTAATATTAAAATCATTCCTACTAGAAGCGAAAGAGTGAAAGCTTCATTTAAAAAGAGTGTTCCAATTAGTACTGAAATGAGCGGTACTAAAAATGTAAACGAGCTTACCTTACTCGCTTCACCGGCACTCATCAATTTATTATAGATAAGAAATGCAATCGTTACGCCAAAAATTGCTCCATATAGTAGCGTAACAATGAAAGGTAAGTTCCATTTAATTGATGAAGTTTCTTCTATACTCATCCCAACAATAAATAAAAAGATCCCACCAATTAAGTTTTGTATGGCAACTAGCCAAAACCCGTTAACTAAAGTAGTTTTTTTCTTTACATAGATTGTCCCAATTGCCCAACCAATGCCAGTAATAAGAGCTAATAAGATTCCAATTGTAGAAACTTTTCCTGTAATTCCTTCTAAGCTAACGAAAATAACGCCTAAAAATCCAATAATGATGCCTACTACTTTCATAGTGGTTAAAGACTCCTTTAACCATAGCCACGCAAGTAAAACGACAAGTACAGGCTGTAAGTAAACGATTACAGAAAATAGTCCTGCTGGTAAATATTGAAGTCCTATTGATTGACAGCCGTAAAAGATTATAACGTTAAAAATGGAAGAAATTAAATAAATGTGCCAAACTTCCTTCAATCGAATTTTTCTCCACTTACGGAACAAAAATGTTGAAAATAAAAGTCCTGCAAGAATGGACCGTAACCCCGCAAACAAAATGGGAGGGGCATAGTTTAATGCAATTTTGTAAATTGGCCATACGGAGCCCCAGATGAGAACAACCATCGCGATCCCACCTATTACTTTTGATTTTGATAAATTTCCCATAAACTTAACCCCTTAATGTAAAAAAATTACTATTAAAGATAAATTACCATAGACAATAGTTATTGTATAGAGAGGGATAATCATATGGATTTATTAGTAACTTTGGCTTAAGTGAAAATTCACTAGACAATATCCAATTACTGTATATTATTTGATGAAAATTCCAATAATATAAATTACTTTTTACCATATATTGAAAATTAATTGGGGGTATACAGAATGCCTGAGTTTTTATTAATTTTAATGCGCTCAACAACAGCTTTTATTGTATTACTCATTTTGACGAGGATAATGGGCAAAAAACAGCTTTCCCATCTAACTTTTTTTGATTATGTTGTTGGAATAACTGTCGGATCAATTGCTGCCACGATGTCGTTAGATAAAAATATTGAATTAATAGATGGATTAGTTGCTTTAGGTATATGGGGTATTTTCCCAATTGTCGTAGGGTTTTTAGGGTTGAAATCACGTAAGTTTCTACAGTTCACAGATGGCAAGCCAGCAATCCTTATTAAAAATGGGGAAGTGTTAGAAGAAACGATGAAAAAAAACCAACTAGCAATAGATGAATTAATGAAGCTGTTACGGGAAGAAGGGGTATTTAAAATCGATGATGTTGAAATCGCTATATTAGAAACAAATGGAGAACTTAGTGTAATGAAAAAATCTGATTTAGAACCTATTACACCGCGTTTACTGGGGATGAAAGTAAAACTAGAACATGCACCTAGTCTTTTAATAGTGGATGGTCATATTTTAGAGAAAAATTTAACGATATTAGGCTATTCAAATAAATGGCTTATGAATGAAATACAAAAACATGGAGCAAAATCAATCAATGAAGTTTTCTTAGCACAAATTGATGGAAACGGTAATCTTTTTGTTGATTTATATCGTAAAAATTGAAAAGGCGAGTTCTTAGCCTCACCTTTTATGGAATTATAAGAAAAAACAATGTTGATTTTGTGAAGTATTATTTTTTTAAACAATTTCATACGTATATATAAGATAAAATCTAAACTACAAATCAATGGATTATTTCTTTTTATAAGTTTGCTGATTTTCAGTTGTTACAACATTTTTATCTTGTAGTTCGTCGTCAAAATCTGCAGCGAATTCTTCATTTCTTTTTTCATCTTTATCATTACTATTGCAATTATAAATATCAAAACTGTTATGAGTTCTGACGTTAATTGTTTTTTTGTTGTTTTTACTCATAATTGTTCACCTCCTAGAATGTAATGTGCACATTTATAGTTGTTTTATTCTAATTGTCTATTCCACATAATGGAGAATTGTAGCCCGCGGTTTTGGACAATGAAACAAAATTGGAGGCTCTTTATAATTGAAAAAAATTCACTGTCTTATGTTGATTGTTCTTTTATCATGTGTATTAAGTGCTTGTTCAGATGAGGGTAATTGGTATTTAACGAGAATTGATATACAAAAAATAACTGATGAAGAAATAGAAATGTATGAAGAAGAATTCATTGTTGTGGATTTAGTGACACTAGATTCGATAAAAAGTCTTTTTGATGAAGTAAAATGGAAACCAAACTCTTTAAAGAAAATGTCAACCTCCGAAGATTTATTGCTTACATTATTTTTTACATATGAAAAAAAGAAAGCTGAAAAGCTATTTCTTTATCAAATTTGGTTTGGTGATGATGAAGTAATAATTATGAGCAATAATGAAGAAGAAGGGTACGGTAAATTAGAAGGTGACAATGCTATTAAATTAAAGAATATTTTATTAGGTCAAGTATTGGAAGAGGAATTACAATAAATGATAGGCTATCCTCTCAACCATTTTAGAGGGTGAGAATGTTTTGACTAAAACTCTGAATGAGATTTCAAAAATTTATTTAAAAGTTCAAATTGATTATGTCCATATTTTTTGACTATTTCATTGTCAAGTTTTGACATTAACACATCGTATTGATCAACACATTGTTCTCCAAGTTTTGTTAGCTGAACACATTTATCCTTTTTATTATTTTGTAAGTTGCTAATCTTTAGCAACCCTTTTGATTCAAGATTTTTAATAAATTTATGAGTAGCCTGACGAGAAATATTTATTTGTTTAGAAACGTATGACATTCTTGAAGTATTTTTATAAATGATTCTCATAATGAACCATTCAGAATTTGAAATGTAAATGTCGCTCATTTCGTTCCAAAGTCTTTCTTTTATATTATTTATTTGTAAGTGACATTCATTAAATAAATCAAAGAAATATTGACTTTTCAAAAGAATCACTCCATTCTTTATAACTTTACTATAAATAAGTGTAGTTTTAACGTCAACCTTGTTTAACATATAAAAAGCATATGTAAAATTATCTCAAATTGTACATACTAGTGTAAAAAGTCTAGAAAAGAGGTGTTCATATGAAGATTGCAGCTATACAATTGGAATCAATATCAGGTCAAATAGATAAAAATGAGGAAAAGGGAAAAAAACTAGTATTAGAAGCCATCCATAAGGGAGCACAATTAATCGCATTGCCTGAGCTTTGGTCTAGTGGATATCATCTTACAAAGGAAGTATTTTTAAAATTGCAGCAAAAAACAAGAGATATTGTTGAACAGTTTCGAGAGATTGCAAAACAATATGGTGTAGTGTTAGTTGTACCTTTTATAGATAAAAAAGGAGAAGATTTATTTATTGCAACATCAGTTATTGAAAACAATGGTGAAATTGTACAAATCTATCATAAATCTTTTCTTTGGGATAAAGAGAAGCTTCACTTTAAACAAGGTGAGAAAAAATATGAACCGGTACATACTTCTGTCGGTAGTATTGGTACATTAATTTGTTATGATATTGAATTTCCTGAAATGAGCAGAATTTTAGCATTGAGAGGTGCCCAATTGATTATCGTACCTTCAGTCATTCAACTAGCATCTGAAAAAAGATGGGACATTCAACTCCCAGCTCGTGCTGTAGATAATACAGTGTTTGTATTAGGTGTAAATACAGTTGGGGAAGAAAGCTGTGGTAAAAGCAAATTAATTGATCCAAAGGGAGCTATTGTTCATGAATGCTCGAGATTAGACGAAGAAATTCTTCTATGCGATATAGATTTGAATGAAATAAATAAAGTAAGATTAAAAATCCCTTATTTAAAAGATTTTGATTATTCGTTAGTTCCAGGACTCGTTGAAACAAAACATTTATAATTTGTAAAATTATTACGTCTCTTTAAATAAAGGCGTTTTCTCTTTTTTACTGGAATTATTAAGTGATGAAGGCACTTGTACAAGCATATAATGATGGGAAAATGAGGCGTCTATGATTGAAAGTAGATGGGTAGGTGTGCGCTATAATTAAAAAGCTAACGATTGATAAAGGGTTATTAATGACGGATATGGAATTGAGCTTTAATGGACATGCGGTAGTGCTTAAACGGGTGCTCGTTGATACTGGCTCTGCAACTACTATTGTATCAAGTGATGTAGCAGAATCACTTGGTATTGTAGCAGAAAGTTCTGATTTAGTTCATACAATTGTTGGAGTTGGAGGTCTAGAATTTGTTTATTCAAAAGTAGTCGATCTAATAAAAATTGGAAACATGAAAGTAGAAAATTATCCTATCGAAATCGGTGCGATGAATTATGGATTTTCGTTAGATGGAATACTTGGTCTAGATTTACTTCAACAAATGAAAGTAATGATTAACATAAACAATTTATCATTACAATGGAATCATTAAGGACAATACTTTTCACCATTTGAATACAAATTTCTTTCTTTGACATAAAGGATTTTGTAATATGGTAGCATGTACTAACTAGAAAAAGGAGAATTATAGATGGAATATATTAGAATTACAACTATTGAAAATCCGCTATTTGCAAAAATGCACAAGCTGCTAGGAGAAATATTTCCACCAGAAGAAGTATTAGAATTTGAACTTTGGAAGGAGCCACTTGAAGATCCAAGCATCCGAGTGTTTGTTGCAGTTCATGAAGATGAAGTAGTAGGGGCAACTGAGTATCGCTATTATCCTCAATGGAATATCGCGATGACAGATTTTACAATTATCGGTCGTCCAGGACTTTCTATCGGTCGATTTTTAGCTAATAATCGTCAAAAAGACTTAAATCAGCTTGCACAACAAAATGGAAAAGTGTTATTTGGTGGCTTTGCGGAAATATATGATCCATATGAAAGAGAGGATTTTGAATTTGGTGGTGTAAAGCCAATGAATCCTTTTGTTCGTCGTGAAGTATTATCTCATCTTGGCTATCAAAGTCTTGATTTCCCATATGTACATCCATCATGGAAAAATGATGGGGAAGCAGTAAAAGGTCTAGATTTTTGCTTCATGCCAACTGATGAAAGTGTGACAGAAATTCCTTCAAGCTTAATAGTCGATTTCTTAAAAGATTATTATGCGGTATTACCGAACAAACCTCAAGAATGGCTACAAATGATAGAAGACTTACAAGCAAGAGAAACAGTGAAATTGCTTCCACTATAAAGTTTATTCAGTTACGAACGCTTTGAATTTAATTAAATTCAAAGCGTTTTACTTAAATTAAAAAGCTTTATAAAAGATTAAAATAATAGTTGTTTCAAAACCTCACTATATTACATATACTAAATTTATTAAAATTTGCAATTTTCATATTTTATTGATGTTTTATATTCAGAATTAAAGTAAAATAGTAAAATAACTATATGGAATTATTTAAGGATAAAAACATCCTTAGTTTTCAGAATTTTCAACTTGTATTATTGGAGGCCAAAAAATGTTAGACATAACAACACAGTTAACGACAAACCCGAAACAAAAACCAGCACCTGATGAATTAGGTTTTGGACATTATTTTACAGATCATATGTTTATTCTTGATTATACGGATGGAATCGGATGGCATGATGGGCGTATTATTCCATATCAACCGATTTCGTTAGACCCATCTGCAATGATTTTCCATTATGGTCAATCTGTATTCGAAGGCTTAAAAGCATATGTAACAGTCGATAATGACATCCTTTTATTCCGTCCGGATCGTAATTTTAACCGTCTTAATAATTCGAATGACCGTTTATGTATTCCGAAAATCGATGAAGAATATGCATTAGAAGCATTAAAGCAATTAGTAAATATTGACCGCGATTGGGTTCCAAATGCACCGGGTACATCTTTATACATCCGTCCATTTATTATTGCAACTGAAGCTAATTTAGGAGTACATCCTTCTAAAAAATATCACTTTATCATTATTATGTCTCCTTCAGGTTCTTATTATAAAGAAGGTATTAACCCTGTTAAAATTATGGTAGAGCAACAATTTGTTCGTGCTGTAAGAGGGGGTACTGGTGAAGCGAAAACTGGTGGAAACTATGCAAGTGCTCTAAAAGGGCAAGAAATTGCTAGTAAAGAAGGCTATGCACAAACATTGTGGTTAGATGGAAAAGAAAACCGTTATGTAGAGGAAGTAGGAAGTATGAATATCTTCTTTAAAATTAACGGAACTGTTATTACACCAGAATTAAATGGTAGCATTTTACCTGGGATTACACGTGACTCGATGATTCAAGTATTAAAATCTAAAAATATTCCTGTTGAAGAACGTCGAATTTCAATCGATGAAGTAGTTGAAGCGCATAACAACGGTACATTAGAAGAAGTATTCGGTACTGGTACAGCAGCAGTTATTTCACCAGTAGGAGAACTAAAATATTTAAATGAAAAATATATTATTAATAAAGGTGAAATTGGCGAAGTTTCACAAATGCTTTATAATACATTAACAGGCATCCAAAACGGCTCAATTGAAGATACGTTTGGATGGACAATTAGATTATAAGATAACTAGACGCAACCATTTAACATAGTGGTTGCGTTTCTTTAGAACGTGTTTTTAACAATTTTAATAGAAAGCGAGTCTATCAAATGATCGAATTAAAAAATTTTTCAATCGGCTTACCAAAGCAAATGAAATACGACAATGATAAAGTTGTTGAAACTGCGATTTGTAAAGAAGCCGTTGAAGAAGCTTTTTTATCAAAAGATGGTTTTGTTGGGGATGGTGTTGCTGATCTAAAACACCATGGTGGACCGGATCGTGCTGTATGTGTTTATCCCCATGAGCATTACTCTCTTTGGGAACAAGAATTTGGACAGCCTTTACCAGCAGGTGCCTTTGGGGAGAATATTACTGTAACAAATATGTTAGAAAGTGATGTTCATGTTGGAGACATTTTTCGACTTGGAGATGCAGTTATACAAATAACACAAGGTCGTGTTCCGTGTAGTACAATTTCAAAAAGAATGAATAAACCACAAATTTTAAAACGAATTGTTGAGACTGGTTACACAGGATATTTATGTCGTGTGTTAGAAGAAGGCGTAGTAAAAGCAGACTCTAAAATTACATTAATCGAACGTCACCCAAAACAAGTTTCCATCCTGTTTGGAAATGAATTATATTTCCACAGACCTAAAGATATTGAAGGAATAAAAAAGTTGTTAGAAGTAGAAGAGCTAGCGGAGAAATGGAAGGAAGAACTTATTAAACGGTTAAATAATCTTACTACTCTTACGTAAATTAATCATAAGAAGATGATACTCGCAGTTTAAGTATCATCTTCTTTTTTCTTAAGTAAATCAGCGTTGTATATCGGGGAGTATTAACATTATGGATATATTAAGTAAAAATAAAGTTATTTATTCAACAAACGGGCCATTTCTAGAATAACACTCAATGAATTAATTGGGAATTTGTGTTAATATTGAGTTGTGGTTGTAAAAATATGTTTTTTATCGATTGAGTCAGATTTGTTGAATAAAGTGTTACCTGAAAGTTTGATTTTTTATAAACGTATAGAAAATAAATAAAGGAGTTGTATTTATAAATGAAAGGTAAATAGATGTTAAAGTTTGTTATAAGTATTTTTACAATTTTAATACTCTTATCAGGGTGTTCAAGTAAACCTTCTGTAGATTTAGTCAGCTCAACTGTTGATTTCAGAAATGATGAAGAAAGATTAGGGGGAATTGGTATTATTTCAGGAGAAAAGGAGGGTGAAATTATAGTACCTATTGCACTCAGTTATGATTTTGTTTTAAAGAATACTGGGGAAAAGATTCTTGGGGGAACCGAAAAGTTAAATAAAGAGACATTTGAATATGAAGACGGAATAAAAATTTTTATTGAACCAAATGAAAAGTTGAAAGCAGTTTCTGAAGAAATAATGGGCGTAAATATTTTTAGCTTTGACGAAGAAGGGAGACAAATAGCAAAGTTAGGTAATGGGGAAACGGGTGTGCCTATTATTGAATACCCTTGATTTTATTTTAGGCGCGTTAGAAGAAAATCCTGAAATAAGACTTGCGCCACCATCTGAACAATTAGAGAAGTTGAAGGAACATGCTATGGATGAAACTTTAATTGTTTCTGTTGAAGGTGATGAAATCGCACGTTTTGATCTTAGTAATTCAGATTGAATTTACCTTAAACAACTATTACATTTTTGTACTTAAACAATCAGGCGCGTTTGTTTAATAAGAAATAACAATTTGCTAAGAATAAGAAATAAATAAACAGACTTAGAGGTGAATTATGTTGGTGAAGAAATACCTTGCCCTATTAGTATTTGTATTTATTGTTCTTATTCCTACGCAAATTGTAAAATCTGAAGCTAATTCAGAAGTAGAAGGTTTGTATGTAACAACAGAGGATATTATTTCAGACATTATATTCCCAACTATTGATAAACGAGTAATAAACGAGTATGGAGGTGATACTCTTTTTGACTGGCAATGGAAAAGGATTGTTGGCATTACTTACAATGACAATCATTCCTATGATGTTACAGTAAGAATTGAGATCCCTCCGAAAAACTTTAATTTTAATGATAATATTATTGAAGATTTGGTTAAGGTAAGAATTCCCCCATCCTGTGATAGTGAAAAGATTAATAAGCAGAAATGTAATCACGAGTTCAAAATTGAAATATTAGAATACAAACATTTATCTCCATAAGTATTATTACCATTAGCTTAATTTAAGATTTTAATTGTTATACAAACTTGATAGGGAACAATTTAAGCTATCCGCAATTTGGATGGCCTTTTTTTATTCTATTAGAATTAATTATTGTATGAATTTTAGTATTCTATTGTATTTCATAACATTATAAGATAAAATTTACGAAATCCATTTCGAACCAAATTTTCTCTTTTAAGTGTTTTAATTCTATAAATATGCGAAATGTTGTCGGAATTAGGCACTTGAGAGGAGGCGGTTATTTGGATTAGTTCATTATTTTTATCGTTTTGCTAAATCGATAGGGAGGAGGGATTTGTATTTATTTGAGCAGGAAATGATGCATTATTTCTTTTTATGTTCTTTAGTCTGAATATTCAGTATGCAAAGCATAACGACATTCAAAGAACAAGTTAAATATTTAAAAATTGTTATTGGTTTTTGAATGTACAATAATGATTTAGCCTGCAAGGAGAATGGATATGAAAATAGGAATCATTGGATTAGGTAAAATGGGATTTAATTTAGCTTGTAATATGTTGGAGAAAAATATTAATGTAATCGGCTACGATATTGATTCATCAATAGTCAAAAAAATCCATCATAACTCTTTATTTGAAAATAGTAATTTTATATTTTTCAATCAGTTAGCTCCATTTGTGGAATCTCTGTCATCAACAGATGCAATATTTCTTTTAGTTCCTCATGGTGAGGAAACTGAAAAAATGTTGAATGAATTATTAACGATTTTACCCGAGAGTATAATCCTTATTGAAGCTGGTAATTCTCATTATAAAAACTCTCAATATTGGTATAAACGATATCGTGAGAAAGGAATTTACTTTTTAGACTGTGGAACAAGCGGTGGTTTAAAAGGGGCAAGGCATGGTTTATGTTCCATGATCGGTGGGGATAAGGAAGCATTTGATCGAATTGAACCTATACTAAAAAGAATTAGTTCAGAAAACGGTTACTTATATACAGGTTCAGCCGGCAGTGGACATTTTTTAAAAATGATTCATAACGGAATTGAATATGGAATGATGCAAGCGATTGCAGAAGGCTTTGAAATTCTTCATGAAAGTGAATATGAATATAACTATAAAGAAGTTGCAACGTTATGGAACAGTAGTTCTGTAATTAAATCATGGCTAATGGAACTAATGATTGATGTATTTAATGAAGATCAACAATTAGAAAACATTTCTGGTGAAATGCATGCATCCGGTGAAGCAAAATGGACAGTAGAAACGGCTTTTGATTTAAATGTACCCGCCCCGGTTATTGCTCTGTCACTAATGATGCGTAATCGATCATTACGTCATGATACTTTTTCGGGAAAAGTAGTTGCTTCATTACGTCAACAATTTGGAGGTCATGATGTAGTCAAAAAGACTAGTATTGAAGGGAGGGAATAATTTGCAGACAAATCGAGATGTTTTAACAATTGGTGAAACGATGATTATTTTTCAATCGAATCAAATTGGAAGTTTTGAAAATGCACCAAGCCTTCATCCCAAAATTGGTGGTGCAGAATCAAATTTCGCAATAGGTTTAGCAAGATTAGGTGAATCGGTAGAATGGATTAGTCAATTAGGAAATGATAGCTTCGGATCTCTTATTTTGAAAAAAATTCGGGGAGAAGGTGTCATTACGAAAAATACAACGTTTACAAATAAAGGTCCAACTGGCTTATTATTCAAAGAGCAAATAACTCCTGATCAAATAAATGTATATTACTATCGCCAACATTCTGCTGCAAGCTTAATGTCCAAGGAACTTCTAAATAATATTTCCTTTGAAAATTTAAAATTTCTTCATGTAACCGGTATAACGCCTGCATTAAGTGAAAGTTGCCATGAGTTAACGATTGAATCTATTAAATTGGCGAAACAAAATAACACAAAAGTAATTTTTGATCCAAACATTCGATTTAAACTATGGTCGAAAGAGAAAGCCTTTAAAGTCCTTCACGAAATTGTGGCATTGTCAGATTATATATTAGTCGGTGAAGAAGAGGCTATATTTCTTACAAAATTAAAAGATCGATTAGCAATATGTAAAAGTTTAAGAGGAAACAGTAATAAAATTATCGTTTTGAAATGTGGGGCAGAAGGGGCTTTTGTTTATAACGGTCAATTACAACATGTACCAGGTTTTCCTGTAAAAACAGTAGTTGATCCAGTAGGTGCTGGAGATGCTTTTGATGCAGGATTTACTCATGGGTTACTTCAAGGTAATAATTTAATTGAATGTGCAAAAATAGGGAATGCAATGGGATCGCTCGTTATTCAGCAATATGGTGATATAGAAGGATTACCAACCTCGGATGTTTTATACAGATTTTTAGAAAATCAAATTAAAACAGATGTTATTCGCTAGGGGGATTTTATGAAGAAATGGGATAAATTAAAGTTTATTGAACAAAACGGTATTGTAGCGGTAATTCGGAAGGTTGATCCTACTTTATTAGAACAACTAGTATGTGCACTAGTAGAAGGTGGGGTAAAAGTTATAGAAATTACTGTTGATAGTGAAAAAAGCTATTATTCAATTTCAATGTTAAAGGAAAATTATGGGGACGAATTACTTATTGGTGCAGGAACTGTATTAGATGCGATTACTGCTAAAACCGCCATTGATGCAAATGCCGATTTCATTTTCTCACCTACCTATGACAAAGAAACAGTTCAAATAACAAATCGTTATGGACGTATATCAATCCCAGGAGTTTTAACACCTACTGAAATTTTAGATGCATATTCTGCTGGTGCTGATATTTTGAAAGTGTTTCCGGGTTCTGCATTAGGTGCAAATTATTTTAAAGATGTACTTGGACCACTTACTCACATACCGCTAATGCCTACAGGAGGCGTCAATTTAAATAATATGAAGCAATTTTTAAACTCAGGTGCTGTTGCTGTTGGAATAGGAGGGGCATTAATAAATAGTCAATTCATTGAAAATCGGAATTTTGAAGGGATTAAATCTTTAGCAATTCAATATTCTACTGCATTTAAAGAGGTGAAAAAGATTGAAAATTAAAAGTATTGAAACGTTCATTGTACCACCTCGTTGGCTTTTTCTAAAAATCACTACTGATGATGGGCTAGTTGGTTGGGGAGAGCCTATTGTTGAAGGGAGAGCTTTTACAACTGAGGCAGCAGTTCATGAATTAAGTGAATATATTATTGGCAAAGATCCGATGCGAATTGAAGATATATGGCAAGTATTGTATCGAGGAGGTTTTTATCGAGGTGGGCCAATTCATATGAGTGCAATTGCAGGTATTGATCAAGCACTGTGGGATATAAAAGGAAAATATTATAATGCCCCTATTTATGACTTGATGGGTGGTGCATGTCGGGACAAAGTTCGGGTTTATTCTTGGATTGGCGGCGATCGTCCAAGTGATATATTAAAACAGGCACAAGCAGCAAAAGATAATGGATTTACTGCAATAAAAATGAATGCGACAGAGGAACTTCAAATAATAGATTGTCATAAAAAAGTAGATGCTGTCATTGAACGTGTGGCAATTATTCGTGAAAACTTAGGAAATGATTTTGGAATAGGGATTGATTTTCATGGAAGAGTTCATAAACCTATGGCTAAAATTCTAGCAAAAGAATTAGAGATATATAATCCTATGTTTATTGAAGAACCGGTCCTTCCAGAGAACAATGAAGCTTTAAGAGAAGTTGCATTACATTGCAATATCCCAATTGCTACAGGAGAAAGAATGTTTTCAAGATGGGATTTTAAAAAGCTATTGCAGGATGGCTATGTCGACATTATTCAACCTGATTTATCCCATGCAGGTGGTATTACGGAATGTAAAAAAATCATTACGATGGCAGAGGCGTATGATGTAGCAGTCGCACCTCATTGTCCTCTAGGTCCAATTGCACTTGCATCTTGCTTACAAGTAGATGCTACTTCCTATAATTTATTCATTCAAGAACAAAGTTTAGGTATTCATTACAATCAAGGAAGTGACTTATTAGACTATTTAGTGGATAAAACAGTTTTTCAATATAAAGATGGTTATGTATCAAATCCAACAAAGCCAGGTTTAGGAATTGAGATTAATGAAGAAGTAGTAAAGGAGAAACAACAGGTCGGTCATAATTGGAAAAATCCTGTTTGGCGACATGTAGATGGGACAGTTGCAGAATGGTAAATTTTTTTGATAAATCGAATAATCTAGATGCCAAGAAGCAAATCGCTGAAATCGGGGCAACTTATGTAAAAGATGGAATGACTGTCGGATTAGGCTCAGGAAGTACAATGGCTTTTTTTGTTGATGCAATAACTGAACGAATACGAAATGAAAAATTAACAATCCAATTTGTAGCAGCTTCTAAATTTATTGAAAACAAAGCGAATAATAATGAATTAAAACTAGTATCCATTGATCAAGTTAAAAAGATTGATTATGCATTTGATGGTGCTGATAAGATAATAAATAAAAATATATTAATAAAAGGTGGAGGGGGATCTTTATTTCGAGAGAAAAAAATATTATTAAATGCTAGTAATTGTTTTATATTAGCTGATGAAAGTAAATTTGTTGACAATTTAAACGAATATATTATCCCTATTGAAATTGTACCTTTTGGCTTCACAAAAACTATTAAAATAATTGAAGAATTAGAAGGTGTTTGCTTTGTAAGAAAAAATAATGAAGAATATTTTGTTACTGATAATCATAATTATATTGTTAATGTTAAGTTTACTAATATAAAAAATCTTCAGCATTTACATGAGAAGATTAAGCAAATTAATGGGGTAATAGAAACAGGGATTTTTTATGATATAGAATTTAAGTGTATAACATTAAATACCGAAAAATATTAAATATCATTTTTTCTCGAAAAATACAAAAATATCTATTATAAAACGAAAATACCTTGACTGTAAGAATATTCAAATTATATAATTCGGATAAAGCTTAAGTAAAACGCTTTCATTTTTTTTAAGTAATAAATGAGAACGGCGTTTTATATTATAAAACAAAGGGGGATGTAAATGTTTACGAAGAAAAATATTTTGTCGACGTTATTGCTTTTACTAGTCACTATCGTTTTAGCAGCTTGTGGGGGAAGTTCATCAGAAGGTACTACAAATTCAGAGAATAATGGGGGTTCATCTGAAAATAGTGGAGATGCTCGAACATTGCGTATCAGTTTAGGATTAAATGATCAACATCCACTTTATAAAAGTTCTGTAAAGTTTAAAGAATTAGTTGAAAGCCAAACTGACTCATTAAAAGTTGAAGTTTATCATTCAGGTCAAATAGCAGATGACCGTTCAGCAATTGAAATGCTTCAATTTGGTACGTTAGATATTACCATTCCTTCTTCCGCACCATTTGTTTCATTTGTTCCAGAATATGGGGTATTTGATTTACCATTTACACTTACAAGTACTGAAATGGTTGATGCTATATTACAAGGTGAGTTTGGAGATACATTAGCGGCTAAAACCGAGCCACAAGGGATTGTTCAATTAGCTTGGTGGGAAAACGGTTTCAGACAATTAACCAATAATACAAAACCAATTAATACATTAGAAGATTTAGAAGGTTTAAAAATACGAGTAATGGAAAATGAAATGCATATTGCAACATGGAAAGCATTAGGAACTAATCCAACACCAATGGCATTTACGGAATTATTTACTGCTATGCAGCAAAAAACTGTTGACGGCCAAGAAAATCCTTATCCATCAATTCTTTTAGAAAAGTATTCTGAAGTTCAAAAATATTTAACGGAAACGAATCACGTATACTCACCATTTTTATTCTTAGTTTCTAAGAAAGTTTGGGATGAATTAACTGCGGAACAACAAGAAATTGTTCGCAATGCTGCAATCGAAGCCGGTGAATTTAATAGAGAACTTACTCGTCAAACTGCTGATGAAGCACTAGAAGAACTTAAAGGGCAAATGGAATTCACAAAAATTAGTGATGAAGAACTTGTAAGATTTAAAGAAGCAGTGAAACCTGTAATTGAGCAATATAAGGAGCAAATTGGAGCAGACATTGTGGATCAATATTTAACTGAAATTGAAAACTTTTCAAATAAGTAACTAGATAGGCTGGTTTTCCAGCTTTTCTAGTTTTGAAGGAGATGAATGCATGAAAATCATTAAATGGTTGGATAGCAATATTGAAAGAGTGATTTTATTAGTATTGTTTGTAGCGATGACAATCATTACAATCCTTCAAGTTTTTATGAGATATGTAATGCAAAACTCATTATCTTGGTCTGAAGAATTTGCACGCTTTTGTTTTATTTGGCTTATTTATATTGGAATAAGTTATGGGGTAAAACGTGCTAAACATATTCGTGTTGAGGCAGTTCTCTCTTTGTTTGAAAGAAGGGGTAAGCTAGTTATTAATCTTATCGCCAACATTTTATTTTTATATTTTGCAATTTATGCAACTTACTATGGGTTTACAATCATGAATACAATTCAATCAACTGGTCAAGTGGCACCATCTTTAGGGGTACCAATGTCTATTATGTATCTTGGTATGCCAATTGGAATGTTGTTAACTACAATACGAATAATTCAAAGAAGTATTTATGAAATTAAGCTTTATAGAGAAGGTAAAGATACAGATCATTCCGATGGTACACCTCTTGAAGGAGAAATGCAGGAAATTAATAAAGAACAAGATAAAAATCAAGAAAAGAATAAAGAGGTAGAAATTTATTAGTTTAATGGAAAGGAGCGTAGTTAAATGGGTATTACATTATTCACATCTTTCGCATTATTGCTAACATTTGCTGTTCCTATTGGTATTGCACTTGGGCTATCCGTAATGATTGCACTTTTAATTGATGGTGCAATGCCTCTAGAATTTTTAATGAAGGAATTAACTACTTCTGTTAACTCATTTCCACTTTTGGCGATTCCATTTTTTATATTAGCGGGAGAAATTATGGGGCGTGGAGGTATTTCCAGGCGACTAATAAATGTTGCTGAATCACTTGTCGGGTCAGTTGTTGGTGGAACAGCATTAACTGCAATTGTTACATGTATGTTTTTCGCAGCTATTTCCGGTTCGGGACCAGCAACTGTAGCAGCGGTTGGAGGAATTATGATACCAGCGATGGTGAGTAAAGGATATGATCGTAAGTTTGCTACTGCAGTAGTTGCCTCTGCTGGATCAATAGGGGTCATCATCCCTCCCTCAATCCCTATGGTCATGTATGGTGTATCTGGAAGTGTTTCGATAGGAGATATGTTTATTGCTGGTATTCTACCTGGTATTTTAGTAGGGATTGGTTTAATGGTTTATTCCTATTATTATTCAAAAAAGAATGGATACTTAGGTAATGGTAAGAAAATTTCTATTCATCATATTTTAAAGGAAATATGGAATGCGAAGTGGTCGTTACTCATTCCAGTAATTATTTTAGGCGGAATTTATGGTGGTATATTTACACCTACTGAAGCTGCTGCAGTAGCCGTATTAATTGGATTTATAATCGGTGTGTTTTTCTATCGTGAACTTAAATTAAAAGAACTTGCGGACATATTTATTGAATCGGCTTTAATGACAGCAACAATATTAATCATTGTTGGTACGGCAACGGCTTTCGGTAAATTGCTTGCAATGGAGCAAATTCCAAATAAAATTGCAGATGGATTTTTATCTATTTCTTCTAATCCTACAGTTGTTATACTATTAATCATTTTCTTACTTTTAATTGTTGGATGCTTTATGGATACAATTGCGGCGATTATTATTTTAACACCGATTTTATTACCTGTTGCAACATTAGTTGGGTTTGATCCAATTCATTTTGGTATTATTATGATTGTTGCACTAGCAATTGGATTTATTACTCCACCAGTTGGAGTTAACTTATTCGTTGGGGCTGGGATATCGGGTTTATCTTTAGAAGCATTATCTAAAGCGATTTTTCCTTTTATTATTGCTATGATTATTGTTTTATTAATCATCGTATTTATTCCGGCATTATCACTTATTTTGCTTTAACTAGTAATGGGGGGACGTTATATGTTATTTCCTAAAATTGAAAAAGGTACAAATCCATATTCAGAAAATGTACAAGGAAAGGCTAATGAACCAATTACGGTAGCAGGGTTATTAGATCGTGCAAAACAAATATTAGGACCTTTATATGAGGGAGGCGTACCTGATTGGACATTGGAAGAAATTTATAATCGTTTAGAAAGTAATGCCCCTCGTATTGCAATCATTGGGGGCTCTGCAGATCATCCCGCACATATTATGGATTATTTAACATCGTCAAGAGCTGCGATTCGTATATGGCAAAATGGGGGAGTACCTTTCTATTTTTCAACACCGGTTATGTGTGATGGTACAGCTCAAAGTAATCAAGGGATGAGCTACTCGTTACAAAGCCGTAATGCGGTTGCTCAAATGGTTGTAAATCAACTAGAATCTCATAGCTATCATGGTGCCTTTGTTATTCAAGGGTGTGATAAGCAACCTTTAGGTGTAGTAAGTGCTCTTGCACATATCGATCGTTTGCGCAAATCAAGAGGAGATGCACCATTTTTTGCAACATTTGCCCCGGCACACGTTTTGCAAGGAGGAACGATACCTGAAGATGTCGTTGTTCAATTAAATAAAGTGTACGACAAAGCCGTAAGTATGGGGCACAAAGATGTAGCCGATGATTTAAAGGACACGATGAGTTATATACTTCAATGTTCTTCAAATACATCATTCCAAGGAGTTTTCGAGAGAGCTGTTGAGAAAAACATTATAACGAAAGATGAACATAAATACTTTGAAATGAGATTAGCTGTTGCAACATGTGATAGTAAAGGTGGCGTTTGTGCATTTAATGGTACTGGAAATAGTTCACGCCATTTAGTTGCAGGTTTAGGACTTGTACATCCAGCTGTTGAATTATTAACTCAACCTCCTAATCAACAACAAATAAACGAAACAATCGATTCGTTAGCATTAATAATTAACAAACCAGAATTTGGAGTTGCTGATATTGTTCATGCAAATATTAAAAATGCTATACGAATTCATAGTGCTTCTGGTGGTTCTACAAATTTAATGATGCATATGGTTGCAGCAATGATATATGCTGGTTATCAATTTACATTGTGGGATGTAGAAAAAATTCATAAAGAACACCCGATTCCAGACTTATTCGATTATAGTCTTACTGAAGGTCGTGACATATTTTCATTAGCTATGCAATGTTGTAGTGGCAATAGCCGTGGAATGGAAACGTTATTTTACGAATTATTAAATAACGGAGTGCCGATGGATCAAGATGCATTAACTGTTACCGGAACGTCCTGGGCTACAAGGTTACAATATTCTGATGCATTGTCTGCTATAAAAGTAAAAGACAATCCAGTTATTTTGAACAAACCAAGACGTCCATTTAGTGGTGTTGATGTATTGCGCGGTAATTTTTTCGAAAGTGCTGTTGTAAAAATTAGTGGTATGCCGACACCGCAATTAAATCAGTTCGATGATAAATTAGCCTTTGTTCTTTATTTTGAAAATGAGGATCAAGCAAATGAGAGCTTACTAGATTCAAAGTTAATCGATAACATTAAAGAGCAACGAATATTTGAGCAAAGTAAATTACTTCATACTTTAAAATACAATGCGCCAAACCGATATGAGGAGTTAAAAAATACTTCATATAATGAATTATTTGATGTTATGGCAAAAGAAGGTATTTTAAAAATTGCCGTCATTATTGCTGGTCAAGGACCTGTAGCATTTGGCATGCCTGAAATGTTTACACCAATGCAGCATATAAATGCAAATCGCATTTTAAAGAGGATTTGTACAATAATTAGTGATGGGCGTTATTCAGGTGTAACTTATGGTGCAGCAATCGGTCATATGACACCAGAATCAATTGAAGGAGGGGGGATTGGTTACTTAAAAATGGGAGATGTATTGCATTTACAATTACGAAATGGAAGAATTGATTTAGTTAATAGTGATAAATTAGTAAATGATAATAAATTAATATATAAAGAAGATTTGAAATTAGAAAAAGAGCGACAACAATTATATCAAGAACGTTTATCAAAAATTAAACAAAGACAAAAGCTGGTTGCAGCAGTTAATAGAATGGTTGGACATACAGATGCTTCACAAGGAGTAGTTCCTATCCAAGTTTTTGAAGAAGCTGAACTTATTTACAAACATAACTCTCACGTGCTGCTTCCATAAGGAGTTGGAATAAATGCCGATTATTCAGTCAGTAGCGAGAGCTCTAGCAATAATTGAACTATTTGATGAAACGAATCGTGAACTATCAATAAAAGAAATTAGTACAAAATTAGATTTAAATAAAAGTACAGTTCACTCATTATTAAGTACTTTGAAAGAATATGGATATATTTCTCAGAATAATGAAACAAATGAATATTCATTAGGTTGGAAATTGTATGAACGAGGCTATTTAATGATTAGCCAAATGGATATTCGAAATATTGCACGACCACATTTAGAAAAATTAAATAACGAAACAAATCAAACAGTACACCTAGTAACTTTATTAGGGAAAGAGGCAATTTACATTGATAAAATTACTGGAAACTCTACGTTAGTTATTTATTCTAGAGTTGGTAAACGAGTGCCATTGCATTCAAGTGGTGTAGGCAAAGTTTTAGCAGCATTTCTTAATGAAACTCAGTTGAATTCGGTTATGGAAGGATATGTATTTGAAAAAAGAACAGAAAATACAATCCAAACACACGAAGCATTTTTTGAAGAATTAAATCGTGTTAAAGAGAATGGCTTTGCAATGGATTATGAAGAAAATGAGCAGGGTATTATTTGTCTCGCTATGCCTGTCTATGACTATTCGGGTGAAGTAATAGCAGCCGTTAGTGTCTCTACTCCAAAAACTTTCTTTAATGATGATGTTGAAAAGTTTAATTATGAAAGTTTAAAAAAGTGTGTTGAAGAAATATCCCATGATTTAGGCTATCAGCAAAAATAAAAGTTTGAAGGGAAACGATTCTATATGAAATTTATTCGATTCAAACAAGGGGAAATGATTAAATCAGCTTTAATCACAGTAAATAATGAATTTGTTGAAATTGGCGAAATAGATTATTTTTCTTTCTTTAATCATTTAAAAGACAATCAATCTTCAGCAGAAACTTTTATTGATAATAATAATTTAAAACGACAAACAAATGTTGATATTGATTCTCTTCAATTAGTAGTACCTATCGAAGCAGAGGAAGTTTGGGCTTCAGGAGTAACTTATTTAAAAAGTAAAGATGCACGAAACTATGAATCAACAGATGGAAAACTAGATAGTGAGACTTTTTATGACAAAGTTTATGATGCAGAACGACCTGAAATATTTTTGAAATCTACGAAACGTAGAACAGTAGGTCCGAATGATGAAGTATATATTCGCAAAGATTCCAATTGGCAAATTCCTGAGCCAGAGCTTGCATTAGTGATCGGTGAAGGAGAAGAGATTATCGGTTACACATTAGGTAATGATATGAGCTGCCGGGATATTGAAGGAGAAAATCCACTCTATTTACCACAAGCAAAGGTTTGGAAAAATTCATGTTCAATAGGTCCAGCCATTCTTTTACCTGAAGCAATCGAGAATCCGTATTCACTTGAATTAAATTGTAAAATTTATCGCGATGGTGAAGAGCTATTTTCTGGGGATGCGACAGTTAGTCAACTAAAAAGAAAATTTGATGAATTAGTACACTATCTAGTTAAAGAGAATGATATTGTTCCTGGTACGATTTTATTAACTGGTACATGTATCGTACCGCCTAATAATTTTACACTACAGGTTGGAGATGAAATCTATATTTCTAGTACACAAATTGGTACTTTGAAAAATAAAGTTAGTCAAAACCAATAGGAGGAAATGAAAATGGGAGAAGTTTTCTTAAATTATATTAACGGTGAATGGCGAGAAAGTAGCAGCGGTCAATTAATTGATAGTATTAATCCTGCAAATCGTGAAATTATAGGTTCAGTACAATCTTCTACTGCAGAAGAGGCAATTGAGGCAATTGAAGCAGCAAAAGCAGCCAAAAAAAGTTGGCGACAATTAGGTCAATATAATCGTGGTCAACTTTTATATAAAGTAGCAGATGCATTAGAGAAAAACCTACAAGAAGTTGCCCAAACGTTAACGAAAGAAATGGGGAAAACTCTCCCAGAAGCAATTGGTGAAACTCAAAGAGGGATCGCAATATTAAAATATTATGCATCAGAAGGCTCTCGTAAAGAAGGGGACGTTATTCCTTCGTCTGATAAAGATGCGTTAATGTTTACAAAACGTGCTCCTTTAGGTGTGGTAGGCATTATTACACCTTGGAATTTCCCAGTTGCAATTCCAATATGGAAAATTGCGCCTGCATTAGTTTATGGAAATACGGTCGTATTTAAACCGGCTTCAGAGGCGGCAGTTACTGCAGCTAAAATTGTTCAATGCTTTGAAGAGGCTGGCCTTCCTAAAGGGGTTCTTAATTTTATTACAGGTAGTGGATCAAAAGTTGGGGACGCAATTATTAATAGTAAAGAAATTAATGGAATTACATTTACCGGCTCAGAAAGTACAGGAGCATTAGTGGCAAAGGCAGCATCTGCAAATGGTGTGAAATATCAATTAGAAATGGGAGGTAAAAATCCTGTCATTGTATTAAATGATGCGAACGTAAATAGTGCAGTAAGTGCTGTATTAAGTGGTGCCTTTAAATCAACAGGTCAAAAGTGTACAGCATCAAGTCGTGTTATTGTTCAGTCTGGTATTTACGAACAATTTAAATCCATTTTACTTGAAGAATGTAGCAAAATTACGATTGGAGATGGCTTGCAAAGTGACATATGGATGGGACCTTGTGCAAGTGAAAGTCAATATAACACTGTTCTCGAATACATTCAAATTGGTCAAAATGAAGGAGCATCTCTTATTTTCGGTGGTAAACCAGTTGAATCTACTTCGAATGGCTTTTATGTTGAACCGACAATTTTTGAAAATGTAACTTCAAATATGAGAATTGCCCAAGAAGAAATTTTTGGACCAGTAATTGCATTAATCAAGGTTGAAACCGTTGATGAGGCAATTGAAGTTGCAAATGATACGAAATATGGCTTAAGTGCATCTCTATTTACGACGAACATTAGCTCAGCTTTAACGTTTATGGATGAAATTGAAGCTGGTTTAGTTCGCGTCAATGCGGAAAGTGCGGGAGTTGAATTGCAAGCACCATTCGGCGGAATGAAATCTTCCAGTACTGGAACTCGTGAACAAGGAGAAGCTGCAAAGGAATTTTACACGGCTATAAAAACAGTATTTGTCAAAGCGGAGTAAAATTATTTTAATTGATTCAATTTGAAGAAGGGGTGTTAAATTGATGAATGAATCTCAAAAACTATTAGAAAAATTAGGTTATCCTTATACGGACTTTTCTGATTTACCTTCCTCTCAAAAGAGATTTCCTGATGGTGCACAATATCGTATTGAATTACCAAGCGTTGAAGGTCCACTTGCGTTAAAGGAAACGTTAAAGGCGATCGATGAGTATAACTTAACAATCCATCGAGTTTCTCAAGGTAGTGGAATTATGCTGCAAACAGATGATGAAATTAGAGAAATGTGTAAATTAACCGCCGAACGAGGTATGGAACTTAGCTTATTCGTTGGTCCTCGAGGAACTTGGGATATTAGTGCAGGTCCATTAACTGATGCAGGAAAATCCCAGGCATTGCGCAATGAAGGAGCAAATCAATTAGTTTATGCGATGGAGGATTTAAAGCGTGGTGCAGATCTTGGTTTGCGAGGAGCTTTAATAGCTGATGAAGGATTGCTTTTAATGTCAAAGAAAATGAAGGAAGAAGGGTTACTTCCTGAAGACTTTGTAGTTAAGGTGTCTGTTCAAATGGGTGCTTGTAATCCAGTGTCAGTAAAGTTGATGGAGGATATTGGTGCAGATACGTATAATGTTCCATCTTCATTAACTTTACATAAATTGGCGGCTATACGACAAGCAATTGATATACCGATCGATATTTATGTAGAAGTGCCTGACAATTTTGGTGGATTTTTAAGATATTATGAAATTCCAGAGTTTATTCGAGTGTTAGCCCCAGTCTATATTAAATTTGGACTTCGAAATCATCCAGATGTATATCCTTCTGGAAAACAGTGGGAAGCAACAAACTTAACGTTAGTGCGAGAACGTGTACGTCGTGCTGCAATTGGTATGGACATTATTAACCGCTATTGTCCTGATGCGGTAATGTCTGAACTGGGGGCAAAAGGATTAGGAATCGCTAAATTAGCAGTAAATGGGGGAGTATAAATATGGCGTTTAAAGTTGTAATAACCGACTATGAATACCATGATTTACTCATTGAAGAAGAAGTATTTTCTAATTCAGGTCTCGAAATTGACTTTGTAAAAGCGCAATGTAAAACAGCAGAGGAAGTACTTGAAGTTTGCAAAGATGCAGATGGAATCATTAATCAATATGCACCAATAAATGCTGCGGTGCTTTCCAACTTAGAACAATGTAAAGTTATTTCTCGTTACGGAGTAGGGGTTGATACGATTCATCTTCCAACTGCAAGAGATAAGGGTATTATCGTTGCAAACGTTCCTGATTATGGCATTGAAGAAGTATCAAATCATACAGTTGCACTTTTGTTAGCTTGGTCACGAAAAATAGTTCAATTAAATGAAGCTGTTAAAAGAGGGCATTGGGATTTCAAACTCGCTATACCGATATATCGCTTTAATCAAAAAGTTTTCGGAGTATTAGGGTTCGGTAAAATACCACGGCGAGTTATCGAGAAAGTTAGTACTTTTGGTTTTCAGTTAGTAGGCTACGATCCATTTGTATCAGCAGAGGAAATGGCAAAATATAATGTGAAAAAACTAGATTTAGATGAAATTATTCAACAAGCAGATATTTTATCAATTCATGTACCATTAAATGAAAATACTCATCATTTAATTAACGAAGATAGCATAGCTAAAATGAAGGATGGCGTATTTATCATTAATACTGCTCGTGGACCGATCATTAAAGAATCAGCTTTAATAGAAGGAATAAAAAGTGGGAAGATTGCAGGTGCTGCACTTGATGTTACTGAAATTGAACCGCTCCCTTCTTCAAGTGAGTTAATGAAGTTCCCTAATGTTTATATAACACCTCATAGTGCATTTTATTCTGAAGAAGCAATTGTTGAACTTCGAACGAAGACAGCAATGAATATTGTTCAAGTGTTGGAAGGAAAATCTGTTGAATATTTGGTTGAATAAAAAAGCTGGTTCAAAAGTCATTAATAATAAAATGACTTTTGACAGCTTTTTTATTTTATTAATACAGGATAGTTCGAAATTTTAGAAAAAATTAATTTAGTAGGACTATTCAAATTCATTTATTTTTGGTAAGTTGAATAACGAGACTTTTTCAAGAAAGAAAGGAAGTATTATGGAACAATTATATGAACAACGAAATAAGATAATTGCTGCCTTTATTATCGCTGCGTTTATCGGTTTGTTTAACGAAACTGCATTAAATATGGCGTTTGTTCAATTAGGGATAGATTTTGGTAAAGAAACGTCTACTATTCAATGGCTGACAACAGGGTATTTATTAACACTTGGAATACTAGTACCTGTATCTGCCTTTTTAATGCAACGTTTTACAACACGTCAATTGTTTACAGCTTCGCTACTGTTTTCAATAGCAGGAACAGTGATTTCAGGAATTGCGCCGATATTTAGCATTTTGTTTATTGGACGAATTGTGCAAGCTATTGGAGCGGCAATTATTATCCCGCTCATGATGAACGTAATATTACTCGTTTATCCAATCCATAAACGTGGAGCAGCTATGGGTAAAATCGGACTTGTAATCGTATTTGCACCTGCAGTAGGACCTACGATTGCTGGTGTTATATTAGACAATTTATCGTGGCACTGGATTTTCTGGGTTGCACTACCATTTTTCTTTATTTCACTATTTGTAGGTTTAAAATTCATACAAAATGTTAATGAAGTGCAAAAAGTGAAATTTGATATTGTATCCTTTATCTTTTCAACTATTGGCTTTGGTGGTGTCGTTTACGGCTTTAGTGTTTCCGGCGAACTTGGAACTTTCGCGACTACAGAAGTATTAAGTTCAATTAGTGCCGGTTCTTTAGCTCTCATTATTTTTGTTATTCGTCAATTGAAACTAAAGCAGCCAATGTTAAATTTACGTGTCTTTAAATATCCAATGTATATACTTGGTTTGATTATCGTACTCGTTGGCATGATGACGATTTTATCAACGATGGTAATTTTGCCAATTTATTTACAAAAGGCTTTATTATTAGCACCAGTATTTGCAGGACTTATCCTTTTACCAGGTGGTGTTATTAATGCATTCATGTCAGTAGTTGCTGGAAATCTATTTGACAAGTTCGGTCCAAAACAAATGTTGCCTGGTGGTTTAATTTTAGTGATTAGTTCGCTTTTTGTTTTGCGAGGAATTAATAGTAGTACGTCACCTTATTTAATTATCGCATTACATATCATTTTATTTGTAGGAATTTCTTTAGTTATGATGCCGGCTCAAACGAATGGTTTAAATGAATTGCCACGTAAGCTTTATGCTGATGGTACAGCAATCATGAATACTTTAATGCAAGTAACTGGAGCAATTGGCACAGCGATTGCAGTAACAATTATGTCTATTAGTACTACAAATTATAATGGCGATACGGTAAATGGTTTAGTTGAAGGGGTTCAAAATTCTATAACATTTGGATTAATTATAGCGACTATTGCCTTTGTTTTATCATTCTTTACAAAAAATGTACGTGATAGTAAACCAGTTGAAATAGAAGAACCAATAAAAAATATTCATTAAAAAAGGAGCCGTCCGAAAAGTCATTTTGGGACGGCTCCTTTGCGACGAGGATGGTGACATTTTGATGTGACCACCGCAGGAGCAATATTTATAAGCAATACTTACTAAAGAAGGTAGTAAACTGTCCCGAAATTTTCAGTTTCGGGACAGTCCCTTTTTATATAGTATTAGTATCTTGAAAATTTCACTTATTATGGAAGTTGAAATAATTGTGAATACTGCTTTGTAAATTCAATTCGGGTAAAGGGGCATGATGCTTGTTGTTAAAACATTTTATACTATTGATGTCGACTATTTTTATATTAACTGGATGTTCTATTTTGAATCAAGAAGATACTTCAGTGAAAAATGAAGAAGCAATAAATCCTGTAAGTAAATCGGAATTAAATATAGAAGTAATAGGTGAAAACTTAAATACTCCTTGGTCCATTAATAAACAGGGACAAACATTTTATATTTCTGAAAGACCAGGAACTATTGTAAAGATTGAAAATGGAGAAGTAATTAGGCAGCAAGTTCAATTAAAAAAACAATTATCACTAGGAATTGTTCCATCCAAATTTAATCGTAATATTTTTCCTCCTAGTGAATTTTTGTCTTGGGCAATGGACGATTGTAATGCATCACCAGTTGTTGCATAAAGCTTGCCATCTGGACCAATTTCAAGCCTTCCTCCATGGTGAAAACGACCACTTGGAATTTCATAAAGAAGCAACTGTTCTTCCTTCCAGCTATTATTGTCTAAATGTAAAGTAACAATACGATTATATTGTTTGTCATCATCAACATACGTATAATAAGCAAATGCTCCATTTGTTTTTGAAAAACCTTGTGCAAGAACAAAACCTAATAACCCTGCTTCTGCAGCTGTAGCAATTCCTTTTCCTAATTCTTATGTATATAGTTACGGTCACCGAAATCCTCAAGGTATGACTTGGACGACGGATCACACACTCTATATTAGTGAGCATGGTAATAATGCAAATGATGAAATAAACAAAATTGAAGCTGGTCAAAATTATGGTTGGCCAATCATTGAAGGAGTGAAGAAACAAGATGGTATGATTGCGCCATTATTCACTTCTGGTCAAAATCGAACATGGGCTCCATCAGGTATGGCCTATTCTGAAGGGAAATTGTATGTTGCCACTTTAGCTGGGAATGCTGTATTGGAATTTAATTTAGAAACAGGTGAACAGCATGAAATAATAACTGGACTTGGTAGAATTAGAGATATCTTTATTGAAGATAAAACTATTTATTTTATAAGTAGTAATACGGATGGGCGTGGACAACCGCAGGAAAATGATGACAAACTATATCGCCTACAAATTGTACAATGAAAGTCACGATGAGAAGGAGCGATTTTTTGAGAATTGATATAGGTAATGGACTTGATTTTATTGGAGATATTCATGCTTGTTACGATGAATTTTTAGAACTTCTGTCAAAGCTAGGCTATGTAAAAAATAATAAAGGACTTTACACACATCCAAATGGAAGAAAAATTGTGTCACTAGGAGATGTAATGAGTAGAGGGCCGGAATCGATAAAATGCATGTTATTTTTTCTAGAACATGTAGAAGCAGGGCTTGCCTATATGATTGATAGTAATCACGGTTGGAAAATTGCTCGGTGGCTTGATGGTCGAAAGGTACAGCTTCGCCATGGTGACGAAAATGTCGAACAAGAATTTATTGAATATGAAAAAACGTACGGTAAAGAGAGGACAAAGGATCTAAAATTTAAGCTTAAAACATTGTTGATGAATGCCCCATCTCATTATATTTTCACTAAAAATAATGAAGATAAGGTAGTTTGTACCCATGCAGGGATAAAAGATGAATATATTGGAAAGGAAAATTCCCGCATTAAAGATTTCTGTCGATATGGTGATGTAGCAGGAATGGATGACAAAGGAAAGCCAATTCGAAAGGACTGGTTTAAGGAACATAAAGGGGAATTACTTATTATTTGGGGACATGATCCAAAACGAGAGCCCCTCATTATAAACAACACTATTAATATTGACCAAGGTGTAGTTTTTGGTGGAAAGTTAACTGCGTATCGATATCCAGATGAACAATTCGTCTTCGTAGAGGCTAAGAAAAACTATTCAGGAAAAGAGGGTTTAGATAACCCAGTAAATAAATTTTAAATCTTGTTTTATAATAAAGAAAGTAGACTAATTAAAAATTCCCTTTTGTCTACTTTCTCTTTCTATTTTACTTTTAGGCATATTTTTTAAGGTTAAATAATATGTGTAAAATATTTTAACTATTGGGATTATTGGTATGTTTATCCCTGAATTTTATATTAATATTGTTGGAATTATAATTGTAAGCGTATATAGAAAACATATCTAAATAATATATTCGCAATATTGGTGTCGACCATATGAATATCTATGAGGATGTCAAGAAAGTTTTATGAGAAAATTTGTAACTTTTTTCAAATAAATACGTCTAATAATATTATAATAGGAATGTTCGAAAATGGGAATTACTGTATAATTGATTGTGTGAGGTGTTTACTGCAATGGATAAAGATTTAATTATACAGATTACTTCTGAAAATTTAAAAACGATTCGTACTGAAAATAAATATACGCAAGAAAAAATGGCAGAAATTCTAGGGATATCGAAAAAAATACTTGTCCATATAGAAAAAGGTAGGACTCTTTCTGATTGGACAACGGCGATCGCAATTTGTGCATTGTTCCGTGATAGTCCCACCCTGCATAAACAATTGGGTGCAGATCCAATGGAAGTAATAGAATTAACTTTATATGATGTTGATATTAAACCGATTAATAAAACTATGGGTGGAGTTATTTGGTGGAAAAACCTTAAGGAACATCAAGGTTTTAAACTTCAACAACATACTTTAACAAAGCATTATCGTATTATAGATGATGAGAATTACCGAGTCATTAGCACCTTTGATGAAATGGTAGTAATGGAAAAATGGCAGGATATTGTAAGAAAATATAAATAAGTATAATGTTAGAAGAATTACATAGCAATAAAAAAAGAATATACAAATTATGAAATGTCTTAAAAGTTTATTGTAAGGAAACTTTTAAGACATTTTCTATTTATAAAATTATTTTTACATAAAATAAATAAATTAAAAATTTTTGTGTTTATTATTTTATTCTTTGGGTAAATGAATAAAGGAAGGCATGTCTTTAATGTGACATTATTTTAATGAATAAAAATTTTGTAAAAAAAAAGTTAAGCAGATTTTACTCTTGCCTAACTGGGATCATCGTCATAAACAATATGTAAATTATGAATAATAATTCCTCCTTTTTTATGCAGCCTGAGAGCAATATATATTTAATAAAGCATCTAATTCTTGACTACATGTAACTGTTTCTGGATGTGTAAAACCTAGATTATTTGCTTTCTTATACATATCCTTTCTTTTCATTTCAATTAATAACTTTAATATTTGTTTGTAAAATTTCCTTTTCATTTAGAAACTCCTCCATAATTTTGTATTATAGTAAATTTCCTACTAAAATTTGTAGTGGCTTAAGCTATTGTATACTACAAAATATAAAAAAAATGTCGGTTTGTGGTTAAAATGTTTGAATTCACAAATTTGTCACAAATGACATGAATTTTATGATCAAAATTAATTTTAGTTGATACCATAAAAATCTTAATTTCCATAAAGTCAATATTTATAAGGGATTTAACATAATATAAAATTTTCAAGACTTGTTTTTATAGTTGAAATAAACTTATGGTATGATGTCATTATCTGGTAAAACATTATCGACAAAATCTCGAAAAATGACGGCTTTTTACTATTACGAGCAAGAAGTAGGTTGATTTAAAATAGTTGGAAAATTGAGATAATTTCACACAAAATATAATATTAATATAATTTTTGAAGCCGAGAAAATATAGAAAATACTATGAAAAGGTCTATCAATGGAATTTCATATAATAAATGGAACATAAAGAAGAAATTATATAGTAACACTTGAGCAGTATAATATGTATTCATAGAAGTGGAGAAAATAGATTAATTTGAGTGTTTTTTTAATCATCATACATACGAATTTCCTGTGACAAAAAAATTAAATTTGTTGAATTTTTGTTACAAACGATATAAATATCATATATTTTTCATTTTTGGACAATCTAATAGGTACCAAAAGTGAGGTGGCTTCATGATTATTGAAAGGTCGTCTAATTGGAGAGAAAATTATATCGAACGTGTTGAAAATGATGGACCATGGGATAGCTGGAAACTCTATAAGATGAGTTATGATATTGAAAAAATGAACTTAATTCCTGAATTTTCAGGTCTTCAAGCTCCAAAGTTTCTAACGAATATTCAATTATTACCACATCAGATAGAAGCAGCTCAAACAGTAATTGAAAAAATGAACGGCAAAGCGATCCTTGCTGATGAAGTAGGGCTTGGGAAAACGATTGAAGCGGGATTAATAATGAAAGAATATATGATCCGCGGAATCGTAAAAAAGGTACTTATTTTAGTTCCTGCTTCATTACAAAACCAATGGGTGACAGAGCTAAATATTCGCTTTTTTATCCCTGCCATCCCTTATAAAAAAAATACCCCATTAGATCAATATGATGTCGTTGTAATGAGTATGGATACAGCAAAAAAAAGTCCACATAGAGAAAAAATTTATGAGCAAGATTACGATATGATTATTATCGATGAAGCACATAAATTAAAAAATCATAAAACGCAAATCTATGAGTTTGTTCAAAGCTTAAAGAAAAAGTTTTGTTTATTGCTTACAGCAACACCAATTCAAAATGATGTGTTTGAAATTTTTTATCTAGTATCTTTATTAAAACCAGGACATTTAGGAAATTATGAAACATTTCAATCATCATTTTCAGCCACGAAAAACAGTTTAGAACATGTAAGGTACTTAAAAGAACTAGTTAATCAAGTAATGGTAAGAAATCGTAGGCAAGATACTGGAATTGAATGGACAAATCGTAAAGTGGAAACAATTCCAATTCAATTCACAAATGAAGAACGTGAAGTTTATGATATGATTTGTGAATTGAAAAATATTTCATCTGTATTTTCAAGTTCATTTACAATGGTTACTTTATTGAAGGAAATGTGCAGTAGTAAAGAGGCTACATTTTTAACATTAAATAAGATGTTGCAAAAGTGTATTACAAAAGAAGAAATGGATTATATAGAAAAAATCATTGAAAAATTAATGAAACTAGAAATTAACGCGAAAGCAGAAAAAGCTTACGAAATTATTAAAAATGCAAACGATAAAGTAATCATTTTTACCGAATATCGTGCAACGCAAGCATATATTCAATGGTATTTATACACAAAAGGGATTACAAGTGTGTTGTTTAACGGTAAATTTAGTAAAAGTAAACGTGATTGGGTGAAGCAATTATTTAGAGAACGCGATCAAGTATTAATCGCGACAGAATCAGGTGGTGAAGGGATTAACCTTCAATTTTGTCATCATGTTATCAATTATGACTTACCATGGAATCCAATGAAACTAGAACAACGTATTGGGCGTGTTCATCGTTTGGGACAAGAGTCAGATGTTCATATTTATAATTTAGCTATCGAAGACACAATAGAACAAAAAATCCTTAACCTACTAGGTGAGAAAATCGATGTCTTTGAAAAAGTAGTAGGAGATTTAGATGATATATTAACCAGAAAAGCGTAGCGCGTTCGTTCTGCGCCAAAAGAATCTGTTATGAACGAAAGGAGAATTGCATCAAATGTTTGCATCACAAGTTCATGACTATTTATACACTTTTTTTAAAGAAACGAATTGCGAGATATTATCTGATGAAGGACATCAATTATCCGTTCAATTAACTATTGATATTGATAAAAAAATAATGAATCGTCCATTTTATTGGCAATACATTGAAAAAACAAATAGTGAGCCAAATCCTGCGAAACTCACGCTTATTACAGATCGAACAAAAGTTGCCAATCAAATATTTGGTGAAATTATTCACTTTGGTTCTGCTCGATTAAACCAAATATTTAAAGCAACTAAGGAACTCGGTTCTTATGTGCAAATGTATGAAAAAGTGGATTCGTCTAATGGAAAACCAATCACGTTAATCCCGTATTTTTGTGTCAATTATAAAGTTTCCTATTATTGTGATCGAACAAAGGAAAGAATTTATTCCTTAGGTATTAATTTAATTAATGGTGAAATAGTTGATCAGTTTCATGAATCGATTTGTCAGTTGAATTTAGATTCTAAAACTCCTGAAAATGTATTTTGTTTACAATATATTATCAAGCCTAGTCGTGCTCTTGAACGGTTAGATTCAATGATTCAAAACATTATTCAAAATGATGATCACACTTGGGCTGAAGAAGCAAAAATGCGGTGGGAAAAGGAACAAAATGTTTTAGATTATTTTTATGAAGGAGTAAACGAAAAGCCGGAAAGCTATGAAATCGAAAAAAAAGCATTAGAAGAGCGTTATAACCCTAGAATTAAAGTTGAAATCATAAATGGTGGTTTGTTTTATTTAAAATAAAAGAAATATCAAGGCTATCTAGAAGTTTTGAACTGCTCCCCGTCAAGTAGACAGTGTAAATAATAAAAAGATTTTAAGCGGCTTGAGCTCGGAATTCTAAAGGGCTTAAGCCGTTTAATTTTTTTGTATAACGATAATGATTATAAAAATAAATA
>JAEXYZ010000009.1 GCA_023405135.1 Bacillota bacterium | reverse complement strand
AATCGAAACAAAAAGTAAGCGAAAAACCTTACAGATTAGTCGTTATTTAAGGGCTGCTTTGTGGAAACCGGCGCAAATCTGGCTTCGAAAAATTGAAGGAAAAGCCATCCCTTAATATGCAAATTGTTGTCGTCGCAAAGGTCTAATTGTAAATAATTTTCCAAATGGATGGAGCCACCTTTGATTGGGTATTTACCTTTTTGGCTCCAAACCGGAAAGATGATTAAACTGAAAATTATGATATTATTTATGCAACACTAGTGAGAATTCTAGTAATTACTATAGGAGGGATGTGGATGTCGTGTATCGTAAAAAACTATTTATTTTAATCCTATTACTTTTCACTTTGTCATTTTCAAAAAATTATGTGTACGCTGCTGGGGAAGGTGATTATACAATTTTTGAATGGAATGGAGAAATTACTATAACTGGTTACACGGGTAGTAGTAGTGACATTATTATTCCAGAACAAATAAATGGTAAACCTGTGACAAGTATAGGGTATTCTGCATTTAGTGGAAAACAACTAACGAATGTAACAATACCAGATACTGTTACAAATATAGTTGATTCTGCATTTAGTAATAATCAACTAACGAGTGTGGTAATACCAGATAGTGTTACGAATATAGGTAGTCATGCTTTTAGAAGCAATCAACTAACTACTGTAACGATTCCAGATGGTGTAACAGTTATCGGAGAACAGGTATTTAGTGAAAATCAATTAGCAACTGTCACAATACCAAACAGTGTAACAAGTATCGGAAATTTCGCATTTTACAAGAATAAACTAACGAATGTAGCAATTTCAAATAGTGTAATAAGTATAGGTCAATCAACTTTTCAACAGAATCAGCTAGAAAGTGTAATTATTCCGAATAGTGTAATGAATATTGGGAATGGTGCTTTTTATGGTAATAAATTAACCGAAGTAGTCATTCCTGAAAGCATAACAAAGATAGAAGATGGAGTTTTTGGAAGTAATCAATTATCTAGTAGTGATATGCTTGATTCCGAAATGCAGACAATTTAAAAGAATGAGGTGCGAATTCATGTTTGATTTAAATAATACTAAAAATAATCAACTTAATTTAGAAGTTACAGCTCCGTACTCTTTAAATTATCTAATATTTATACAAAACTTATTTTTAAATAATAATAGTAATAATAATCTGCAGCCTTTATTTCCTAATTTTAACAGCTTGAGTTGGGGTATCTTACCACAGGAAAAATTTAACGCTAAATTTAAAGAGATATGGAATGAAGTAATATATAAAAATGTGCAAAACCAATATTACGATAGTAATGGGGTTTTGGAAAATGATAGTTCATTCTACCGGCAACTGTTTGATAGAAATGTAAATGGAGAATTTGGATTTTCAGAAAGTGTTAAATTATTTTTATCTTGGTGGAATAGATTCTATGGGAAAATAGCTATGGAAAGATTATTTGAAAGTGAAGGCGGACAAGAAATATATAATGAGTTATCAAAGTCTCTTATATATCTAAATAATAATCAATTTAAGATAAATATTATTTACGATAAACAACGATTATTTTCTACAACTTCTTCCTTATCTTATGCAGTTTTACCTATTCAAGAACTTTTTTTTAATAGAACAGAAATTGTGTCGAATTTATTAGAAGGGTTTAAAAACCCATAATAATACAAAAAAGGTATTGAGGAAAATTAATTTCCAATACCTTTTTGTTAATTCCAATAAGGTGTAGTTAATGGTAATAGTAAATTAAGTACTTATCTGATAGGAGTTAATATAAAAAGTATTTTCCATGGCTTGTACAATCTTATGACCATATATGCCAGTATTATTAAACAGGACTCCAAAAAAATACTTACTCTTTAAGAATCTTTTAAATCAAAAATAAGATAATCCAGGTCATTTTTTGTTAACGAGTAATACCTTTTCTAAATCAGAGGTTTATTCTTACTCATTTCTGTAAACACGCTCGCCATTTTTATTTTAAAAGCAGCCTTAATCTGCCCCAAATACATGCTTTAATATGCATTAATTTGCAAAGAAGAGAAAGTTGAGGACTTTTCAATACCTTGATTATACCAACGATTTTACATTTATCACGTCCTATGTTACACTTAAAACGTGCTATTTTAGGTAGCATGTAAATAAATTTGGCGTTTCGCTAAAGTTTTTGAAGATACTTATTCACACTGGCGCAAGTAGGGGCTTGCAAGGACGCAAAAGTAGGTTGGGTTTGCGTTGCTTAAGTTAGAAAGCGTTTAGTGGAATTTTACCGCGGTTGGATATGTTGCATATGATGCAACTCTTATAAAATTCCCCTGATGATAGGGTTGAGACTTAATTTATTTATACGTTACCTATTAAATACTAAAGGGGTGCCGATTAACGTCGGTGCCCCTTGTCCAATTTTTATAGAGATAAAATAAAAATCGTCCAAAAAATTAGTCCAATATTGCATTACAATAATTAATTTCCCAAAAAATAAAAAGCTACTCAATCTAAGTAGCTTCGATAAAATAAATATAAATGGTATTAGTTCGTGAAACACATTGAAGTTAAATACGCTAATAATAAAAATAAGCCAGCGCCAATAGTAATAGTAGCCATCTTTTGAACCTCCCTTATTAAAAAAACACGCTTTATTTACTTTATTATTGTACAATGAATTATAAAAAGATGAAACCTTTTAATTGCTAAAACGTATGACTTAATAGAAGGTTTTAACAAATTTGTGCGAGATTGAAGGTGAATACGATGAAAAAATGGCTTCAGAAAACCCTTGTTATTACGGTAGCATTCTTAACCTTTGGATTAATTACACCGAACCATGCAATTTGGGAAGGTTTAGAAAATGGACAACCAAATAACGGTTCACAGAACTCAAATTTTCAAAACAATGATGAAACTAGAGAGCAACTAACTACAGTTGTTGACAGCAACTCGTCGAATCAAGCCCATTCACTTGAAAGTCAGCCTGTTGAATCTGTTTTACTTGCGGCTAAGGAGCAGTCATATATAAAATTTGGCCCTCGAATTGCATCTGTAATCGGTGATGAGTTTGAAGAAAGAATTTTTCCAAAATTACAAGAAGCAATTGAGTTAACGGTAGCCAGATTAGATGATCAAACGTTAAATTATTTAAAAATTACAAACAATCCGAGCGGACAATATGGTGAAAGAATTTTTAATATTGCAGATGGGACAAGCGGTAAAGATTTAATTCGCTTCCATGTACGCACTGAAAAACGTCCACAAGAAGGCTATTACTACAATTTTCACTATCACACATTTGAAGACAACTTTGTAGCACATCACTCTTTAGGCGATATTTACTGGTCCAAAAATACACCACCAAAATGGTTATCCTAAACACTCGTATACTTACGGGTGTTTTTTGTTTGGAAATAATGTTGATATATCAAGTTTTATAAAGGATTTCATGGTTAATTAATAGTTTATCCAAACTGTTAAAAAATATGATTAAATCAATGTACCCCAATTTGTACCCGAAATTTGCTTAATCCTAATTTTAATCGATCGATAGACTTGTTTGTATAATTTGAAATATTTATTAAAAATAAACTTAGTTTCATTTAAAAATTAAATTCACGTGGAATTTTTTGTACTATAATTTTTCTGAAAACAAAAAAAGGAGGAGGCAATATGGGAATTTTGATGCGAAATTCTGAGAAAGTATGGTCAGATATAGTAGACACTATTAAACTTGAGAGCTTAATTTATACATTTAAAGGGAAAGCTTCTGCAAAGGTATTGAAAGTAGACGAAGAGTGTATCACTTTAGGCTTTTATGATAAAGAAATCTATAAAGAAGCAAAAGTTTATAAAAAAGATATTGATTTAGCTGTTAAAGTTTTAATTGAGAAGGGGAAGGGTCGTCAAAAGGATATAACAACGAACAAAGACAGTCGTTATGTTTTAGGAGTTATGAAGCTACTACCCTATTTTGAAAAAACTAAGGAAGCAACTACATCTTACCTGGTAATTAATGGTTGAAAACGGCAAATCAAATGATTTAAATTATAGTCCAATCACCGAATTGGTTATCCTAACTCAGTGCATCATTCGCACTGGGTTTTTTGTTCAGATAAAATTTGTAAACATCCAGTTGACTAACAATTCCGAATTTTGTTAATATAATGAAAAGTTTCGATGTTATAAATTCTTACATCACTCTTACTTTCTTCCTTTAACTTCAATTTATTTTTTATCCACTCAGTAATTTATAAATATTTCAATGGTGAAGGAGGTTATTAAATGTCTAGATTACAAGAATTTCAAGAACTTTTCCGCCAACTGAAAATGGCGTGGGAGAACAATGAGCAAACTGTGTTGGTTATTTTGGCAGATGTCAAAGGTTCTGCCTATCGTTTACCTGGTACGAAAATGCTAATGACATCTAGCGGTCATATGGTCGGTACAATTAGTGGAGGCTGTTTAGAAAACGATTTATTTGAATGGGCGAAAAAAGTATTTGAAAATAATAAACCGATGAATATCCGTTATGATTTAAGTGAAACCGAAATTTGGAGTTTAGGAATTGGCTGTAAAGGGAGTTTGGAATTTTTATTTATTCCCATTAACCCTGAAATGTCAATTTGGCAAAAAATTGATGCTTTTTTAACCAAAGAGATTCCATTTACTCTTATAATAGAAATGGAACAAGGAACTATAGCAGTGCTTGAGGATCAATGTAATGTCATTTTAGGTGAACAAAACATCCCGAAAACAGTAATAAATGAAAGTCAATTCGCATTTGATCGGCAAACACGGGCAGAAATCCTTTTCTATGAAAATAGTCGTTACTTTATAGATGTAATAAAACCGAGTGAGAAATTAATTATCGCGGGAGCTGGAAGAGACGCCATGCCAGTTGTGGACTTAGCTTATAAAGCTGGATTTTCTGTTACTGTTATAGATACAAGATCTCATTTCAATAATGAACAAAATTTCCCACACGCAAAACATATCACATTAGATTCTGAAAATTTACAAGGAAATGAATTGCAAAATTGCTGGTGGATTATTATGAATCATCATCAGGAAAAGGATGAAGCAAGTTTAAAATATGCCATTGAAAATCAACCTCGTTATATTGGGGTGCTTGGACCGATTTATCGCACAAATGAAATGCTTGAAAACATTGGTTACACTTTAAAAGATGGACCGATTCATTCTCCAGTTGGATTAGATATTGGTGCAGAAACAATTGATGAAGTGGCAATTAGCATCGTTTCTGAGATCATGAGTTTAAGAAATGGTCGAGTTCCGCAGCATCTTCATGGAAAAGGGAAAATCCATGTATAACATCGGTGCTGTTATTTTAGCCGCTGGACTTTCAAAAAGAATGGGGAAGCCTAAGTTGCTCCTTCCTTTTCATGAAGTTCCAATAATTCAATATCCTGTCTCATTAGCTGTTCAAAATGAATTAAAGCCAATTGTATTAATTGGTGGGAAGTATATGGACGATTTGAAAAAAACACTTGCTCAATATAATGAACAAGTCAACTTTATTTATAATGAGAACTATGAAGTCGGGATGTCAACCTCTTTAAAGCGTGGGATTGATTGCTTAAAGGAAAAAGTCGATGCAGTACTTGTTTTCTTAGGGGATCAACCGTTAGTTCCAAATGAAGTCGTTCAAAAAATTATACAAGAATATGAAACGAATAAAGGAAAGGGGGTTCGAATTATCCGACCTCGATACGGTAATGAAGAAGGACATCCAATTTTGTTTGATAGTAGTTTGTTTCCTCAATTTCAGCATTTACAAGGTGATGTTGGAGGCAAGGAAATTATTAAAGCAAACAGAGACTACATGAAATTTATTGATTTTCCAAATAACAATTGGGGAATAGATATCGATACACCAAATGAGTACGACATTTTAGTTAAAGGAAAAAAAGATGAAAGTTTTTGATACTTTAAATTAAGAGATGACCAATATTCCGATGAAGACGTTAAACAGTATCTTTCAGAGCTTTGGAATAGACGAAAGGATCGTTATTCTGAACAAAGACATGAAGTTAGGAAAAACAATTCGGAAAATAAGATTGAAATGTCTTATAATAGAGGTAATATATGAAAATGTTAAAAAATACGGACTATCCAGAAGAAGCATTGCAGTTTTTAAATTTTATAAATAGTGATGCCATGAAAGAAGTTTTGAATAAGTATGGTTTTACTAAAAATTGAGGGATTTTATGTGGAAAGAGTTTTGGGAACCAATTCAATTATCCATTACAATAACGGTTCCGGCGAGTATAATCGTTGTTATTGTAGGAACAGTTCTTGGTTATTTGTTTGCTAAAAAAACGTTTAAAGGAAAGCTGTTGCTAGAAACCGTCTTTATGCTACCGTTAGTTTTACCACCATCTGTCATTGGGTTTTTGTTAATTATTATTTTCGGAAATCAAAGTATCATAGGGAAGTTGATAAAGGAACTATTTGGGCAATCGATTATCTTTACATGGTATGCAGCTGTAATTGCCGCAGCGGTTGTTGCATTTCCGTTAATGTTTCAAACAGCAAAAGCTGGTTTTCAAGGAATTGAAAAAGGGATAGAAGAAGCTGCAATTGATTTAGGTGCGAATGCATTGCAAGTGTTTTTCCGTGTTTCCGTTCCTCTTGCTAAAAGAGCTCTTCTGGCAGGTGCTATTTTAAGCGGTGCGAGAGCGTTAGGGGAATTCGGAGCAACACTTATGTTTGCTGGGAATATCCCAGGTGTTACCCAAACAATCCCTACAGCAATTTATATGGCCATTGATAACGGAAATATGGTTTTAGCGTGGGGCTGGGTTATTACGATACTAATATTGTCCTTTTTCTTACTATTGTTCGTTCGTAAAAAAGAACATTGAGAGATGCGTCTATAATCGAACCCATTTGCTACTAAGTGGATAGGGATCAATTAGAGAAACGCTTATATGAGTAAGTGAATTTAAAAGAAGGGACTGTTTCTATGATTAAAGTTTTACTATTCGCCCAGTTGCAAGAAGAAATGGGAGCATCTATAGTAGTCGATTGTGCTCAATGTACGGTTCGGGAAGTAAAAGAGATGATTAAACAGCAATATCCAACTGTGGACTTGCAACAAGTAATGACTGCAGTAAATGAAGAATTCGCATTTGATGATGACGTCGTTAAAGATGGAGACGTTATTGCTTTTCTTCCTCCGGTAAGTGGTGGATAAAACGAGTGGGCATTGACGTAAGTGGATTTGCTCCTTTAACTGAAGTGGAGTTATCAGTCGAATCACATGATAAATTTACCTTTAGACCTTGTTAAACTTGAGACGAAAAAGCTAATGCTGTCTGAATAAGTACATATCGTAAAGGAATTTAAGAAAGAGTCTTAAAGTTTGAGTTTTTTGAATATATTTTTATATCACGATTTTTTAATTATTTTTTAGGAGGAGTATTAGATGAGCGGGATCGTAAAAACTCCAGAACCACCTTATTTCGCCGTTATTTTTTCATCACAAAGAACAGAGGAAGACAAGCGTTACGGAATTATGGCCGATAAAATGGTGGAGTTAGCTTCAAAGCAGGAAGGGTTTTTAGGGGTAGAAAGTGCACGGGATGATGGGTTAGGCATTACCGTTTCTTATTGGGATTCATTAGAATCGATAAAAAATTGGAAAGAGAATTCAGCCCATAAAGTAGCCCAAGGGAAAGGGAGAGCAGAGTGGTATAAAAATTTTTCCCTCAGAGTTTGTAAAGTAGAAAGACAGGATTTTTTTGAAATTTGATTAATACGCCTTTTTCTCTGAATAAAGCAGGGAAAAGGCGTATTTTTTGCTATTTAGATTGTCAATAAACATCTCCGCTTTTCCCCAAAATTTTTCATTAACATCATTGAGTTGATTACGATCAATTTATCATGCTATTAACCACTTCATCACGCCAGTTTAATTTTATGAAATGTTATATAAAGTTACATGATGAATGAGGTTTTTTTATCATTTTTAGTTACTTTCACCAAAAATATTGTGAATATTAGGAAAATTTATTAATGACAATGTTTGAATTCCTTGATATTATGTTAGGTAATGTTACATGAAGTTCTTCATCATGACCATCATCCATAACATTTATTTCCTCTAACTTCATTTTTCTTACTACATACAATCTATCCAAAATGTTTTTTATTCACATTTTTAGAGGAGGTTTTCTTATGGTATATGAATTAACCGCAAAAACTCCAGTCATTTGGTTGCCAACGTCTGTCGAGGAGGCAGTTGATCTTAAAAATCAGTTTAGTTCGGAAGGAGAGTTTGTTTCAGGAGCAACTCTGTTACAGCTTCAATGGATGAATGGTCGGAAAATGCCTAACCATCTTATTAGCCTCGAACAAATTTTAGCATTAAAGGTTGTTAAATTAGAAAATAACTTTTTATCAATCGGTGCCTTAACGACTTTAGGAACATATCAAAAACATCCTCTATTTAAAGAATACCCTATACTTTGTGATGCACTAAAGTCAATAGCTGCTCCGGCTGTTCGTAATCGAGGAACAATTGGTGGAAATGTAATGGCCGGTGTAGGTGATTTAATCCCATTTTTATTAGCAATGGAAGCGAAATTAGTAATTCATGAGAGCGACGGTTCGAAAAAAGTAGACTTTTGGGATTGGTTGCAAACTAAACCGAGGGCAGCAAATGTTCTTTTAGAAAAGATTGAAATTCCATATGACATCAATGAACCAAATAGCGTGTCATTTTATCGGAAAATTGGACGAAGAGAAACGTTCACAGCAGCAATTTTAACCGTTTCAGGAAAACTAAAATGGGATGAAAACGGTGTGATAAATGCTGTTAAGCTAGCTGTTGGAGGAGGAGACAACAAACCTAGTCGATTACAAAAAACAGAACAGCTTTTAATTGGAAAAATAGGTGAAGAAATCGATTGGAAGGCACTGTATCGTTCGATTAACGAAGAATTTATTCCAGCTGTCGATGCATTTGTGTCGGGAGATTATCGAAAAAAGGTTGCAGCTAATCTCATTGTTGCTGAGCTACAAAGTAAATTAACAATTCGTAGCCAAAGAGAGGAGCATGTATATGAAATCTAACATCGTTGAAAAGGAAGGTAGAGTTCGACCTGATGGCTACTCAAAAGTGACTGGCGGACTAAAATATTTAACGGATTTGACTTTTCCAAACATGTTATTTGGAAAGGTGTTAAGAAGTGCTCATCCACATGCAAAAATTCTATCGATTAATACGGAAAAAGCAACATGTATACCTGGAGTTGAAGCAGTACTTACATACAAGGATGTTCCAGGGATGAATCGCTTTGGTATTATCGTTGCAGATCAGCCGGTACTTTGTGAAGATCGAGTACGCTATATAGGTGATGCAATTGCTTGTGTTGCTGCCGAATCTATTGAAATAGCAGAAGAAGCATTAAAGCTCATTGAAGTAACTTACGAGCAATTACCGACTATCGATTCCCCAGAAGAAGCGTTAAAGCCAGAAACAATGAAACTCCACGCTGGGGGAAACATTTGTCATCAAGCGATGTATAGTAATGGAAATATAAAAAAAGCCTTTGAAAATTGTGATGTAATCGTTGAAGAAACCTATGAAGTTCCTCGACAATTACATGCCTATATGGAAACTGAAGGCGGGGTAGTCGTACCAGAGCAAGATGGTGGCATTACAGTTTATGCAGGTACGCAACATGGCTATCGAGATCGTTTTCAGCTTTCAAGAATTCTTGGAATACCTGAAAAGAACATTCGGATTGTATCGAGTCCGATCGGTGGCTCATTTGGTGGTAAGGACGAATTAAATATCCAACCATATGCAGCACTTCTTGCACTAGCAACAAAACGGCCAGTAAAAATTCACAATACAAGACAAGAATCGATTAGAACAAGTATTAAACGCCATCCGATGAAAATTACTGTAAAAACTGGAGCTAATCGTACTGGGAACATTTTAGCTCATAAAGTAAAAATTATTGCAGATAAAGGGGCGTATATGACATTAGGTCCAGCGGTGTTGGATTTCTCTGTTGAGCATGCAGCTGGTCCGTATATTATTCCGAATATCGAAACAGAGGGTATTTCTGTTTATACAAATAATGGGGTTTCCGGAGAATTTCGAGGCTTTGGTGGCAATCAAATTACGTATGCGTTAGAAAGTCAACTTGATCGACTGGCAGATTTATTGCAAATGGATCCAATTGAAATTCGACAAAAGAACTTGAGAAAAGCGACAGATGTAGGGCCATTAGGTCAACGAATTGCACCTACTGACGGGGCAGCTCAAGTGCTGGAAGGTGTTCAGAAATTATATAAAAAGTCCAAGGAACAATATACAAATACTCAATGGAAACATTACGGAATTGGAATTGCTATATCGATGCACGGTGGTGGGTTAGGTTTCGGTCGACTAGATAGTGCAGGTGGCAGACTGTCTTTAAATAACGAAGGGAAAATTGAAATTTCTTTCGGTTTTGAAGAATGTGGGCAAGGGCTTCTATCTGTCATAGAAAACTTAGTTGTAGAGGAAATTGGCTGTAGTCGTGAAGATATAAAAATTGTCATTGGCGATACGGCAGTTGTTCCTTCATCTGGTTCGATTACAGCATCCCGCGGCACAAGTGTTGTTTGGCAATCGTTGCAAAAAATGAAAGAACCATTTAAACAAAAGATTGTTCGTCATGCTGCAAAAAAACTGCAATACCCGAAGGAAAGCTTATATTTAGGGCCTAATGGAGTATGGCAAATTAATAAAAAAGATGGCCCTTGTTTATCTTACAAGGAATGTGCAGAGCAGCTATTAGATAACACCGTTGAAACGAGTTTTCATTTTCCCGTAACACCAGATGCAGTAAGTGGTGGTCATTTCCTTTATTCCTTTGGGGGAGTCAAAGTAGATGTTGAGGTAGATCTTCTTTCTGGGAAAGTAAAAGTTTTATCGATTGATCATGTTGTTTCTGCTGGACCTGTCGTAAGTCCCCACGGATATCGAGGGCAAATCGAAGGTGGAGGCGTTATGTCCCTCGGTTACACGTTGTTAGAGGATGTGAAAATGCAAAATGCCAACTATATTGCTCAAAACTTTGATACGTATTTAATTCCGAATATTGTGGATGTTCCCTTTGAGACAAATGTATATGCAATTGAAGAATTGTATGAAGGCGATTGTTACGGACCAAGAGGCGTAGGAGAAATTGGGACGATTGCCATTACCCCTGCCATTGTAAAAGCTATCCATGATGCAATAGGTTGCTGGATATCAAAACTTCCGATTTCTTCAGAAGAAATACTTGATCACATTGAAGCGAGGGGGTTACTAGAATGGATATGAATGAAAGGGTAATCGATAGTTCATTCGCTTTAAATGAAAATGAAACAATTACAATAAGTTTCACTGTTAATGAGGAACAGTATGAATTACAAGTAAAGCCGACAGTGAAGTTGATTACGATTTTACGAGAACAATTAAATTTAATCGGACCAAAAGTATCGTGTGGTATAGGACGGTGTGGAGCATGTTCAGTTTTTGTTGATGGGCAGCTTGTGAATGGTTGCTTATTAATGGCTTATCAAGTGAATGGTAAGCACATTACAACAATTGAAGGGTTAGTTGGAGTAACAATTGATGAGGTTCAGCAGGCGTTTTTAAAAGAGGGAGGATTTCAGTGTGGCTATTGTACTTCAGGGATGATTATGGCCGTGAAATCACTATTATCCAATAATCCTGAGCCTACAGAAGCAGATATAAAAGAGGCATTAGCTGGCAATCTATGTCGTTGTACTGGATATGGCGGAATCATTCGAGCTATTCAAAGCTTGCGAAATCAAAAGTTGCAGTAAGCGAATAAAATGTTGCATGTGAAAGGAGGTTTGTTTATGAGTCAATCACCTTATGTCATTGAAATGAAAGATATCGTGAAAACCTTTGGAGAAGTTGTAGCCAGCAACCATGTGAATTTTCAAGTGAAAAAAGGGGAGATTCATGCACTGTTAGGTGAAAATGGGGCTGGCAAAAGTACGATTATGAGTATGCTTAGTGGCATTTACCGAGCCGATAGTGGCGACATTTATATTAACGGTAAAATGAGCAGAATTCGGTCACCTAAAGAGTCACTGGAGATTGGAATCGGAATGGTTCATCAAAATTTTAGGCTCGTTGATACGTTAACGGCTGTTGAAAATATCATTTTAGGTGAAAAAGGCAATAAATGGCGAGGTTCTTCTTGGAAGAAGAAAAAGACAAAGGAAATCGAGGAAATTGCAGAAAAATATGGACTTACTTTTCCTTCTTCTGTTCCAATATGGCAATTATCTGTAGGGGAACAGCAACGTGTCGAAATCGTAAAAACGTTATATCGTGGTGCGGAAATTATTATTTTTGATGAACCGACATCTGTTTTAACTCCTGGCGAGGTGGATCAGTTATTTTTAACGATGGAAGAGTTAAAACGTAACGGGAAAACGATGATTATTACAACCCATAAATTAAAAGAAGTTATGACAATAGCAGATCAAATTTCCGTCATGCGAAAAGGACAAATGATTGCACACATGGCAAAGGAAGATACAACGATTCAATCTCTTGCTAGTCTAATGGTTGGAGAAGAAATGGCGGAAGGGTTCTCCATTCAACCGATTGACAAAGGGCAACCAATTTTACATGTTCAAAACCTTGTTGTCCGTACAAAACAAGGCATCAATGCAATTAATGATATGAGCTTTACAATACATGAACATGAGATTATTGGTATAGCAGGGGTTGCAGGGAATGGTCAAAAGGAACTTGCTGAAACGTTAACAGGGTTAATGCCATGGCACTCTGGTCAAATCATTTTTAATCAAGAGAAATTAATAGCGCCTACTGTACAACAATTGATTGATAAAGGCATTTCGCACATTCCAGAAAATCGCATGAAAAGTGGACTCGCAGGAAATTTAGGAGTCATTGATAATCTTATGATGAAATCGTACAGAACGAATGCTCGTGGGAAGTTCGGTTTTATGAAAAAGAAAGAGAATACGGAATGGGCAACCAATCTTGTGAAAAAATTTGATGTTCGCACGCCGGACATGATAAGTCCTGTTGCACAACTGTCAGGTGGAAATCAACAAAAGCTATTATTTGCGCGGGAGATTGATATGAATCCAAAACTAATGATTGCGGTTCATCCAACGCAAGGGTTAGACGTTGGGGCAACAAAGGCTGTACACGAAATGCTAGTCCAATTACGCGATTCAGGTAGTGGCGTGCTATTAATATCTGAAGACTTAGATGAAGTTATGCAATTATCGGATAAAATTCTTGTATTATTCAATGGAAAAATTAACGGTGTCATTAGTCGAGGACAAGCTAATCGTGAAGTGATCGGTCAATTGATGGCAGGATTAAAGCAAAAGGAAGGAGCAATTTATGAGTCAGAAATCGTCGTTTGAGCCGCTATCTGTTGAATTAAATGAAGATAGCAAGAAACCTAGACTTGTTCCTTTTCGATTAGAATATGATTTTCACAAAAAAGGTGGAAGCTGGTGGGTACCTGTACTTTCGATAATTGTTGCACTGATAATATGTGCGGTTTTTATTTTTGTTAATGGCATGAATCCAGTAACTGTCTATACGAAAATGTTTACAGGAGCTTTTTGTTCGAGCTTTGGCATTAGTGAAACAATCGTTAAAGCTATTCCTCTTTTATTATGTGGCCTTGGGGTAGCAGTAGCCTATAAAATCGCCATTTGGAACATTGGTGCGGAAGGGCAATTTATTTTAGGTGCAATCGGAGCAACAGCCGTTACAATTTTTATGCCGAATTTACCAGGGGCTCTTTTCATTCCAGTTATGATGGTTGTCGGCATTGTTGCAGGAGCTATCTGGGGTTTATGTACAGCTATTCCTCGAACATATTTTCAAGTGAACGAATTAATCACATCTTTAATGTTAAATTATATCGCCATTTTACTGTTAGATTATTTAGTTTATGGTCCGTGGAGAGATCCAGCAGGGTTTAACTTTCCCGGGACACCGGAATTTACTCCGTACCAAATGCTTGCGAATATCGGTGGAACACGACTTCATTTTGGACTTGTTTTTGCTTTAGTAGCAGTTGTTGTCTTTGCCTTTTTCCTAGCAAAAAGTCGTTGGGGTTATGAGCTACGATTACTCGGTGCAAATCCTGTCGCAGCTAAAAACGCTGGAATTAAAATATCTAAGCATATTCTTATCGTTATGATGATTAGCGGTGGTTTGGCTGGTTTTGCAGGTGCCATCGAAGTATCGGGCGTAGCAGGACGCTTAATGTATGGGATTTCCCCTGGCTACGGTTATACAGCAATCATCGTAGCATGGTTAGCAAAATTAAACCCTTGGGCAATGGTACTTACTTCTTTATTTATCGGTTCGTTAATTGTCGGCGGGTATAGTGTGCAAACAATCGGATTACCTTCTTCATTTTCCAGCATGCTACAAGGTGCTATTTTATTTTGTTTAATCGGTGGCGAAATGTTAAGTAGATTCAGAGTGAAAAAGCTAGATTAACGATTAGTAAATCGGAATTTAAAACATTGAAGGGGGTGAGGCAATGGATATGGTCCCATTAATTATTGCAGCTGCAATATCTGGAGGAACATCCCTACTATTTGCCGTATTAGGCGGAATTTTAAATGAAAAAGTAGGCGTTATTAATTTAGGAACAGAAGGCATTATGTTAATTGGTGCCGTTATGTCTGCCATTGTCTTTATTCAGACAAATAATTTGTTACTTACATTACTGATTGTGTTTCTATCAACAGGATTACTAGGTTTGCTTCATGCCTTTCTTTGCATTACGTTGCGAGCGAACCAAATTGTCAGCGGATTAGCTGTCACTTTGTTTGGAACAGGTTTAAGTGCTTATTTAGGAAAGTCTGTTGCGGGAGTTCCGATTCCTGTATCCATTCCGAAAATTGAACTGAGCTGGCTTGAAGCAATTCCAATCATCGGTGAAATTTTTTCCGGGCTTGATATTTTTATTTGGCTAAGTATTGGATTATCAATCATTCTTTACATTTACATGTATAAAACTTCTTGGGGACTTCATTTAAAAGCAGTTGGTGACAATCCTTCAACTTCGGATGCGATGGGCATTTCTGTTATCGCATATCGCTATTTTCATGTCGTAATTGGTTCGATGTTAATGGGTATTGCTGGATTTTATTTGATTATGGTTTATTCACCGAACTGGATTGAAGGCATGACATCTGGTCGAGGATGGATTGCCATTGCATTAATCATTTTTGCTCGTTGGAACCCAATCTATGCACTTTTTGGAGCGTACTTCTTCGGAGGTTTAGATTCATTAGGTTTCCGTATGCAAATGTTTGATTTTAATATACCATCTTATTTTTTAAAGATGATTCCATATGCAGCAACGATCTTTGTTCTAATGTTTATTGGTTGGAAAAACCGTAATAAACCTTCTATTGAACCGAAATCTTTAGGAACGCCATATTTCCGTGAGCAGCGCTTTTAAATGGCTAGGTTTTTGTATCACTAAGGGAGGTGACGGCACGTTTCGTATTTATTTAATATAAATAGAACTGTTGATGAAGGAGGAAAATGAAATGAAAAAACTATTGTTTGCAGCATTATTGACAATGTTAATGTTTGTATTAGGAGCTTGTTCTCAAGCATCTGAGGAGCCTCAAGAAGAACCAGTAGAAACAGATGCGGCAACAGAGGAAACAGAACCATCTGAAACGACAGAAGAAAAAGTACCTAGAGTCGCATTTGTATACCTTGGAGTACCTGCTGACGGTGGGTGGACAATGACCCATGATGAAGGTAGACAATTAGTAGATGAAACTTTCGGCATTACTTCTACTACTGTTGAAAATATTCCAGAAGGTCCTGATGCGGAACGAGTAATTGAAGAACTTGCTCAAAATCATGATATTGTTTTTACAACGAGCTATGGTTACATGGATTCAACAATTAATGTAGCAAAAAAGTATCCTGATGTAATGTTCATGCATGCAACAGGCTATAAAACTGCGGACAATGTAGCGACTTATCAAGTAAAAGGCTATGAATCTGGTTATTTATCAGGAGTTGCTGCAGGTTCATTATCTGAAAGTGGTAAAATCGGTTATGTTGGGGCATTCCCAATTCCAGAAGTTATTTTTACAATTAATGCCTTTACATTAGCTGCACAAAGTGTAAACCCTGATGCAGAAGTATCTGTTGTATGGAGTAATACATGGTTCGACCCTACTGTTGAAAGACAAGCTGCTATTAGTTTATTAGATCAAGGTGTTGATGTATTAGCGAACTATCAAGATTCTCCAGCAGGCATTCAAGCAGCTGCTGAACGTGGTGTTTGGGGTATGGGGAATGATGCGGATATGAGTGAATATGCACCAGATACTTATATTACAAATCCGATTATCCACTGGGGTCCTTATTATGTTGATGTTGTTCAAAGCTGGATTAATGGTACTTGGAAAACCCATTCATATTTAGGTGGTATTAAAGAAGGGTTAGCTGACATTGCGCCATTTGGTAAAAATGTACCACAAGAGGTTCAAGATTTAGTAAATGAGAAAAAGCAAGAAATTATCGATGGCAATTTAGAAGTTTTCACTGGACCAATTTATGATAATAATGGTGAGTTGCGAGTAGCTGAAGGCAAAACGATGACTGTTGAAGAAATTTTAGCGATGGATTGGTTTGTTAAAGGCGTGAACGGAATAATTCCTCAATAAAAATTATTAATATTTCTTGATTTTTATTTAATATTTTAAAACTATCCTACAATGTAGGGTAGTTTTTTAATTGGATGTAAGTATATTTTCTTTTTTCTGTGAAAATAAATAATCCCTTCGGTCTTTGAATATTATTGATCAGATATGTTTATTCTTAAATTGACCGAAAAAAGCCAATACGAAAGCAGAGCTACCTGTTGTGGGGTAACTTTGTA
>JAEXYZ010000081.1 GCA_023405135.1 Bacillota bacterium | reverse complement strand
GGTATCATTGAGTTTGTGTACAACGAAACGCTCACAGGCACATCGCTTGAACAGATTAAAAATGAGCTATTGGTGGCATAGGGTACCTATCATTGGTTTTTATATGGTAAATTTTGTATTATAAAATGCTCCTTTAGAGTCAAATGTAACATTAGAATCTAGTTCCTCTTCAATCTCAGCTGCATTTGCTTGAGAATCAGTGTTTGTAAATAGAGAAATACTAATCATAGCAATTAAAAATCCTAAAATTTTAAATTTATTCATTAACAATCCTCACTCCTTTATATTTTTTTGTAAGATATTACAAATTTATAATATCATACATTAATATAAAAAATGGATTTTTTTCAAAATTTTAACATTAAAGTGCGGTGTTAAATTATTATAATTTAATTAAGAGAAATTTATTATTTATTTTTGTTATAATTTGGTTGGGTATCAATGGACAGGAGGTGTTCGTATGAATGGATTAGTTGCCTTTACAGCAGCGATTATACCCTTTTTAATAATATTATTAGCTACATTATTTTTATTTAATATGATTTTTCAAATTAAAAAAAATAGTGATATTAAAATTGAACAAAATAAACAGATAATCTTATATCTTGAGAAAATTCCGCTGTATATTGAATGGCACAATCAGATACTGAAGCGACATTTGGATTCGCTTCAATTTGTCTGCGTTGATGTTCGTTAAAAATTATTTTATTCATAGTGTTCTCCCGTTCCTAAATCGTATGGTTAGTATAAAGGGAATTTCTAGTGATGAAAATAGAAAAACCCCGAATAGGTCCACTTTTTTTAAAGTGTCCACTATTCGGGGTTCAGTTCATTTTTTCACGAAACATGCTCTTTAATTTTTATTGTTAGAGAGTGTTGAAAAAAATTTTTTAAAAATGAAATTTTAGTATAGCCTAAACGAATTAATTGTGACATACTATAATATGTTTTGAAGTATTTAATTTATAAATAAAAATGTGGAATCGATTACACAGTAAAAATGCCACACTATTATTTGCTAATGTGGAACCGATTACACATTGAAATAGCTTTATTATGTAACCGATACCACATTCGATAAACTCTATAAACTTAAAAAGAGAGTGATAGACCAATGGCAAATATAAGCGATGTAGCAAAGAAGGCGAATGTTTCAGTTGCCACTGTTTCTAGATATTTAAATGAAAGCGGATACGTAGGGAAAAAGTCTCGCGCGGCGATTGAAAGTGCGATTAAGGAATTGAATTACACGCCAAATGAAGTGGCACGCTCATTGTCTACGAAACAATCAGACTTGATCGGGTTAATTATTCCAGATATTAAAAACCCATTCTTCCCGGAGCTGGCAAGGGCAGTGGAAGACACAGCTTTTAAATATGGTTATACAGTTATTCTTTGTAATTCAGATGAAAACGTAATGAAGGAGCAGCACTACTTGCAAACTCTTTCACAAAAATATGTCGCGGGCATTATATTAACTTCAATTATTGACAGCGACAAACAAAATAAATTGTTTAATATACCAATGGTGGCACTTGACCGTCCGTTAAATATGGATATTCCAACTGTCACAACAGATAACCGAACAGGTGCAATGATTGGAACCGACTATTTAATTCAAAGTGGAGCAACGTCGATTCTTTGTTTAACTGGTCCAACAACATTATCTTCTACTCAGCTTCGACTGGAAGGCTTTTTACAGGCTATTGAAAAGAAAGAAGTCGAGACACAAATTATTGAAAGTCCATATGATTTTGAGGCAGCAGAACAAATTGTGTTTGACTATTTAAAAAGTCACTCAAATATTAATGGCATTTTTGCCTTCAGTGATGCCTCGGCAATTGGCGCATTAAAAGCAGCTCATCGTTTAGGCAAAAAAGTTCCAGAACAACTCCAAATTGTTGGATTTGATGGAACGCAAATGGGGAAAATTGTGACACCCGGTTTAACAACGGTTGCTCAAAATATTTATCAATTAGGAGAAACGGCAACGGAAATGTTAATCCAACAAATTGAAGGAAAGCCCATATTAAACTTTTCTAAATGTATAGAACCGCAATTATACATAAGAGAGACAACTCGAAAGGAGTCATCAACATGATTACAGTCATCGGTAGTATCAATATGGATATTGCAATTCAAACAGATATTTTCCCAAAACAAGGAGAAACGGTACTAGGAGATTTATTTACAACAATCCCTGGTGGAAAAGGGGCAAACCAAGCCGTTGCAGCTGCTCGATTAGGAAGTAAAGTTCAAATGATTGGTGCCGTTGGGAAAGATAGCTTTGGTGAAGAGTTATATACGAATTTAAAAAAAGAAAACATCCTTGTAGACAATATTGTAAAAACAGATAGCTCTACAGGTATAGCAAATATTTTACTTCATGATCAAGATAATCGAATTATCGTTGTACCTGGTGCGAATTTTGATGTGACTAAAGAGGTCGTTGAAGTAAACATCGAATCAATTAAGAAAAGCAAGCTAGTTATGTTACAGCTCGAAATTCCAGTGGAAACGATTGAATATATATTAGAGGTTTGCCAAGGCCTTGAAATACCGGTGCTACTGAATCCTGCCCCAGCTGCAAACTTCAAGCGTGAATGGATTGAAAAGGTCACTTATTTGACACCAAATGAAACAGAATGTGAAGTTATGTTTGGTGCTAATTACGAAACAGTTTTAAAACAGCATCCAAATAAAATTATCGTCACATTAGGTGGCGATGGTGCAGCATATTACGATGGTTCGCAAATTGTGCGTATTGCAGGATTTAAAACAACTGCCATTGATACGACAGGTGCAGGTGACACATTTAATGGAGCTTTTGCCCATGCAATTACAACAGGGAGTTCAATTGATGATGCGGTTCACTTTGCGAATATTGCTGCATCCCTTTCAGTTGAAAAGTTCGGCGCACAAGGTGGTATGCCATCGCGAAATGAAGTGACGGCACGTTTGGAGAAAACAAAATGAAAAAGCAAGGAATTTTAAATAGAGAATTAGCAGGACGTTTTGCTAAATTAGGTCATACTGATCGAATTGTTATAGCAGATTGTGGTTTACCAATTCCAGATCATGTGCCGTGTATCGATTTAGCTTATAAACTTGGGGAGCCAGCATTTACGACAATTTTAAATGTTGTGTTAGATGATTTAGTTGTAGAAGCTGCAATTGTCGCTGAAGAAGTAACAACAAACAATGAGAAGATTGCAAAAGAATTATCTACTAAAATATCAACAATTTCATATGTTTCTCATGAGCAGTTTAAGACGCTAACAAAAGAGGCGAAGTTAATTATTCGAACAGGTGAAACGACACCATATGCAAATGTTATTTTACAATGTGGCGTTATTTTTTAATGAAATTGCAAACTTCTAAGAAAAACAAAAAAGTAGGTGAATCGTATGATCGAAATGAAAGGTATTTCGAAGTCATTTAGTGGCAATGTCGTTTTAGATAATGTGCAATTTGACTTAGCTGATGGTGAAATTCATGCATTGATGGGTGAAAATGGCGCTGGAAAATCGACAATGATGAAAATTTTAAGCGGAATTTATACAAAAGACGCTGGGGAAGTGAAAGTAGATGGACAGGTCGTTCATTTCAAATCACCAAAAGATGCTGAAAAATATGGAATTATCGTTATCCATCAAGAATTAAATATTTTGCCAGATTTGACGGTTGCGCAAAATTTGTTTTTAGGGAAAGAACTGACATATGGCAAAACAGGAATTTTAAAAACACGTCAAATGGAAAAAGAAGCAGCTAAACTTCTTTCAAAATTAGGGTTAGATGTTAATCCACGTACGCGTACAGGTGATTTATCCGTTGGGAAACAACAAATTATTGAGATTGCGAAAGCTATTGCAAGTGATGCAAAATATATCGTCATGGATGAACCAACTGCAGCTTTAACTGATCGTGAAATCGAAACGTTATTCAAAACAATACGTGAATTAAAAGCAAAAGGCATTTCCTTTGTTTACATTTCCCATCGCATGGAAGAAATTTTCGCCATTTGTGATCGAATAACGATTTTACGAGATGGCGGTTTTATTGGTGTGCGTAACATTCCTGAAACAAATTTTGATGAAATCGTCGCAATGATGGTTGGACGTGAGCTAGGGGAACGTTTTCCAGAGCGAAATTGTCAAATTGGCGACACAAAGCTAGAAGTGCGAAATCTTACTGTAAACGGAGTATTCAAAGATATTTCATTCTCTTTGAAAAAAGGAGAGGTGCTTGCTGTTGCTGGTTTAATGGGGGCAGGACGTACAGAGGTGGCACAAACGATTTTCGGCTATCGTAAAGCGAGCAGTGGAGAAATTTTCATTGACGGGAAAAAAGTTACGATTAAATCGCCAATTGATGCAATGAATCATCGAATTGGCTTTGTTACAGAGGATCGCAAAACCCAAGGATTAGTACTAGATTTTTCAATTAAAGAAAACATCGCACTAGCGAATCTAGATAAATGTTCATCATCTGGCGTGTTGAATAAAGAAAAAGAAACTTCGATAGTGAAAAAATATATTGAAGAGCTGAAAATTCGTACATCGAGTCCAGAGCAAAGTGCCAAATCATTAAGCGGTGGGAACCAACAAAAGGTCGTTATTGCTAAATGGTTAGGGACTGAGCCTGAAATTTTAATTTTAGATGAACCAACGCGCGGTGTCGATATAGGTGCGAAAAAAGAAATCTATCATATTATTAATCAGTTAGCAGAAGCAGGTGTTGCGATTTTAGTGATTTCATCTGAGTTGCCAGAAGTCATTGGTATTGCTGATCGAGTAATCGTTATGCAAGAAGGAAAGCTAACAGGTGAAGTCAACAAAGAGCAGATGACACAAGAAATCATTATGCATTATGCAACAGGAGGAGAGCAACTTGTCTAATCATAAATCAAAAGAAATGTTATCTAAACTTGGACCATTATTTGGTTTACTTTTACTTATTATTATTGTTTCAATATTAAACCCAAGCTTCTTATCAATTGCCAATATATTTAATGTACTACGACAAGTTTCGATTAGTGCAATTATTGCCTTTGGTATGACGTTCGTTATTTTAACAGGTGGAATCGACTTGTCTGTTGGGTCAACTTTAGCATTGACTGGTGCCATTGCTGCTAGTTTACTAGCTAGCGGTATGGATCCATTTTTAACAATGGGGATTGCGTTAATTATTGGATTAATATTAGGTGCGATTAATGGAGTTGTAATTACGAAAGGTAAGGTTGCTCCATTTATTGCAACTCTTGCAACAATGACAATTTACCGTGGTTTAACATTAGTATTTACAGAAGGTCGCCCAATTTCAGGTTTAGGTGATCATTATTCATTTCAATTATTCGGGAAAGGATACTTTTTAGGGTTCCCAGTTCCTGTTGTAACGATGATAATTGCGTTTTTCATTTTATATTTTATTTTACAAAAAACAACATTTGGACGCCGTGTATATGCTGTTGGAGGAAACGAAGAAGCAGCCAAATTATCAGGTATTAATACGGATCGAGTAAAAATCGCTGTTTATGCGATTACAGGATTTTTTGCAGCATTATCTGCACTTATTTTGACTTCTCGTTTAAATTCAGCTCAACCAACTGCCGGGGAATCTTATGAGTTAGATGCCATTGCAGCAGTAGTGTTAGGTGGTACAAGCTTAAACGGTGGTAAAGGTTGGATTTTTGGAACATTGATTGGTGCATTAATTATTGGTGTTTTAAATAATGGTATGAATTTAATTGGTGTATCTTCATTCTGGCAACAAGTTGTAAAAGGTATCGTAATTTTATTAGCAGTATTAATGGATCGTAAAAAATCAGCGTAAGGAGTACTTTATATGAAAAAGCTTACTTTATTGTTCGTAGCAGCATTGATGACAATTATCCTTTGTGCATGTTCAATGGAATCGCCTTTTTTAGAAAATTCTTCAGAAGGTTCGGTTGGGGAAAAAACGTCATTTAAAATTGGATTCTCTATTTCTACTTTAAACAATCCATTTTTCGTTACGTTAAGTGATGGAGCAGAAGCAAATGCAAAGGAATTAGGAGCACAAATTTCAATTGTAGATGCACAAGATGATGCGTCTAAACAAGCTTCGGACGTAGAGGATTTAATTCAACAAGGTGTTGATATTATTTTAATCAACCCAGTAGATTCAGCAGCTATTGGTTCTACTGTTGAATCAGCAAATGCAGCAGGGATTCCTGTAATTACCGTTGACCGTTCAGCTGAAAGTGGAGAAGTTGTATCACATATTGCATCTGATAATGTAGCAGGTGGCCAATTAGCTGGTGAATATTTATTAGAGCTAGCTGGTGAAGGAGCAAAAGTTGCGATGTTAGAAGGGGTTGCAGGTTCTTCTGCTGCACGAGATCGTGGTGAAGGCTTCTTAAAAGCGGTTGAAGGTAAAGTTGATTTAGTATCTAGTTTAACTGCTAATTTTGACCGTAGTGAAGGCTTAACAGTTATGGAAAATATGTTACAAGCAAACCCAGAAATTCAAGCAGTCTTTGCACAAAATGATGAGATGGCTTTAGGTGCTCTTGAAGCAATCGAAGCAGCAAATAAAAATATTATCGTCATCGGCTTTGATGCAACAGATGATGCATTAGCAAAAATCGAGCAAGGTAAAATGGCAGCAACAGTTGCGCAAAAACCTGAGGAAATTGGGAAAGCAGCTATTAAAACGGCAATGGATTATTTAAACGGAAAACCAGTTGAGGAATTCGTTCCAGTTGCATTGGAGTTAGTGAAACAATAAAAATGAGCAAGGGACCTTCTGATACGTTACTTTTGAAGGGCCCTTACTTTTTTTAATAACTCCGCCTAAATTCTATTTTTGATTTTTTCTTTGGATCTGCAACAAAAAGTTTATCAAGTGCAAGTAAGCGGCTACCTGCAAACATTAAGTATGAAGACATCGCAAGTAATGCAACATTGTATTCATAACCATTTAAAAAGCCTTCATCAAATTTCACTGTAGCAATTGCGACAGTCATGATGATGATCATTAAAGCGGATACAAAACGGACTGAAAAACCGATAATTAAAAAGAATCCTCCAAGCAACTCGATTCCTGCAACGCCAAAAGAAGCATACCCAGCATAGGGAATGTTGTAACTTTCAAATCTTTTTACGGTTTCCCCAATTCCTTCTTGAAACTTTGCTAATCCATGAAGTAAAAAGATACTCCCTAGAACAACCCGAATAATAAACGCTCCAAATTCACTTTTATACAGTTTATGTACTCCTCTCAAATTAGTTTTACTATTATCTTATTGTGGCTAGTCCAAATATAATACAAATCTTGAAAATAAGTTTTCATGAAAGAGAACTTTGATTAACGAAGTATTGTAGTATTTCGTATATAATGGCATTAGGAGATGATAATAATATGATAAATGAAGTTAAAGAATCTGTGAAAAAGATTTACGAAAATTTCGATGCAAGCCATGATTTTCAACATATCGAACGGGTTTTACAAAATGCAGAGGCAATTTTGGAAACCGAGCCAACTGCTGATAAAGAAGTAGTTCGTCTTGCAGTTTTATTACACGATGTTAGTGATAAAAAGTATACAGATAGCAAAGATAATGAAAATCGTTTAATTGATTCATTAAACATTGCTGAAGAGAAAAAAATACATATTCGCGATATTATTGCGAGTGTTTCATTTAATGGTGGTAATGAGCTTCCTGCTAAAACAATCGAAGCTAAAATCGTAAGAGATGCAGACAGATTAGATGCAATTGGAGCAGTAGGAATTGCTCGGACTTTTGCTTACGGTGGTGCAAAGGGAAGAAAGCTTTATGATGATGATGAAGAAGTTCGCGTACAAATGTCGGAAGAAGACTACCGCACTAAAAGCACTGCTTCAGTCACACATTTCTATGAAAAGCTATTACTTTTAAAAGACTTAATGACAACTGAAAAAGGAAAACAAATGGCTGAGGCAAGACATGCATTTATGCAAGACTTTTTGAAGCAACTAAAAGATGAAAAAGAAGGAAGAGCCTAAGCTTTTCCTTTTTTAAATGAGTCCTAAATACGTACCCACTAGTGTTGCATGAATTGAATTAAAATGTAATTAATACATTATTTTACAGTAATCTTTCCGAAGATTTTTTAAAAAAGGGAGCGGGTGTCATAAATGTATCAGTCCCCTTTTTTTACCATATTCTATTTTTTCATAAAATGTTCTTTGGATATTGGACTAACAATTGCCCTTTCAAAACCGAAGTTGGTTTTCTTCTTATTTTTAATAGGAATCTTTTGCCTTCCTTTGCTTGGTTTTAATATCCTATTAAATTCTTTCTCAATTTTCGTCCATGGATCCATTAAATATTGGCGTATTGTTTTAAAAAATTGCCAACTATTTTTGTTTGGCTTTTTCAAAATCCTTAGTATTTCAAGTACTCCATACGTGATTAATTTCAGTCGTTCTGGTCGTGTTTTTATAGAGACCATTTCATGACGTGTAACATTTGGAAGTTCTGGTGTATACGCTCTTTATGTTTCTATACGAAACGATTTTTTTATTCTGACAAGAAAATGGATTCCCTTTTCGAGCCAGCCACCCATCTTTGTTTTCTCTGCATAGCCTCGATCCATCACATAGAGCGCTTCATCTGGTTCAATCA
>JAEXYZ010000064.1 GCA_023405135.1 Bacillota bacterium | reverse complement strand
AGATATCTTACCGAATCGTAGACTACAGACAATAAAAACCTACTTACAAAAGTGCTCAAGCGAAATGCTTATGGATTCCGCAAATACGAGCACTTTAAAGCAAAAATATTATTAGGTCACATGTATAGAAAAATAGGGGTTGCATGTTGGATGGGCAGGAAAAGTTAATCTTATACTCAAATTCTCTTGTTCTCTCAAGTGTTACCCCAACATTTGACAAAGGACCGAAATTATAAATAAAAATGAATCGAGAAACGCGAGAACCGAGGAGTCTAAGAAATCAAGGAAGAGCAGAGCGCAGCGTACAAAGTACGTGAGCACACCTGTAATATTGAAATTTCAAAGCAGCAGCAATTACTTATAAACAACTTTACAAAAAAGTATTTTTGTTTGATTAAAATATTGTAAAATCATCTAAAAAATGATATATTATTAGATGTCTGATAGACGTGGTCCCGTGGTGTAGCGGTTAACATGCCTGCCTGTCACGCAGGAGATCGCCGGTTCGATCCCGGTCGGGACCGCCATACTAATAAATATAAGTCCTTATAAAGCATAGTCTTTATAAGGACTTTTTTGATTTTTTAATTAACCCTTTTATGTAAAATCCTACAAAATTGCTTCTAAAAACTCCTCAATATCTATTCGAAATCACCTCAATTATAAAATATCGAAGAAAGAGTAAAGTCACATGATTATAAGTCTACATAAATATAGTGGTAGTATGTCATTTTTAGAGGTGATTCTTTTGAAAAAACGATATCGGAGAAACATATTAGCCCTTATTTTTATAGTTATAGCTGCGATCATCGTCTTAATTTATCAGCATTTCTATGAAGTTAACAAGATTCACAATATTGAAGATACTAATGCTTATTATTGGCAAAAATATATGAATGAAGAAGAATTCGCACAACTTAAACATGGAATGTCATACATGGACGTTGTTAAAATAGCAAAGGGAGGGGGAGAGCAGGTTTCTGACAATGTATTTCAATGGAAAGATGAAATCTTAATGACGCAAGGGTATGAAATTCATTTTAAGGATGATAAATTAATTGATAAAAAAATATACGAAAAACGTGGCTATTCTACACGTTAGAGATTGGGAATTGGCACATCTCTGAAGCATTATAAAGAGATGTGCTTTATTTTATTCAGATTAAGTAATACACTTTGAACATTTAACATTGTTTAGGTAAACTTAAGGTAATGTGATTGTGAGAGGATAAGAAGAAATGAAATTTGAAAAAGAAATAACGTCCTTAGAAGAAACACGAAGCTTCGCAAAAAATATAGCTGATTTACTTGAGCCACAGGATACGATTACTTTAGAAGGGGATCTTGGTGCAGGTAAAACGACATTTACACAGGCATTGGCAAAAGCTTTAGGGATTACAAGAACAGTAAATAGCCCTACTTTTACAATTATGAAGCAGTATGAGGGTAGGCTACCACTTAATCATCTGGATGTTTATCGTCTATCTGATACTGATGAGGATCTTGGTTGGGATGAAATCTTTTATGGTGATGCAGTTACAGTTGTAGAATGGGCACATTTAATTGAAGAAGATTTGCCTGAAGAACGATTAGCGATTGAAATTTATCGTATTGATGATAATAAAAGAAAATTTGTATTAAAACCAATCGGGAAACGTTATGAACGATTGTGTGAGGAGTTATTTTAAATGATTTGGTTAGGGATAGAAACTTCAAATTCGCCATTGTCGGTTGCAGTAGTAAAAGATGGACAAGTACTCGCAGAAGTAGTACAAAATTTAAAATTAACGCATTCTTTAACAGCAATGCCAACGATTGAGGAGCTTTTAAAGAAAGTGAATATAAAATCAGCTGAAATCGATGCCATTGCAGTATCAGAAGGGCCAGGTTCCTATACTGGTATTAGAATTGGCGTTACAGTAGCGAAAACACTTGCTTGGACTTTAAAAAAGCCTTTAGTAGGAATCTCAAGTCTAAAAGTACTTGCTGCCAATGCTGAACTATTTAACGGAATAATTTGCTCCTTATTTGATGCCCGCAGACAAAATGTATATGCAGCTGCATATCATGGAAAAAATTTAGAAACTGTAATTGAAGAGCATCACGATTCTATTGAAGCGATATTAACACAATTAAAGAAAATGAATGAACGGGTAATGTTTGTAGGAATCGATGTAGTAAACTTTAAAGAAAAAATAGTAGATTATTTAGGAGACAATGCATTTTTTGCTCCAGCTTCTCTTCAGTTGCCTAGAGCATCAAAGTTAATTGAGTTAGCTGTAGAACAACCGTTACTAAGCCATGATGAAGTGCATACTTTTGTTCCAAAATATCATCGAATTGCGCAGGCAGAGGCAAATTGGGTAAAGGAACAAAAGAAAGGAAATCAATGATATGGTACTTTATCGGAGAATGACGCCAGATGATGTAGAGGCAGTTCATGCTATTGAAGTTGCCTCATTTCCAACACCGTGGACGCTCGATTCCTTTCATTATGAAATGAGAGAGAATAATTTTGCTTACTATGTTGTAGCTGAAGATGATAACGGTAATATTATTGGATTTTGTGGTATGTGGCTTGTTATTGATTCGGCACAAATTACAAATGTCGCTGTAACAGAAACTGCTCGGGGTCAAAAAATTGGAGAAGGTTTAATGCGTGAAGCAATGAACATCGCGCGAAAGCATGGGGCAGATGTCATGAGTTTAGAAGTGCGTGTATCAAATATAGTGGCAAAAAACCTTTACCGCAAACTAGGTTTCCAAGAGGGCGGTATAAGGAAAGGATATTATAAAGATAATCAAGAGGATGCTCTTGTAATGTGGGTGAACTTAAATGAATGATCGTATTATATTAGCAATTGAGACGAGCTGTGATGAAACAGCAGCTGCTATTATTCGAAATGGCTCAGAAATTATTTCAAATGTTGTCGCATCTCAAATTGAAAGTCAAAAAAGATTTGGGGGTGTAGTACCAGAGATTGCATCACGTCATCATGTGGAACAAATTACAATAGTAATTGAAGAAGCACTGCAAAAGGCCAATATGGAGCCAGCAGATTTAACTGCAGTAGCGGTTACGGAAGGTCCTGGATTAGTTGGTGCGTTGTTAATAGGTATTAATGCAGCTAAAGCATTTGCCTTTGCCCATGGTTTACCAATCATTGGGGTGCACCATATAGCAGGACATATTTATGCAAATGCTCTTGTACAACCAATGCAATTTCCTTTATTAGCATTAGTTGTTTCTGGAGGACATACGGAATTAGTATTAATGAAAGAACATGGTAGTTTTGAAGTCATTGGAGAAACGCGAGATGATGCCGCTGGTGAAGCATATGATAAAGTAGCACGTGTTTTAAACATGCCGTATCCAGGTGGTCCTCATATTGACCGAATGGCACATGAATCGGATCAGGCTGTTGAATTTCCTCGTGCATGGCTTGATGATTCCTATGATTTTAGTTTTAGTGGATTAAAATCGGCAGTGATTAATTATAAGCACAATATGGATCAACGAGGAGAAGAAATAATTCCAGAACATGTAGCGAAAGGTTTTCAAGAGAGTGTCGTGGAAGTATTGACGACAAAAACCGTCAGAGCAGCACGGGAATTTCAAGTAAGACAAGTTATAGCAGCTGGTGGGGTATCTGCCAATAAAGGTTTGAGAACAAGCTTAGAACAAGCTTTTAAAGAGGAAAATATTCCATTTACAGTACCACCGTTAAAGCTTTGTACAGATAATGCTGCTATGATAGGTGCCGCTGCTACCTATATGTATGATGCAGGTGTTCGTGGAGACTTATCTATGAATGGACTACCAGGTAAAGAATTAAAAAGTTGGATATAGAAATAGTTGCTGTCTTCAATTAGTTGGAGACAGTTTTTTTATGGAAATGAAAAGCAGCTTTTTCCTTATTTTACGCAAATACTTCTTCAGTTATTTATCAATTTAATTTTTGTATAATTTTTCTGAAAACTTATCCACAGGTTTAACAATATTTTCAGTGGATTGTCAAGGCGAACATCCGTACTTATGCACAAATTGTGGATAAGTTGTGGGTAACTTGTGGTAAACCTATATGTTGTGTTAGCTTTTACACAAAAAGGTGTGAACAATTCGAAATGATTTTGTGGATAATGTGGAAAAGTGTGTTGATATGTTGATATGACTAATATGATGATGTGTATAAAAATGTGGAAATATTTTATCGAAATTTGTCTATTGACCAAGATATATGTAAGATAGTTGAGAATAATATAGTTGATTAAAATAGTATTACGACTACACATCTATGTGGCGAATAACTGACGTAAAGTTAGGTATTTGGATACTTTAAGGCGTCTGAAAAGCCATTTTAAGACGTCAACATTGTACTTAACGCTTCACTTTCGGTACAAATAAAATTCAACTAAGATGGACTTGTCCACCACAGAATTAATTAATTATTTACAAAGCAAAAAGAGGGGATGCCCAAAATTATTACGGCACCCCCTTGTTCTATATTATAAATTTAAGCTTTCAAGTTCTTCATTTAACTCGAGCCATTGTATTTCGATATCATCGTGTTCTGACTTAGCTGAGTTAAGCTCGGTTTGTAGCTGCATTACTTTTTCGTGGTCCTTGAAAAATTCCGGATCGCAAAGTTTCTCTTCAATCACAACAATTTGCTCGGACAAATCAGCCATTCTCTTTTCAAGTTCTTCAATTGCTCGTCGAATTTGGCGTTCGCGTTTTTTCGCATCTTTATCAATTTTAGAAGTAGCTGCTGTTTTTGAAGATGTGGATAATTCAACTACTTGGGAAGAGGCAGCCTTCATTTGTGCTAATTCCTCAAGCTCTTGTTTTTTCTCCAAATAGTAATCATAGTCTCCTAAGTATTCAAAAGAACCTGTCTTAGATAATTCAATCACTTTTGTTGCAATTCGATTAATGAAATATCGATCATGGGAAACGAATAGTAATGTTCCTGGATAATCGATAAGTGCATTTTCCAATATTTCTTTACTATCTAAATCAAGATGGTTTGTTGGCTCATCAAGCACAAGTAAATTTGCTTTTTGCATCATCAATTTGGCTAATGCTAAACGTGCCTTTTCTCCACCTGATAATGAATTTACAGGCTTCGAAACATCATCACCGCTAAATAAAAAGCGACCAAGTATCGTACGAATATCTTTTTCATTCATTAATGGCCATTCATCCCAAAGTTCTTGTAGCACTGATTTATTCCCTGTTAATTTCGCTTGCTCTTGATCGTAATATCCAATTTGCACATTTGCCCCATAACGAATATCTCCGGATAGAATAGGTAAATCTTTAACAATGGTCTTTAATAGAGTAGATTTACCAACTCCATTTGGACCAACTAAAGCAATACGATCTTCGCGGAAAATTCTCATTGAAATGTTTTGTGAAATAGTTTTACCTTTATAGCCGATTGTTAAATCATCAATTGAAAGTACATCATTACCGCTCTGACGTTCAATCGTAAAGCCGAAATTAGCTGAACGTTCATTGCCATCAGGTGAATCCATCCATTCTGTACGTTCAAGCATTTTACGACGGCTTTGGGCCATTTTTGTTGTAGAGGCGCGGGCAATATTTTTTTGTATAAATGCCTCTAATTTTGCTTTTTCATCCTGCTGGCGTTCATACATTTTTAAATCGCGTTCGTAATTTTTTGCTTTTTCATCTAGATAAGCACTGTAGTTTCCAACGTATTTTGTTACATGGGTTCTTGATACTTCATACACGATTGAAACAACTTGATCTAAAAAGTAACGGTCATGAGAAACGATTAATATTGCACCATCATAACCCTTTAAATAATTTTCAAGCCAGCTTAATGTTTTGATATCTAAATGATTGGTTGGCTCATCCAAAATAAGCAAATCAGGCTTACTTAAAAGAAGTTTAGCCAGTGCTAAACGAGTGCGTTGTCCTCCTGATAAAGAAGCGATTGGTTTGTTATAATCGTCTTGGTAAAATTGCATTCCATGGAGAACGGAACGAGTATCGGCTTCATATTGATAGCCACCAGCATCTTTAAAATCATGCTGTAACTGATCGTATTCCACAATTATACGGTTATACAATTCTTGATTTTCATAAACTGTTGAATCGGCCATTCGAAGTTCCAGGTCACGTAATTTTTTTTCTTGTTCCCGTAACGGATTAAATATAGTCATCATTTCATCCCAAATAGACAAAGTTGATTCTAAACCAGTATGTTGTTCTAAATAGCCTATTTTTACATCTTTAGGGATAATAATTTCACCAGAATCATACGACATTTGACCAGCAATAATTTTAAGTAATGTGGATTTTCCTGCTCCGTTACGCCCAACTAGTGCAACGCGATCTCGATGCTGAACTTCTAGCTTTACACCACTTAAAATTTCATTTGTCACAAAAGATTTATATAATTGATTTACTTGTAATACAATCATTTTTACACCTCAGTTCACTATCATTAGTGTACTGGATGGTGAAATTGTACGCAATCGGATGCTTTACTTATTTGTACTTGTTTAGTAAGATGAAAACGATTTCCATTTGATTACAGGGGTGGTTGTGTGAAACAAGAGATAAAAATTCCACAAGCAACAACAAAAAGACTCCCTCTTTATTATCGTTTTTTGCAAAACTTCGCAAATGAAGGGAAAAGAAGAATATCTTCACAGGAACTTAGTGAAGCAATGAAAATAGATTCTGCAACGATTAGAAGGGATTTTTCCTATTTTGGAGCGCTTGGTAAAAAGGGATATGGTTATGATGTTCTTTATTTGCTTGAATTTTTTAGACAAACATTAGACCAGGATGAAGGAGCGAATGTTGCATTAATAGGTGTAGGGAATTTAGGAAATGCATTTTTAAAATATAATTTTCAAAAGAACCATAATACAAGAATTGTTGTAGCATTTGACCCGAAAGCACCTCATGATGGTGAAGTAGTAAATGGTATTCCAGTTTACCATCCGGATCGGTTAGAAGAAATGTATCATGAATATAATGCGGAAATGGCCATTTTAACTGTTTCATCTCGTTCTGCTCAAGTGATGGCAGATCGTTTGGTTGCCATTGAGGCTAAAGGAATATTAAACTTCACTCCAGTACGACTAAATGTACCCGATTCGATGAAAATAATGAATATTGATTTATCGGTGGAATTAGAAGCGTTAATCTATTTAATTCGAAATAGTGATTGACGAAAAGAATTCACAATATATAATTAGCAAATTGCGACAAGATACGATAAAATGTACATATTATTAGAGGAGGTGGCTATCATGGTTGTGCATTTAAATGCCATTGGACCAGTAAGCCTAGTTATTATTGGTGTTGTTGCTTTATTAATTTTCGGACCAAAAAAATTACCTGAGCTAGGAAAGGCTTTAGGTTCAACACTTCGCGAATTTAAAAAAGGTACAAGCGGATTAATCGATGATGAGGATACTAAAAAAACTGTCATTGAACATAAAGATTTAGATAAAGATAAAGAAAACAAGTAAGTTAAGGATGTCACTTATTATGAATCCAAAAGAACTCACTGTTATTGAACATATAGAAGAGTTAAGAAAACGTTTATTTATTTGTGCGATTTTCTTTGTTCTTGCATTAGTGGGGAGCTTTTATGTAGCAGAACCAATTATAAAGTTTATTCAACATACTGGGGAGCATGAGCAGCATCTAACGTTAAATGCCTTTAACGTAGGTGATCCATTAACGGTTTATTTAGAGGTAACCTTTATTGTTGCGTTAATTATAACGTCTCCTATTATTCTATATCAGCTATGGGCATTTATTACGCCAGGACTACATGAAACTGAGCGTAAAGCCACGTTAAAGTATATTCCATATGCATTTTTATTGTTTATTGGTGGACTAGCATTTGGTTATTTCATTTTGTTTCCAAATGTTATGAATTTCATGATGAAATTATCAAGTGATCTTGAAATTCAGCAAACAATTGGTATAAATGAATACTTCTCTTTCTTATTTAAACTCGTCGTTCCATTTGGATTGATTTTTCAATTGCCGGTAGTAACGCTATTTTTAGCACGGATAGGTCTTTTAAATCCAAAATTAATGGTGAAATTCCGTAAATATTCGTATTTTGTATTATTTGTATTAGCGGTATTACTAGCGCCGCCAGATCTTATTTCCAATTTACTTATAGCAATTCCACTCTTCATTTTATATGAAGTTAGTATTGTTATTGCACGAATTGGTTATAAAAAATATGAAATAGCAGAAGCGAAACGTATACAAGAGGAAAAAGAAGAAGAACAGAAGCAGCAAGTAGAGGCATTATTAGCTGAGCAGCGACGACAAATTGAAGAGATGACGAATCAACAATAAAAAATTAAGCCTATTTTCGAAATGAATTGTTCGAAAATAGGCTTTTTGTTTATTTTGGTACTTGATCTATAAGTTGCTGAAGCTTATCTGCATTTAATTGAACCAATGTAACAAAACCGTTTAACATCATATGAGCAATAATCGAAGTAAGTAATCTCCGTGTTTTATAATAAAGAAATGCAAAGATAAAACCGCAAATAGTATAAAGAATAATATGTGTAAAATCTAGATGAATTACTGCAAAAGCAATTGCACTAACGATACTCGCAACCCAAAAGTTTTGAGTTTGTATAAGTGATCCGAATACAACACGGCGGAAAACAAATTCTTCTAATATTGGACCAAAAAATACAGTGGCAACAATCATAATCGGTGCAATTTCCGTTACACGCATAATGGTTTCTGTATTTTCAGAGCCGTAATCAATACCAAGGGCTAATTCAATCATTGCTCCAATTGATTGTCCGAGATAAACAAGGAAAAATCCAATAATTCCCCAACCTATTGAAACAGGTATCGATGCCTTTTCCCCTTTAAAGATATTCCAAAAGTTTTTATTTTTATTTATTAATATTAAACAAATTATAAATGTAATAATCGCCGTAATAGCAGACCACCAACCAGCTAAGGCAATGCCCGCTTCAATACCATCTTTGTTTATAAATTGAAGGAAAAAACTCCTTATAGGTGGAATAAATAGTATAAAGGCTGATAGTTGAAAAAGAACGTAAGTAATCAATACATAAAATGCGGTTTTTTGTGTTTGGAACTTAGTAGTCGTACTCAATAGAAAAAATCCCTCTTTCTAAAAATAGAGTTTGAAACATAGAATATAAAATAGAGTTTAAAACATAGAATAAATAGCTAAACTATCACAGGTGATTTGATAAAAGCCTCCATATATATTGTAGATGAATATGGAAATTAAAACAAAAATTTTTATGTTTCTGACTTGCAAAAGTAAAATGAATTCATTATTATAATAATTGTGTTAGCACTCGTATGAAGAGAGTGCTAATAAAGATATACAAACTAAAATTTGTAGGAGGTTGTTTCACTTGTTAAGACCATTAGGTGATCGTATCATTATCGAACTAGTTGAGGTGGAAGAAAAATCACAATTCGGAATTGTACTTCCAGATTCAGCAAAAGAAAAACCACAAGAGGGTAAAGTTGTTGCTGTGGGAACAGGTCGTGTACTAGATAACGGCACACGTGTCGAGCTTGATGTAAAAGAAGGCGATCTTATCATCTTCTCTAAATATTCAGGCACAGAAGTGAAATATGAAGGTAAAGAATATTTAATTCTCCGTGAAAGTGATGTATTAGCTGTTATCGGCTAAAATTGATGAAATGTAAATCTTAAGTAATGAGCGCCTCTACATACTATGAATTGTTTGGCGCTCACATGCTACTACTGATTTTTGAATAGAATATAAAATTTGGAGGTAAGCAAAATGGCAAAAGATATTAAATTCTCAGAAGAAGCTCGTACGCTTATGCTACAAGGTGTTGATAAATTAGCAAACGCAGTAAAAGTAACTTTAGGTCCAAAAGGTCGTAATGTAGTTTTAGAAAAAAAATTCGGTTCTCCATTAATTACAAATGATGGTGTAACAATTGCAAAAGAAATCGAACTTGAAAACCCATATGAAAACATGGGTGCAAAACTTGTTGCTGAAGTTGCTTCAAAAACAAATGAAATCGCTGGTGACGGTACAACAACTGCAACTGTTCTAGCACAAGCGATGATTCGTGAAGGTCTTAAAAACGTAACAGCTGGTGCAAACCCAGTAGGTATTCGTAAAGGTATGGACAAAGCTGTTGCTGCAGCAATTGAAGAATTACAAGCAATTTCTCGTCCTGTAGAAAACAAAGAAGCGATTGCACAAGTTGCTGCAATTTCTGCTGCTGATGAAGAAGTAGGCGAGTACATTGCTGATGCGATGGAACGTGTTGGTACTGACGGTGTTATTACAATTGAAGAATCTAAAGGCTTCACTACAGAACTTGATGTAGTAGAAGGTATGCAATTCGATCGCGGTTATGTATCTCACTATATGGTAACTGATACAGATAAAATGGAAGCTGTGTTAGAAAATCCATACATTTTAATTACTGATAAAAAAGTTTCAAGCATCCAAGAAATTCTTCCATTACTTGAACAAGTTGTTCAACAAAGCCGTCCATTATTAATCATTGCTGAAGATATCGAAGGTGAAGCTCTTACTACTTTAATCTTAAATAAACTTCGCGGTACATTTAACGTAGTTGCTGTAAAAGCTCCTGGCTTCGGTGATCGTCGTAAAGCAATGTTAGAAGATATTGCGATTCTAACTGGTGGTCAAGTAATTACTTCAGAACTTGGCTTAGAGTTAAAAACAGCTGATGTAAGTTCTTTAGGTCATGCTGCTAAAGTAGTAGTTTCTAAAGATTACACAACAATTGTAGAAGGTGCAGGAAATAGCGATGCAATCGAAGCTCGTGTTAACCAAATCCGTTCTCAAATTGCTGAAACTACTTCTGAATTCGATAAAGAAAAATTACAAGAGCGTCTTGCTAAATTAGCTGGCGGTGTAGCAGTAATCAAAGTTGGTGCTGCAACAGAAACAGAATTAAAAGAACGTAAACTTCGTATTGAAGATGCATTAAACTCTACTCGTGCTGCTGTTGAAGAAGGTATTGTATCAGGTGGTGGTACTGCACTTCTTAACGTATACGGAGCAGTTGAAAAAGTACTTGATACAGTTGAAGGTGACGTTGCTACTGGTGTACGTATCGTATTACGTGCTTTAGAAGAACCAGTACGTCAAATTGCTAACAACGCAGGTCTTGAAGGTTCAATTATCGTTGACCGCTTAAAACGCGAAGAAACAGGTATTGGTTTCAATGCTGCTAACGGTGAATGGGTAAATATGATTGAAGCTGGTGTAGTAGACCCTGCAAAAGTAACTCGTTCAGCTCTTCAAAACGCTGCATCTGTAGCTGCTCTATTCTTAACTACTGAAGCAGTAGTAGCTGACATTCCAGAACCAGCTGGCCCAGCTATGCCTGATATGAGTGGCATGGGCGGAATGGGCGGCATGATGTAATAAGTGCCTCCAACCCTTGATATAACTGGGTTTTATGTAAGATGAGAGTGTGATGTTAACATTTTGTTAACATAGAGGATTTTAATCGAGGCTTCTCATGAGTTGAGCAAACTTGTGGGAAGCTTCTTTTTTCATTTCTTGGGTTACATGGAGATAAACATTTTTCGTGATTTGATCATCGGAATGTCCAAGTCTGTCCATAATCTGTTCGAGTGAGACACCAGCTTCGGCAAGAAGTGATGTATGCGTATGCCTTAATGAATGTGGTGTTAACTCAGAATTTAGTTCTGCAATCCTAAGCAGCCTCGCCATTCTGTTTTGAACGGTTTTTATGACAATGGGATATCCAAATTGCCGTTCTATTTTGGCAAAGATAAAGTCTTCATTATGGTAAGCATCCCCTAACCGTTTGATGACTTCCTCTTGAACATTTTTATGTTTCTTCAATTCATGTATCACTTCTTCATCCACAATGATTTTTCGTCGTGATTTTCTGGTTTTTGGTGTGACTAGCTGATATTCCAGAGTATTATTATTTGGATTGTAATACGTTTTGGTTATGCTGATCGTATGGTTTTTAAAATCAACATCTTTCCATTTAAGAGCAACTAATTCTCCTACCCTGATTCCGGTGTATGACAGAATAAGGAATATCAAGTAGTCTAATTCAAGCCCCTGTTCCCTCGCGGTTTTAAGAAACAGAGCAAGTTCTTCTTTTTCAAGGTATTTTGGAACTTCTTCTTCCTCCAATTGCTCAATGGTTTTCTTATCCTTTTTAAGATAGGCATACTCTGTTGGATTTTTTTTAATTATCTCTAGTTCCAGTGCTTTTCGAAAAATCATTCTTCCGGTTCGATGTATCCCATCCATTGTGCTATCAGAATAACCTTGTCCTTTTAAATCATTTAAAGCATCCTGATATCTCTTCCGTGTTATATCCCTTAATTTTAACTGAGCAAAATAGGGCATCAATTTGCCTATTTCATGCAGTCTGACACGAATTGTCCCCGGTTTCACATCTTTTGAATCTCGATAGACGGTAAGCCACTCTTTTGAAAAGTCACTGAATGTTTGATGGGTTTCTTCCACATACATTCCTTCTTCTACCTCATGAATAAGAGCGGCAGCAGCTGCTTCAGCTTCTTGCTTAGTCTTAAAACCCCCTTTTCCCTTTTGTTTGCGTTTCCCGGTTACTGGATCAATTCCGATATCAACCATAAAAGCCCACTTGGAACCACAAGTACATTTTTTCTTTTTGCACTTGCAGCCCCTTCTGTAAAAATGGCCTTTCATTTCATCAAAAAACCTCACTTTCTTAGTAATTTTGTTTCAAATGTCCATTATGCCCAGAGTTAGTTTGAATAATTCAACTTGTTAATACCAAGAGAGATGAGTGTAATTCTTGCCTGCTCTTTCAGATATTAATAATGATAATATTAAGTAAATATATCTAGGGGATTGTTTAAATCGATTAAGGGAGTGGCCGAATTGCATACAAGAGGAAGCAAATACGAACCTCTAAATAAATTTTTAAAATCAAAGGGTTCAAATCGTATAGTTATGACATTTTTAGAAGTAGAAGAAATACTTGGATTTCAACTTCCAATATCTGCATTAAAATACATGGCATGGTGGGATGGTGCCTCGCAACACACTCAGGCTTATTCATGGACAGAAGCAGGGTTTACAGCAAAACCAAATTTGAAGGAGAAGAAAGTTGAGTTTGTTTCATACGAGAAAGAAAATAATTAGAATGAACAATATGTATATTGAAAGCGAAAATGCTGGCATTTTGCTTTCAATGGATGCTTATATAAGGCCGCCCATATGTTTACTAAATTTATCAGCGGCTTCTGTTTTCATTACGTTAGTTACATGAAGGTATATCCTTTCAGTTACCTCATCATCTTCGTGGCCCAGCCGCTCCTTAATTTCTTCTAGCTTTACTCCTGCTTCGGCAAGTAGGGATGTATGTGTATGACGAAGAGAGTGTGGAGTAAGCGCTGGATTTAACTCTGCCTTCTTTAATAACCGAGCCATACGGCTTTCAACAAATTTAATTAAGATTGGATAACCGGGATGGCGGTTAACATTAGCAAATACATAGCCATAGTCACTGTAGGAGTTGCCTAAATGTTTAATAATTTTTTCTTGTTCCTCCTTATGTTTTTTTAATATGTCGATAACTACTTTACTTACCACAATTTTCCGTCGGGAATTTTTGGTCTTTGGAGGAACTAATTGGAATTTAATTGTGTTGTTATCTGGATTAAAATAAGTTTTGGTAACATGAATAGTGCGCTTATTGAAATCTATATCTCTCCACTTGAGTACTACCAATTCACCGACACGTATTCCAGTGGATGACAGTGTAGTAAATATAACATCATCCATAAATAGGCCTTTATCTCTTACAGTTTTTAGAAACAATTCAAGTTCTTTTCTTTCAAGGAATAAAGGTAGGTCTTCTTCATCGGTTTCTATAATAACTTGGGGGTCTTTTTTTATATAAGCATTTAGTGTTGGGTCTATTTTTAACATTCTTTTATTAACAGCCATTTTAAAAATCATTTTTGCAGTGGTATGCACCCCTTCTAAGGTGCTTCGAGCAAAATTTTGGTCTTTTAAATCATTTAATGCTGCTTGATACATTTCTTCTGAGATGCTTTTTAGCTTTAAATGGGTAAAATAAGGCAATAACTTTTTAATGCTGTATTGCCTTAGACGTATAGTTGAGGGCTTTGGTCCATTTCTTTCAATATAAAGCGGTAGCCATTCGTTAGCCCAATCTTTAAATAAAATATTTGATTCTTTAATAAATGTACCTTTATTTACTTCCGTAATTAATGCGGCGGCTGCTGCCTCGGCTTCTTGTCTTGTTTTAAAGCCGCTTCCAGATTCTTGTTTCCTTTTACCTGTCTCTGGGTCCTTCCCCACATCAATTATAAATGACCAAGTTTTACCGCAAGTGCAATTGTTAGGAGGGCATTTACAACCTCTTTTTCTAAAATGTCCTTTCATAATTTGTGTCCAACCTCGATTCTTTCCTGTATTGAATAAAATCAAATATTTAATAAATTTTTTGGAAGGCAGAAGAAAGCAGATTCAATAACAGTTCTGGTGCCTTCTCCACCTTCTTGTGTTGAATTGCCGTTAAGCTTGTTTTTTTTTCAACTGTATAATCCATTGTATAAAGTCTGATTTTTCAACCCTTTTTGATGTGCCAATTGAGAAGTTGGGTATACCGCCGTGTTCTACTCGCGTTTGAAATAGCTCATAGACCCTTCTTCTTGAAATACCGAGAAATTGTGAAATGTGAAGTGCTGTTAAAGTATCAGGGAGAGACTCCCATGTTGTGAACTTTTTTGTGTTAGCCATTGTAGTGTTAATTCTCCTTGTTCTTTTAAGTTTTATTGAATTATAAAGTTGTTTAAATTAACCTGTTAAATTCTGAATTGTTTAATGTTCATTGTGTTGTTAGACCTAATAAATTTCTTTTACTATGTTATCTTTTTTCTCCTTCCGAATATAAAAAACCGCAGAATTACATAGCCGACTATTCATTAAGTGGCTAAGTAACCTCTGCGGTTTTCGCTTGTTGTTGGGTTACGATATATTTTAATTAGTTTTTAGAGTTGGATTTTGTTTTTCTAAATAAGCTTACCTTATGCCGTTTTTAATTATTTGGCTGTTTATTTTGGATTCATGGTCAATCATCCAAGCATAAAGATCAATTTTATCTACGTCGTGGTGAAGAGTATTGATGTTATTATCTAATGTGATAATATGGATTTTTTTCGTTGCACAAAGTTCTTTCAATTAATTGCTGAATCCAAATGTCTAAATAGACGGGATACGTCGGTTGCCAAAATAACATCAAATTTACAATTTTGGACATCTTCAATCAGTGCTTGTAATCTTTTATACTTATTTGAACCTGAACCAATATCAATATAGGAATCGCATAACTCCCAGTTCTGTTCTGCAATAAAGTGTTCAAGTCGCTCTGATTGTGTTTTTACTTGAAAAGCTTGGTTGTTTTTACCTCCTGTACGGATATAAATTGCACATTTCATTTGAAATTTCTCCTTTGATTTAATAAAAAATTTGTAAAACTAATTTTCTAACACGATTCTTGCTCTTCATTCCCCCTTTTACTTTTTTAAATTCATAATTGATTAACCGGAATACATTGTATCTTCAAATTTTTATATTCGAAGTCTTTTCTTAAAATAATATGATTTTTATGTTTGATTTTTTGAAACGAGTTAGTTCTAATTTTTATCCGGCCAAATCTGAAATAGTATACTTTCGGTTTTTGGCCATTTTAAGTCTTTTTCTTATATTTTTAGAAAAATAATAATTACCATAGATAGTGGTTAATGGAAAATTCGTATAAGGGAAAATTATGTGATCTACTATCTTTTTATTAATGTTTTTGAACTTTAATATAGGAAATGATTATGGGATAATAAAAATTGTATATGTCAAGATTTAAATTGTATTAATTGGGGGTGCTTCGATTTGAAAGCAATTTATAACATGATTTTAAACGGCTTAAAAGATAGTGATATTCAAGATAAACGTGTGTCTAAAATAAATTTGGCAAAAGTTATTTATTATCGGTTAATGATTGCTCGTTTAGGAGAGGAAGATAACAATTTTTGGTGGGAATCACGTATTTTAAGTACTGTTGGTCGATTAAATATGGTGCCTTTTTTGCCAAAAACATTTTATCAACAGAGATTTGATATGGTACAAAAAGCGGTTAGACAGAAAGAAATTAATTCTATACCTGCGAATAAAGTGATTACCTTGTTCCACTTTGGTTTTGAATTTGAGAAGAAAGTATTTGAACCTGCTCTAAAGATGTTATCAAGTAGAAAAGAGTGGGAGGACGTTCTTTTAGAAGTTGAAAAGATTCAGAATATATCTTTTGAAAAACATTGGGCAAGGGATTTCTTCGAAGAGCCTCGCTTAGAAACATTTTCAGACGCTTCCGGAGAAGCATTTGAAATAGGATCTAAAAGAAGGCATTTCTATATACATAATGAAGAACTAGAAGAGGTAATTCATAATTTCATTTCAGGATATGATTATGCGAGTAGAGGTCATATACCGATACCATATTATAAAAGGGTTGCTGTTGATTAATGAGTAGCAAATATATTGCAGATTTAAAAACAACTGGTCCTGTTTTTACGGACTCATTACGAATTTTAAAAAGATTATTTGAATTAAATAGCATTGAAAACTTAGAAGAAGAGTTATTTGAAAAAAACATATTACTTAAAGCATCAAAAAGAAGAATTGAAAATGTATATGGTTCAATAAAAAAAAGGTACATAAGCAATATAAGGAATGAAAATATTGCAAGTAGCCCTTTTTTGTTAACAATCAACAACCTTAGTAAAGAAGAAGCGGTAATAGTTCTTTATTATCACTTTTGCCTTTCAGATAGTCTTTTATATGCCTTTGTTGTTGATACAGTGTATTCCCGCTATATTAAAGGATTTCTTGGAGTTTCAAATAATGATTCTGAAAGCTTTCTTATTAAATCTTCAGAGACTCATGAAGAAATGAAAAATTGGTCAGATAGAACATATAGAGATTTAAAGTCAGCTTTAATTACTGTTTTGCTAGAAACAGGAATATTAAAAAATCGACTCAATCCTGTTTTCAATGAGTCAATGTACATTTCAAATAAGGTTTTTGGTTACTTGCTCTATTATAATAAGAACTCAATCCAAACAATGGATGATTTATACAATCATGATGATTTTAAACTCCTGCTTCTAGATAAGTCCCATAGAAAATTACTGATTAAGGAGTTGGAAAATAGTGGGGTTGTATATCTTGATCAAGATATACCAGTTAAGATAAATTATCTATTTCCAACATTAGAGGGGTATGTTGAAAGCTATGTTATCGGAAAAGATGGATAAGTTGAAAAAAATGATTTTAAATGACCAATTAGCATGGAGTAGACAATCAGGTGTACCTTTTATATTATGTGCCATTAACCAGTTGGAGCAGCTATATCTACTCCCAAAGCTTGAAGAACTTCAACGTGAAGGGAAAATAAAAGGATATACGATAGAAATTGTAAACCTAGAAAAGTTACTTTATGAACTATTGTTAAAAGACGAGAACGGGGATTTGTCTGAAATATATGAGTTTGAAAAAGAGGACTCTTCCGAGTTTCAGGAGGAAATGCAAACTACATTGTTTAAATTATTACATCGGTGGATTATTGATAAGACTGAACAATTGGGAATGAACGGAAGAATATTGTTTACCAGAGTAGGGAGCATAGCACCTCATTTTAGATTAATCCAGCTGCTCTCGAAGCTGGAAAATGAAGTTACTATCCCTTTATGTTTCTTTATTCCCGGAATGGTGAGTTCGAATAGGTTTATTATGTTAGATGATTTTGATATTAGTGGTTCCCGTGCATTTTATTTATAAAGAGGTGAGGTAGATGACTCAAATACATTCATTGTTTAGAGACAAAATTACTAGAGATATCAATCCTGTTGTAAAAGTTCAAGATGATAATAAAGAACATATTCGACAAGAATTGCAAGAATATGTAATTACAGATCAAATTCGTCGTCATTTTAAAGAGGCATTTAAATATTACCAAGAGGGATCCAAGTATTGTTATTGGATATCTGGCTGGTTTGGATCAGGGAAATCCCATTTTACTAAATTGTTTGGTCACGTATTAGGTAACTACAAATTTGAAAATACAACTAGTTCAGACATCTTTCTTAGTAGGGACGAATCTTCAGAGTTGCGGCCATTGGTAGAGGAAATTAGAGATAAATATCAAACGGAGATATTAATGTTTGATATTTTAGAGGAAACTGCATATGACAGTAATAATCAGCAGCAAAGTATTTCCATTACCATCTATAAACAATTTCTTGCTTATTTAGGATTTTACAGCCATATCCTATGGGTTGGTGAATTAGAGTATGACTTATATGAGCAAGGAATATATGACCAATTTATTACAGAGTTTGAAAAGGTAAGTGGAAAGTCTTGGATAGAAGTTCGTGAAAAACCGGCTCGCCAGAAATCGAAAATTGGGAAGACCTTGAGCAGAATTAAACCTGAAGATTTTCCTTCTGATACGATAGCACTTGATTTTATTAATAGTATACAAAATGACTTTTCTATGTCTCCGAAACGGCTAATTGAAATTTTAAGATCATATATTGAAAAGAAACCAACTAATGGAAAAGAAAACAGACTCTTTTTATTGATTGATGAAATGGGTCAATTTATGGCGCGAGATGACCAAAAAATAAGCGAACTACAAGGAATATCACATCAGGTTGAAGTAACTGGTAAAGGAAAGGTCTGGCTAGGGGTCACTGCTCAAGAGCAATTAAAGGAAGTTGAAGAGGGTGCAATTAAGCATCATGATGAAATAGGTAAGCTTACTGCACGCTTTGAAGTAAAAATACATTTAACATCTGAAAACTTGGATTCGGTTCTTTATGAGAGGGTCTTGAAAAAAACTCCCGATGCCAAATTGATTTTAGAAAGTGAGTTTGAAAAATATTCCGGCAAAGTTGAATCAGTTTTGGATTTTGCAGATGCTGATAGACAATTTGCTAAATTAACAAAGGAGTATTTTGTCAAGGCATATCCGTTCTTTCCATATCAATTAGGGATAATTAAAGATATCTTTGTTAAATTTATACAACGACATGATACGAATAAAAAACAGGGCGGCACAAATCGAAGCATGATTAAAACCACCCAAGGAATATTAACTAATCCGGAAAACCACTTCTACGAAATGGAAGTAGGTAACTTTGTCACTTTAGATCAAGTTTATGCTGAAGCAAGGGATTCAAATTTTGTTCCTACTACTGTTATTGATACTATTGATGAGGTAGAAAAAGCAGATCCAGAAAATCCAGAGTTTACAAAAAAAGTTTTGAAAGTCCTATATCTTCTTGATTCCGTAAGCTATTTGCCGAGAACACTAGATAATATAACAAAATTACTTTTTAATCACATTGAAGTTAATTTTCATGAATTAAGAACAAATGTTGAAGTCTCTTTAAAAAAGCTTACCAAAGCAGGATTTGTTGAAAGAGAAGGAGATATCTACAGTTTTCTTTCTCCGGAGGAACAAAATTTCAGACATGAAGTATTGGCTGAACAGGAAGAAGTAAGGACAAGGGCAATATCTCTTTATGTAAGGAATTTAGTTAAAGAAACTTTTAACCAAAATCGAGTACTTTATAAGCAAATCAGCCTTTTTTCTATAGATATGTATGCAGACGAAGAAAAATATGATAATGGAAAAGATATTTCATTTGAAGCACTAAGTCCATTTATCTTATTTAATGATCCAAATCTCCGCAACAAAAAGAAAAACGATTCAATTACTGATGAGAAAAGAATCTATTGGTTGGCAGAACCTAATGAAGATATTGAAGATATGATAAAGGAATTTCTCGCTCGCCATGCCGCAATAGAGAAACAGCGGGAAAAAGCGGATGAAGAAAGAAAGTTCTTTTTAAGAAAAGAAGAGCAAAAAAATCAAAATTTAGCACAAGAAATTAAGCGTAAATTAAAGGCATCATTTTTATCCGGATCTTATTTATATCGCGGAAAAGAATATGATTTGCCAAAGGGTGACGATGTTAAAACCATTTATGATTCGTTAATAAGTATTGTTATTCCAATAGTATACACTCGGTTTAGTGATGTGAATGTTAAAATTACAGCTGCTCATATTGATGAAGTATTTAAACCAAATTTGCATTCGGTATCATCTGTCTTTAAGGACTTAAACATTTTAGATAATGATAATCAAATAAATCCAAGCGCAAAAGTTTTAAATGAAGTTTTAGCGGAAATTAAATCAAAAAATACTCGGTTTGGCATTTGTACGGGAAATGACTTGTTAGATTTCTTTGGAAACCAACCATATGGATGGGATAGTTTAGCTATTCGCTTTTTCTCAGCTTTATTATTCCGTGGAGGATTCATTGAACTTGAAATTAAAGGTAAAGCATTAAGAAGTTATACCGAATCTGGAGTAAAAGAAATTTTTGAAAAAGAGCCTAATTTTAAGACGGCTCAGCTAATAGAGGTAAAAAATGTTGATCCGGCAATACGACAGCAATGTAAAAAGATATTAGAAGCCGATTTTAATGAAACGGTTACTGTAGATACAATACCTGAATATTATACAAAAACGATAAAAGTATCAAATGAGCTGTTGAGACAAGTTAAAGGCTTAATAGTATCTGCAAAAGATAACAATTTATCGGTAATCGATTCATTAGAAAAGGTAGAAGAAGCATATGAAAAAGTGATTCATAAAAATCACTCTAGTGATGCCATTATTTCATTTGTAGATACTTATCAGCAACTAAAAGATCAAATGAATATCATGCATAAGTTTGATAAATTTATTTCAAATGAAAACATAAAAACGTTAAAAGAAATTAAAAAGTTTATAAATGAAATTTGGAGTCCTCAACATTTTCCAAAAGATGATTTACACGAACGGATGGTCTTAACCATCCAATCACAGTTGAAGTCTGATGATTTTTTAGACAATTGGAATGATATCAAAGGGTATTACCTTCAATTAAAAAGTCATCATGATATCCAATATCAGGATTTGCATAAAAAAGTCATGAAAAATATAGAAGAAATAATGAATGAAATTGAAAGGCTGCCGCAATTCCATTTGTTGGACATACATCAGCAAAGGAAAGCTTTAGAGCCACTAAGTAAATATTTTGAAAGTAATACCGCCAACAGTCGCTATAGTTACGATTTTCTTGTACAAGTCGGAAATGCCCTTCCAAGTTATAAACAAGAAGCTATTGCAATTTATGGTGACCTTGTAAATGAGTTAAATCGTCCACTAAATCCAGATCCAGATGATGGTAATGATGATGATTTACCTAAGCCAGTATTTAAACAAATAAAATTAAGTGATTATATGAAGACGAGACAAATTTCATCCGAAAGAGAAGTGGAGGAATTTGTAAAAGATTTGGAAAATAAGTTAAAGGAAGAATTAAGAAAGGTTGATTACTTCATCTTATCTTAATAAGGATAGAAGGGATCGAAGATCATGAAACCAGAGCAAAAAAAAGCGATAAATCGAACCATTTTAAGGTGTCGAAAAATACTTGAACGGGATATAGAAAATCAACTGATAACTTACGGTATATTGATGGATGAACCTTGGGTTGAGAAAGATAAATTATCATTAACTGATGAACAGGAACAAAAATATAGGGATCTTCGTGACGCTATTGGTAAAGAGATGAAGGGCGGGCTTTCAGAAAAGGAAGCCCTCATCTCCTATATTCGGGAAGTCACTTATACATATTTAAATCGTATTGCTGCTCTTCGAGTAATGGAAGTCAGAGGATTAATGGAGGAAGTTTTAATCCAAAGAGAAGAATATGGGAATCGTTCCTACGGGCATCGTAACTTTTTTGAAATTGCAAGGGAGTTTTGCAAATCACAATCCGATGAGGGATTATCTTACTTAATTTCTTTATTATTTAATGAAATTTCATCAGATATAGGCTTATTATTCAATACTGAGGATGAGTACTCCATAATTGGACCATCAAATCAAGCTTTACTTGAGATTATTAAGCTACTTACTACCGATATTGATACGGAATCTTGGCAACAGGATGAAATAATTGGATGGATTTATCAATATTTTAATGAAGAAGAAAAAAAGGAAGCTTACAGGAAAGTTAATAAGGAAAAAAAGCGGTTTACAATACTTGATATTCCTGCGGCAACACAACTTTTTACGCCAGATTGGATTGTGGATTGGTTAACTGCTAATTCTTTGGGGAAACTTCTTAAAGAATTTGAAAGTGGCAAAAGGAAAGATAAAAAAATTGAGGATATAAAAATATTAGACCCAGCTTGTGGTAGTGGTCATTTTTTAGTAAAAGCTTACGATCTTTTGTACGAATATTATTATAAAAATAATTATTCAGTTGAAGATATTCCCTTTCTAATTATTAACAACAATCTCTATGGTATAGATATTGATGCTAGGGCAGTTCAACTAACAGCACTTATTCTTTACATTAAAGCAAGAGTATCATTAAAAGATACAGGTATAAATGATTTATCTGGCAGAGTTTCGGTTAATCTTGTTTGTGCTGATGCAGTCTTACTAAATGGTAATCGATTAGAAAGTATGCAAAAGAATTTTAAAAACAACCGAGCTGCTGAAGAAATGATTAAAATTGTTTATGAAGAATTTACTAATACACGTTTAAAAGGGAGTCTAATCCAACCAGAGAAAAAATTATTACCATTGATACAAAAATATAAAAATAAAAAGGCAGAAAGACTAATTAAAAAACAGGAAAAGGATAGTCTAGGTCTTTTTGAAGGTTTTGAAAGTGAAAACTTTATCGAAGAGCAAAATGAATCAGTTCTGGTTAAGACAGAAAAAGAACTATTTAATTACTTGGAACAAATTTACAAACATGCGTTAAGAACAAATGAAATAAACAATCTTCTCTTTGCTAATGAAGCCAAAAAATCAATCCAGTTGTTAAATATTTTTCTACAAAAATTTGATGTTGTTATAACAAATCCGCCATATATGGGTATTGGGAATATGGGAGATGAACTAAAAGAATTTATTACAAAAAATTATCCAGATTATAATAATGACTTGTATTCCGTTTTCATAAGAAGATTGTTTGATTTTTTAGATAAAAACGCTTATTTAGCGATGGTAACTCAGGAATCTTTCATGTTTATACAGACGTATGAAAAATTAAGGGAATTTATTATTAAAAATAGCTATATTTATAAATTTGCTCACTTAGGTAAAAGAGCATTTGATGATATTGGGGGAGAAATAGTAAGTACTGCAATGTTCGTTCTTCAAGAAAATACAAACAATGGAAAATTGAGTGAGTTCTACAAATTAGACTCATTTAAGGACTCGCAAGAAAAGTTCGAACATTTGAATGATGAAAGTGTTTTAAGAAATGTTGACCAAAATTATTTTCTAAGCTTAGAAAAATTCCCATTTCTTTATAATATCCCTTTTGAATTACAAAAAGTTATTAAAAATGAAAGACCTTTTGGAAAAAATTTCGGGGAAGTTAAAAAGGGTATTTCCACAGGAAATGTAAATAAATATATAAGGTTTTGGTGGGAGATAAGTGAAAATAATAAAAGTTCAAATTTCATTCCCTATGTAAAAGGTGGAAAGTCAGAAAAGTATTATGCAGATCTTATCTATGTAATTGACTGGTGTTTAGATGAAATGAAAAAAGAAAAAGGTTTTAGGTTATTTAATCAAGAATATTTCTTTAAAGAGGGTCTTAACTTTTCCGTAGTCGGTAGTAAAAGTGTAGGGGTTAGATATTTACCAGAAGGTTTTATTTTTGATGCTTCTAATTCATTTATTTTAATTAATGATGAATTTAATCAATTTTATTTACTCGGTATCTTAGCATCAGACTTGATGGACTTTTTAATTAAAACATTAAATCCAACAATAAATGTCACACAAGATGATATTCATAGATTACCGATTATTTACAATAAAGATAAGGAAAAAATATTATCAAATAATGTTATAGAGATAATTAATTTAAAAAAACAGCTTCTTGGTTACAAAGATAACAGTAAATTATTTGATGTTCATTTGTATACAAACGAACTTAAAAATAAATCTCTAAGGGAGATTGTATTAGGAAAAGTCGAATTAATGAATGAGCTTAATAAAAAAATTAATGAAAATAATAAAATTGTTTATGATTTATATTGTTTAACAGAAGATTCAATTCAATTAATTACAGATGAGATAAATAGTAGAAGGAAAATAACGTATAATGAATTTCCTAGTGATGAAAATGAATGGCAGAAAAAATATTTGAAAAAAGAGGGGAATGTTGATCCTCTCGTTTACTCGGAATGTATTTTAAAATATAAAACAATACCAGATCATTATCTAAAAGAGCAAATAATCATATTGATAAATATTATGATCGGCTTTACTTTCAAAAGATGGAATGCTGTCAATAAAAAAACTAATGATGGAATAGTTTTAATTAATGAATCTGTGTTAGAAGAATATCTGTATGATTATGTTGACGAAATTCTAGGAGAAGATAATTTTGAGGAATTTTTAGAAAAAGATATTCCTCAAATTCTTAAAAAGGATCTTTTATCTTGGCTAATACAGGATTATTTTATGGAACATTGTTCTTTGTATGAGAACAGACCTATTTACTGGCATGTATGTAGCCCTAATAAAACATTTAATGGGTTACTGTATTATCATTCATTAACTTCTGATACACTGTATAAATTAAAATCCAATCATTTGAAGCCAATGATGGAGAAATTGAAAGAAGATTTAAGTTTTTATCGTGAAAAGATGACTTCTACTGATGATAAGAAAACGGCCAAGCAATTTGAAAAAAGGGTAGTTGAGTTGGAAAAACAGATAAATGATTTAGAGGTCTTTGATAAGCAAATTGATGAGATAATTGCTTCAGGTTATGAACCAGATATTGATCAAGGTGTTTTATATAATATCAAACCATTAAACCCAATATTGGCTAAGAAGATTGAAAAGTGATTTTAAAAAAAGGGGGGAGAATGTAAAGGCACCTGCAGTTGTTGTGGGTGCTTTTATCAAATATGAAAAAATCATTTTACGATATGATAGCAAATGATTTAAATAATCTTTTTAAAAAGAGATCGGTTGTTATTTGGGTCGATCAATATCATTCCTTTTTTTCTGAGTATGAAAGGTATATAAGGGAAGAGCAGCTGGAAAGTTTCGTGTTTAAAGGTAGTTTTATGGAGCTTAGGCATGAGATTGTTAATTATACTCCGCATTTTGAAAAAAGGATTTTAATCTATCTTCCAAAAAGTATTAGTGAGTTAAAATTATTAAATGAATATCAATGGTTAGCGGAAATTTTCGATGATACAATACGTGATCTGTTGGCAAAACATTATAATTGTATTTTGCAAGATAAAAATGCAGAGAATTGCAATGAAAAATACAGAGTGTTGCCACCCAATATTTTTACTGTTTTCTCGACAACGCATTGGCTAAACGGAAGCTCTGTCCCGTATAAGAAATAAT
>JAEXYZ010000101.1 GCA_023405135.1 Bacillota bacterium | reverse complement strand
TTGCCATCTTGGTATGGATAGAACGTAAAATTCCCTTCTTGTCGTGAATAGGTGTAGAAACAAAGTAAAGTTCTTTTAATGACAGTTTTTGGCCATTCACGATATAACGTTGATTTGTCGCTTTGACCATTCCGATTACATCTAGACCCGTTTCTACAATTGATTTAATCAGGGGTTGTTGGGTAAACCAAGTATCCATTAACACGTAATCAGCTGGCACGTCTGCTTTTAGTGCTCGCTCAATCATATTAGGAATAATGGATGGAGCTGATTCTAAAGCTTCTACTCGGCGTTTATAACCAGTGCTGCGTTTATCTATATTCTCTGAAATACCATTGATTTGCGCTTTTTTAGAGCTTAATAAAGTGAAGTCTAAAGGCATAAACGTAAAGCCATCTGACCAACCCAAAGTGAGCATTCGAAAGCCTTTGTAGAAACGCTTATTCGAAGAAGAATGGTCCATACAACGAGCTAATAATTCTACTTTTTTACTTCGATTTCGATCAAACATGGAATCATCGATGATTAGCACTTTGGGACGTTTGGAGTCTGTAAGTACATTCACCTTTTGAATTGTATTCGCACTAAATAATGTTAAAAAGCGACGCCATGCAAACTTAGAATGATTCATAAATCGATAAACGGCATCTTTGGCTGGATAATGTTCTCCTTTCTTAGATTGTAGGAGTGTAAACCAACTTTTGTGATGAAAAATAAGACAAAATATAAGTTGAAACAGATAAGAAGCGGTAAACCCAAATCTCTTCTTAATTCCAGCGTCGCGTAGATGTTTGAAAATCTCTAATTCACGAAATACAAATTTTAATTCATTTGGTAGTTGATTGTTTTTGTCATTATGCTCTATCATATAGGAAGCACCTCTTCTATTTGGTAGTGTTTTTTCGACAATTACACTATATCAAATGTTGGGGTGCTTTTTTTGTAAATCTACAAATTTGTCAAGGAACATAATGAAAACAAGGAAGGCTCAATTAGACCAAGGATTGCACTTACTTAATAAGGTGCGAACTTTGAGTTAATATTAATATATTTATTGATATGAAGTTATAAAATGATATTTAATATTTTATCTTTCTTAAAGAGAAAAAACGCTTAGCCAAAGCTAAGCGGGTTCTATCATTTCTTTTTTAATTGAGATAATAATTGAACATTCGTATTTAAAGCTTCCTTATTCTGCTCCTGAATCGCCTTAAAAATTTCTGAGCGGTGAACTTTTATATTTTTCGGTGCGACAATACCAAGCTTCACTTGATCACCATCGACAGATAAAATTTTCACTTCGATATGGTCACCAATCATAATCGATTCGTTCTTTTTACGAGAAAGGACGAGCATTATTTCGCACTTCCTTCCATTGCATCAATTGGGTATCTCAGTGGATAGGCATTACTATCTTGAAGTACAATTTGTTTCCCTAGTTTCTTGCGCGTATTAATAACCACTGGTGCTAATAAGTTTAAAGTTGATTCTTGGAATGATTCCTTTAATGTTACGATAGAATATGCTAGTACATCTTCTTCTTTTTCGATTTGTAAATCCTCTTTATCTTCATCGCTTATATCAAAGGCGTAATCCTTTTTAAATGCGAAGGGATATGCAACGACAAAACCAATTTCCGCTTCCTCAGTAGACTGCAGTAATGCTAAAGGTAAATCAGCATCTAAAGGAAGTAGTATAAAGTTTTGTAATTTTGGAAACCCTGGTAAACCGAATTTAAAGGTTATAATTTCTTGTTCATTTATTTCTACTTCACCTAAAAATTTTGTTTCAATATTCATTTCTTAAACTCCTTTATTATCCAATAAAATCGATATCAATTGAAGGATATTGTATAACCTCATGTGTTACTTTTCCTGGTGTGTATTCATGAATAGGCTTATTAACTTTTACATCTATTTGCGGTTTCCTTGGAATCACATTAATATCCACTTCACCAGGCGTATAATCAATTTTTACCGAACCAACAGAAGGTATGAATTTTATATTTATTGGTACTCGATGGGGTCCATGATTCTGTTTCGCAATGTTTGCAATGATGGAACGTCCTTGTCCCTTCCCTGCACTCATCATCATTTGCCGACCTTCTTTTGCGGTTTTAGCCAAATTTTTCAGTACAGCTTGCTTACCATCTCTTGCATATTTTTCCAATGATTCAAGCGGTCCAAGTAATCCTAAGTCTCTTCTAGCCTGGGTGGAATCAATCGTTAACTTCCCTTTAGTTGAATTTATTTCTAAAATTGCAGCTGGCTGTTCGATTTTTTGTGTTGCTCTTGGTTGACGAATTGTTTGTACTGGATCATGAATTTGCATATCAAGTTTTATATCTGTTTTTCGTATTTGTAACTGTGGGAAATTCATATAAAATCACCTTCCCTTTTACTTCTTTAGTAAATATTTGCTTTACAAATATTGCTCCTACGATGGTCACGTTAAACCGTCACCATCCTCGTCGTAATTTATCTGTACCGAAAGCGAAGCGTCAGGTACAAAAGGGGCGTCTCAAAATCACTTCAGACGCCCCCTTTATTAGTTATTCTCTTTGTTATTACAACATCCTATTCACTCAGTTTGCAAACTGTTGCGATGATTTTATTTCATCCTCTGTTTACAAAGGCAAACCGTTAATTTTATCTTATAAAATCAACTAATGTTTGTTGAATAATCTTTGCTCCTGTAGATAGTGAAGCTTGATGAATGGATTCATATGTCACCATTTCAGTAATTGCCTTTGCATAATCAACGTCTTCATTTTCAGAAAGCTGCTTTGTTACATTGATTTCTTGTGATGATAGACGATTTGACATCATTTCGATTCTATTTTGACGAGCACCTACATCTGCACGAGCCTCTAATACTTTATTTTGAAGTTCGGAGAGTGAGTCATCTGTACCATCAGCTATGCCACCTAACAGACTCCCGATTTCTTCACTATCAGAGTTATCAAGTGCAGTAGAAATGTTGCCCATTAGTTCATCCACATTTTTAAAAAGCTCTGCTGCATTTGAAGTGTTTACTTGTAATTGAATGCCATCAAAAACTTCAATTTTCACTTCAGAAGTAGCACTAGTGATAAATCCTGTAGTTGTTGATGTATCCTCTAAAGCAGGGTTCAGCTCTCCATTCACAAATAATGGCTGTTGAGTTTTCGTTCCACTAAAAATATATTTATCAGCAATTTTTGTGTTTGCTAAATCTTGGATTTGTTTTTTTATTTGATCTATTTCTAATTTAATTTTTTGTCGATCATCGGCTGTATTTGTGTCACTTGCAGCTTGCACAACAAGCTCTTTTACTCGATTTAAAGCATCTCCAACTTGTCCAAGTGCATCATCTGATGAATCTAACCAAGAATTCACTTCTATTGTATTACGTGTAAATTGTTCTACTTTATTTAAATCATTTCGGTAGCCCATCCCTTTAATCGCAACTACTGGATCTTCTGACGGACGGGTAACCTTTTTCCCAGTATTAATTTGGTTTTGTAGCTGCGACATTTTATTGTAGCTTGCACTTAAGTTTCGCAGCATATTATTCGATAACATCGACTGTGTTACACGCATGATTGTACTCCTTTCAACTAACTCCTACAAATGGAAGTTCTATTTTACAAACCTACACGACCCATACCGTTTATAATTTTATCTAATGTTTCATCTATTACAGTAATCATACGAGCATTGGCATTATAAGCCTGTTGGAACATAATCATATTCGTCATTTCCTCATCAAGAGAAACAGAGCTCATAGATGCACGATTGTTCGCTACAGTTAGACGAATTGTTTCAGCGTTATATTGTAGACGAGTTGACTCCTCTCCATCTACTCCTAATTGTCCAATTAAGCTCTTATAAAAAGATTGGAAATTAGCTCCGTCCAAATGTTCTGATGGTGTATAATCAAAACTTGCATCGTTTGGATTAGTAGGATCTAAATCTACTTTAATTGTAGATGCATTAATTGGAGTACTTTGTAAATTAGCAAGCTCGATTGCCCATTTACCATTTCCTTCTTCTCCTGGCGCTGAAGATGCGGCTAATAAACTCGGATCCTTAATAATTTCATCTCTTACTTTGATTCCTACTGCACCTGAACCTTCAAAGAAAGCAACTCCACTTCCTGGCGCTGTCCCTGATACACTGTCGCTTGTAGAATAAAGATTAAACCCTTTTGAATGCATTTCATTAAAAGTTGCTATAAAAACATTTGCAAGTTTATCTAAATTATTTAGCATTTCTGGGTAGTATCCTTCTGTTGTACCATCTTCTGATACATAGCCGTAAGAATTAATAAGTGATAAAAGTTTCCCCTTTGATACTTCAAAATCTGATTGTTCTATCACATTCGTACCCGTAGCAGTTGGGTCTGTTGGTGGTGCACCTAAATCAGATATAACAACTTTTGAAAATGGATTAAACGATCCTGTAACAGTATCATCTACACCACCATCAACTTTATCGTTCTCAGAATCAAATGCACCAAATTTCGCATAATCTTTTCCTTGAACTAATACAATTTCAGTGCCATCGTTCTTCTTAAATTTCACTGTTAAACTACCTTCAGCAATATCTAATGCATTTCCACCAGAAGGTACACGTTCAACTGAAACCGGTATATATTCATTCAGCTTATCAACAAGCGTGTCTCGTGCATCATATAAATCGTTCGGCATATAGCCATTAGGTTCTACAGCTTGTATTTGTTTGTTGATTTCAGCTATTTGTTTGAGGATTGAATTTATTTGCGTTGTTGAAACATCAATTTCATTCCCAATGTTACCTTGAATTTGTTTTAGTTGTGTATCAATATAATTAAATGAATCTGCTAAATGCTGTGCCCTTTGAATTGCAACTTTACGTGCAGCTGCATCATTTGGATTTGAGCTTACATCTTGCATTGAACTCCAGAAAAGATTAAACGCCTGATTTAACCCATATTCTGATGGTTCTGACATAATGTCTTCCATTTGAGATATTGAATTTGCACGGGATTCCCAATAACCAAGCTTATTTGTTTCTTGACGATATTGGCGATCGATAAATTCATCTCGTATACGTTGAACAGATTGCGCCTCAACCCCAGTTCCGATAAAGCCAGCTGTTTTGGGCGTATTTAAACCAATACCGGGATAACCTAAAGTTGGTTGCATATTTACACGTTGGCGGGAGTAGCCTTCTGTATTAGCATTTGAAATATTATGTCCCGTTGTATATAAAGCACTTTGTTGTGTGAAAAGTCCTCGCTTACTTGCTTCTAAACCCATAAATGTGGAGCGCATGATCGTCTCCTCCTTTAATTTATTAGTAAGATTTTATATGTACACTGTGTAATTGTGAGTCCTGCAATAACCTACCTCACATACACAGATTTTTATGCTTGCGAATCAAAAAATGTTTTCTTTTGGGCAACGTTTTTCCCTTGTAAATCTTTTCCTGAATAGTTAATTTGCTCAGGACGAGGACGCAACATGTCAAGCGTCATATTAACAAATTGCAATGATTGAAAAACAAGTTTTTGATTTAATTCATTTTGTTTCCGTAAGTCATCAATAACTAACATTAATCGTTTACGAACATCGGCTAATTGATTGCGTTCTTCATCTGAATCAGCAGCTTCGATAACTTCAGCTACAGTTGGTTGATCAGCAAGTGCAAATCCTTTTGCAATTAAGTAATCCCGTACTAACTGCTGACGCTGTTGCTCAAGTGTTTCGATTGCCGCTACATGAGATTGCTCATTTTTCAACATATGGTCTAGTTCTTCCATGTCGCCCTTTTTTACAAGCTCTGTTTTTTTGTAAGCAAGCTCAAGCAAACTTTTATGCATTTTTTCGAGTTTTTCTAAGATCGCAATGATTGGTTGAACCGACATGGTTATGAACTCCTTTTAATTTTCTTATTGTTAACAAATGATCTGCCTGACTTGTTAGTAGCGATAATATTTCAACATATCCTCTGCTACTTTTTTTGCATCTACTTTATATTCTCCAGACTGAATTTCTTCTTTTAACTTTTTCACTTTTTCCGCGCGTTCTGTGCTGTAAGTTGAAGATACTGACATTTCTTTTGCAGTAGCTGAAATTTCAATTTTGTCTGTAAAAGATGTTTTACCTGAAGATGCTTTAATATTTTTTTGTTGCTTGTTATATGGGTTGATAGAATTCACATTAAAAGAAGTGATTTTCATAACTACCCCTCCCTCATCTATCTTTTTCTATTGTATATTTCGGTACATTCACAAAAATGTTAACGTTTCTCAATAAAAAAAGCTCATATCAGACCTAAAACGTGAAAAATTGTTTATTTAGTATAACAATTTCCCACTGCTTTAGAGCTAAATATGAACTGTAACTTTTAATCTCTATCTCTTTCAGATAAATAAGTTCCCTTTTGGCTCTTTGCAATATTTTCTCTAAATTCTTTAGCTGCTTCAAATGTACGAAGGTCTGATTTCAACTCACCTTGGCATTTTTCGCATAGCTTTCCTTTATTCGTAATTCGTCCACAGTTATCACAAGGATACCCTAAATTTGGGAAAATTGCTGGGTGAAGTCGATTTTTTCGCACCCATTTATATAATAACTCTGGTTCTACTCCCGTCGCTTCAACGATTCTTTCCATAGTTGCTGCTCGATTTTCACGTTTTCTTAAAAAACGATAAACAATCTGATACATATCTTCTTCTTTTTGAGCACACTTATAGCATACGTCTCGTACCCCAGTATAATTGAAAAACTCCCCACAACTTGGACAATTTTTTATTTCCGCCATACGAATACCTCCATAATGTTATGTCAAACCTAGTTTCAAATAATAGTAATTTTTAGACAAACTTTCTCATATAAATGATTATACAGTATCTACTAAAATTTTCATCGCTTTCTATTGAAAAACATATTTTCATAGGGACTAATGTTAAAATTTATTTCACATATTTAAATTTATCCACGAATTAATGTAAACGCCCTTACCTTTTTTGCACCGGCTTCTAGTAACATATTTTTAGCATGTAAAATTGTTGTACCCGTTGTATAAACATCGTCAACTAACAAAAACTCCTTATCTTTTATATCGTCATCTCTCGACATTTTAAATAGCTGTGGTGCATTTATTCTTTGTTGGCGCGTTTTTCCTACTTGAGTTTCCGCAGATATTTTCTCTAAATAATGTTCATAAGGAATATTGGCTTCCTTTAAAAGTTGATCTACGTGGGGGAAAGTTCGTTCTTTTAATTTATTAGGATGAATCGGAATTGGAACAATTATTTCCTTTGTTTTTGAAAGATGTTCATAAATTTTATCCCGAAATACTTTCGCTAGTATAACGTCATGCATAAACTTATAGCGATGAAGAAAATCTTTCATCATGTCGTTGTATTTATAGAGCGAAACTAGTTCATCGTCTTGTTGAGGAGGTTCGTAACGTTCAAATTTTTGTTCACATTCTAAACAAATTGTTTTCGGAAATACATTTGTAAGAAGTAGCCTCCAAGTAATTCCTTCAGATAAAGGTGAATTACATAATAAACAATTTTCAGTTTCATGTCGCTTCAAATTATCACCTACTTAAGACCCTCTTTATTAAGGCGAATAATTTCATTTCGTGCCTCATCCATTTCAACAGTGATACCGTGATGAAAAAAGACAACATCACCGTTAGAAAATTGAACGTTTCTTCCAACACGACCACTTATTTGGATTAATGCACTAGATGTAAAAATTTTCGATTCTGCTCCTACAACGGCAACCTGTATATTTTTTATCGTAATTCCTCTTTCAAGGATTGTAGTAGTGAGCAAGCCTGGGATTTCTTTATTTCGAAGTTTCAGTACCTTTTCCTTTCGATTAGTATCCTCTGCATGAACACTTAAAATATTGGAATCTATCTGTTGAAATAACGGTGTTGCTTGTTCCATTAATTTAATTGTTGGGAAGAATATTAAAAAAGGTTCATTTTGTTCGAGTCGTGTCTTCGTCCACTTCTCTAGTTTTTCTGGAATCCGTCCTTTTTGAATTATTTTACTGTATGACCAAAGCGACTCGAAACGTGGTACGGGTAAAGGATGTCCATGATACCTTCTCGGAATAAAAGAATATCCCCAGTTTTCCCGCTTCACTTGTGTCATTATTTTTATAGAAGGAGTAGCTGTTACGAACGCTATCGGCGCTCCCTCTTTTTTTGCTTTCATTACAGCTTTCTGTAATGCTTGATCATACGTAAAAGGAAATGCATCTGCTTCATCGACAATGACAAGATCAAAGGCATTTTCAAAACGATATAGCTGGTGTGTTGTAGCAATAACTAGTTGAGAGAATCCCTTTTGACTCGGTGCATTTCCATATAATGCATGTAATATAGTATTAGGAAATACATTTTGAAAGCGAGGAAATAATTCTAATACGACATCTGTTCTTGGCGTTGCAATACATACACGCCATCCTTTATTTAGCGCATATAGAACTGCAGAAAATAATATTTCTGTTTTTCCAGCTCCGGTAACTGCGTGGATCAAATGGTTGTGTTTTTCTTTTAAACTTTCAATTAGCCGTTGGGAAGCAGTAGATTGTAAATCAGTAGATCGTCCATCCCACTCTAATGAATGATTCTTTTGAAGTTTAGGTTGTGGCCCATCCCATACTAAAAGGTCTGTACAACTTGTAACTCTCCCCATATTAATACAATGTCGACAATACACACATGTTTTGTCACAACGTGCACAGTCATATAAAATGAATTCTTTTTGTTGCTCGTTGTTGCAACGATTGCATTTGTATGTTTTTTGATTGAAGAGTCCCTTTGAATTATTAATTGAAATACCATTCTTTTTCTTAAAGTAGTTATATTCAATATATTTTTCGATTTTTTGTTGTGGAAAGGGAGTATTTAATCTTGTCCAAATTCTCCCGATAAAAAAATCCCGAATTTGAGGTTCAACGATCATTCCTTTGTAAGAGATAAAATTATTTTCTTTTACAAGTTTCATAAATCCACTCCCAAATTTTGATTTTATAAAACAAAAACAGTCCCTACTATTTAAAGTAGAGACTGCATTTAAAATTTTTACGCACATTGTTTACGCGCTTTTAGATCAACATTCACTTAGGTTTCTTTCTTTTTTACGGACTTCTTTAAAACTCCTTCACCCATCCAAGTCCAAGAGATCCTTCGCCTAAATGTGTTCCAATTACAGGTCCGAAATAACTTAAATGAAACTCAACATTCGGATAGGCATCCGCTAGTTGATTCATCCACTCTTTACCTTCTTCTTCGCAATTTGCATGAATGACTGTAGCTTGAAGCTGATCGCCCTTGGCAGCATCTTGTGCGAGTAATTCTTCAACACGGCGTAAAGCTTTTTTCTTTGTACGAATTTTTTCAAATGGTACAATTACTTTTTCTTCAAAATGAAGGACTGGCTTCACTTGTAATAGCCCGCCAACTATTGCAGCTGCCGCTGAAAGTCTTCCTCCACGTTGAAGATGGGATAAGTCGTCTACTATAAAGTAAGCCCTCATCATTGTTTTCATTTCTTCTAACGTATTTAAAATTTCCTCTGAAGAAGCTCCCTGTTGCGCCATTTCTGCAGCTTTCAATGCATAATACCCTTGAGGAGAACAAGAAATCTCACTATCAAATGCGTGTACATTGACTCCATCGACCATTTGTCCCGCTTGAATCGCACCTTGGTATGTACCGCTTATACCACTCGATAAATGAATCGAAATAATTTCATCATAGTCCTTCGCTAATTCTTCAAACAGTTCAACAAATTTCCCTACTGGTGGTTGAGTCGTTTTTGGAAAAGACTTAGATTGACGAACTTTATCATAAAATTCAGAGGCAGTAATTTCTACTTCCTCTTCATAACTACCATCTTCTAAATTTACGCTAAGAGGAATCATTCGAATGTTGTAGCGCTTTCTTTCCTCTGGCGTTAAATACGCTGTACTGTCAGTTACGACTGCAATACTCATGAATTTCCCACTCTCCTATGGACAATATTTTACCTTATCTTTTGTTCTATGTGAATAAGAAAAGTGGAAGCAACCTACTTAGCTCTTCATTAGTAAATCACTATTCAACATAGCATCACTATTCCTTGTGAATAATCCTTCAACAGGAGGTACTCTTGCCTTTTAATGAAGTAGGTCGCAAGTTGAGAGACATAAGACTAGAACAAGCATTTAATCTCTTATCCAGTAAAAAAGCGTTTCGTGTACACGTTATAACCTTATTGTACACAAAACGCTGCAATATAAATGAAGATGTCTTAAGATAAATTTAATAATTATCTATTAAAAGGTTTATTCTTGTGACTCATTTCCAATATAATAAACACTTGTCACTTTCCAGTCGTTATCTTCCTTCGCAAATACTGTTACCTGTCGTCCGCTACTTTTTAACTCAGCATTCGTTTTGATTTCAGTCATCTTTATTTGTAAGTTAGCGTATACTTGTGCTTCTTCTTCACTATATTTCACGATAGTTACGTCTGAAGCAGTTCGATCAAGATCGTATTGGGCAAAAATATTTTTTGCTACTTCGACATCTTCATCAACATCAAAGCCTTGTGGGTTTTTAGAAAGTGTTTTTATATAACGATCAATATCTTTTGAATTAAATGATGCAATATATTCATCAAAAGCAGCCAAAATTTCTTTTTCAACATTCTCTGGAACATCCGCTGCCTTTTCAATGTCATCACCAAGTACTTCAAAACCAACCGTGCTATCTTCTTCATTATTCACAGCATTTTCTTTATTATCTTCTTTATTATTACAAGCCGTTAGCATAAATACAGCTAACACCAAAATTAACCATTTTTTCATAAACTTCAAACCTCCCGCGCATATTGTAGCATAGTTGTCTAATTATGGCTAATTTCGTAATATTAACACGAAAATGTAATCCAATTTTATCATTTGTTACCTATCACGTTTTAATGACGATATTTTCCCACAATTAGTTGCGCACATTTTTAGTAATGAAAATAAATCCGATTGAATTACAATTTCTGTTGCTTTATAGCTGTAACATTAAAAAATTTTATTATTTCATGACGCTCTTGGGCACTTAGATTGATTTTCGGGCACATGGCGTTTCTTTTGGGCACATAGATTTGTTTTCGGGCGCTTGGCTGATTTTTCGGGCACATGGATTCTCTTTCGGGCGCTTGGCTACTTTTTCGGGCACTTACATTCACTTTCGGGCGCTTTGCTGCTCTTTCGGGCGCTTGGCATCCTTTTCACGCACTTACATTCATTTTCGGGCTTGACCACCTTTTAGAGAACATACACCATTTTTCTGAGCACTTAACACGACCTTAATTTAAAGCCTTACCAAAACAAAAAAATTCCAACCAACGATATTTTAGTCGTTGATTGGAATTTTAAGTGTACATTACGATTTTTCTTATGAAATCGATTTAAAAATTCTCTATATAGTAAATACTATGTAGAAATTAACGTACTTCAACCCAACCGTTTTTGATTGCTGTTACAACAGCTTGAGTACGGTCGTTTACGTTCATTTTTTGAAGAATGCTTGAAACATGGTTTTTAACTGTTTTCTCTGAAATATAAAGTGTTTCACCAATTGTACGGTTAGATTGACCATCCGTTAGTAATTGTAGTACTTCACATTCACGTTTTGTTAATAGATGGAACGGACGGCGAATTTCAGCTTGATGGAAGTTACCTTTATTTTCATGCTCGCTTAAACGACGGAATTCTGCTACTAAGTTTTTCGTAACTTTCGGATGTAAATAAGATCCACCATTAGCAACAACTTTAATTGCTTCAACGATTTCATCAGCATCCATTTCTTTTAACATATAACCAAGTGCACCTGACTTCAGGGCATGAGTTACGTATGATTCATCATCATGAATAGACAGCATAATTACTTTCGCTTCAGGAAATTCTTCGATTAAGTCAGAAGTTGCTTCTACACCATTTTTTTCTGGCATATTAATATCCATTAGAACAACATCTGGCAAGTGGTTTCTGTATAAATTAATTACATCTGAACCGTCGTCTCCTTCAGCGACAACTTCAAATGTATCTTCAAAATCTAGAATACGTTTTACTCCTTCACGGAATAATTGGTGATCATCAATAATAATAATTTTCGTCATAAGTCCTTACCTCCTACATAAATATGAAGCTATTTAATTAATCTAATTTTAATTCATCGTCTGGAAATGGTACTTTAAACATAATAACAGTTCCTTTTCCAACATTACTTTGGATATCCATCGTCCCTTTTAGCAAATCAATACGCTCTTTCATTCCGATAATACCAAAAGATTGATCCTTTACACTAGTTTTATCAAATCCTTTGCCATTATCTTTCACTAGAATATTGACACTATTTCGAAGCCACTCTATTTTCACCCATATCTCTAATGCTTCTCCGTGTTTCATTGAATTATTAACACACTCTTGCACTAAACGGAAGATGGACACTTCATAATCTGAAGGAAGTCGTTTTTCATTACTATAGGATTGAAAATGAATTTGAACGCCTTCATTGTACTCCATTACTGTGGACAAATATTTTTTTAAAGTGGGAACAATACCTAGGTCGTCTAATGCCATTGGACGCAAATCATAAATGATACGACGTACTTCGGATAAAGCATTACGAACAGTTTCTTTTAATTCTGCAATTTCCTTTATAGCTGCGTCAATACCTTTTTCTTTATACGTCCGTTCAATTAAATTAGAACGCATTAAAACATTTGCCATCATTTGTGCTGGACCATCATGGATTTCTCGAGATAGACGTTTTCTTTCCTTCTCTTGTGATGCAATAATCTTAATACCAAACTCTTGTTTAATTTTTGCTTTCTCCAAAGCTGCTGATACATTTTTTAAATCAGACGTTAAATAATTCAATACAACGTTCACTTGGTTGACGATATGTTCAGCTCGTTGTATTGTGTCGTATAGTGCTCTTAAACGCCGTTCTAAATCATCTCGTTTTTCTCGTAGTTGTTTTTCTTCTGAGCGAGTTAAAGAAAGTCTGATTTGAAGATCATTTGCTGTTTCGTAGGCTTCTCGAACTTGTTCTTCTGAATATTTATCGAAATCCCTACTCACTTCTACTAGACGTTGTTTAGCATTTTTGGTTCTTTTTTCTAATACATCACTTTCATCTATAAGTAGATTAATTTGTTGTTTAATGATTTCAAGCTCTGCTTGCATTTCATCAAAGCTTCTACGGCTTTGTTCACTTATAATAAAGATGTCGTTTTTGGAATTTGTAATTGTTTCAATCATACGATGAAAAATCACATCAAGTGAACCGATGTCAACGTTATCGTTTGAAAACATACCTTTTCCCCAATCTAATTGGTGTTAATATTATAACAATAAAAGGTTTTTAAGTTTAAAACCAGTAAATACAATTGTTAAACATTATTATAACATTTTATTTTTAAAATTTAAGTAAATTTCTTACTATAGAATGCTGCATTTTTTGTAAAAAAAAGGAGAATTGTTAATGCGAAAAGACTATAAAACTGTAAAAGGTTATGGAGAAAGAGAAATTGTCATATCAAAATCTCGATTCATTGCATATGTCAATCGAGCTGAAACTGAGGAAGAAGCACTAGAATTTATTGATAGCATTAAAAAGAAACATCCAAATGCTACACATAACTGCTCTTGTTATATGGTGGGAGAACATGATCAAATTCAAAAAGCTAACGATGATGGGGAACCAAGTGGAACTGCTGGCGTCCCTATGCTAGAAGTATTAAAAAAACAAGGTTTAAAAGATACCGTTGTAGTCGTTACCCGTTATTTCGGCGGTATAAAGTTAGGTGGAGGCGGATTAATTCGCGCATATGGTAAATCAACAACAGAAGGAATCGAGGCAGCACAAGTAGTAGAACGAAAATTACATCATGTAATGAAAGTATCAATTGATTATACATGGCTTGGAAAAATTGAAAATGAAGTTCGAAATTCACATTACACGTTATCAGAAATTCAATATGCAGAAGGTGTAGATGTTTTTGTGGAAGTTTTGAAAAATGAAGAAGAAACGTTTATAAGTTGGATTACTGAACTAACAAACGGGCAATCTACCATTTCTTGTGTTGATAAGAAATTTGTAGAATTCGTCATATAATTTGCTAAATTTTATTTTACTGTATTTCGACAACATAGTATAATTAGATTTATTGAAAAAATTTTTAAACCTTGTTGTCGTTGTCGAAATACATTTCGTTTTACATACTGTAAGTTTTACCACTGATGAATGGTATTATGTTCGACATACTAAAGAAGTATACAAATTCGATTATAAATTGCGATTCCTACACTAGAGGAGAGTTTAAATGAAGAGAACAGAAGTAAAAAAGAAAAAGTCGACAAAATTTTCCTTATTTCTCAAAGTAGCACTATTATTGTCGGCTTCGCTTTTAATTTGCGTAACAGCTTATGGTATTTATATAACAAAAAAAGCAGAGCATGCGGCTAATAAATCCTTTGAAGAAATTGAGGATCGAAAAGTGTCTGACAAACGCCAAGCAAAAGTTGAACCAATCCAGGATAATGTTTCCATTCTTTTTATCGGTGTGGATGACAGTGAAAAACGTGGTCAAGGCTCTGAAAATTCACGATCTGACGCTTTATTATTAGCTACATTAAATAATGAAGAGAAATCGGTGAAATTAGTAAGTATTCCACGTGATTCTAAAGTTTACATCCCATATGCTGGCTACGAAGATAAAATTACTCACGCCCATGCATTTGGTGGTACTCTTGCTTCAATTGAAACAGTAGAGGAATTATTTGATATTCCTGTTGATTATTATGTACGAATGAACTTCAATGCATTCATCGATGTTGTCGATGCGTTAGGTGGAATTGAAGTTGATGTAGATATTCCTTATGCTTTTACTGAAAAAGATGAGAATGATCGTTACTCAATCCGTTTAGAGCCAGGTCTACAACAATTAAATGGTAGCCAAGCCCTCGCTCTTGCAAGAACACGTAAACACGATAGCGACATTATGCGAGGCAAACGTCAGCAAGATATTTTAAAGGCAATTGCAAAAAAAGCTTCATCAGTCTCAGCTATTTCTAAATATGATGATATCATTGAAGCAATCGGTGATAATATGAAAACCGACATGACTTTTGATGAAATGAAGTCGTTCTTCAGTTATGTATCAAAAGGGATTCCGCAAATTGATACATTAACATTAGAAGGTTACGATGACATGTCGACAGGTATTTATTATTACCAACTTGATCAAGAATCTTTAGAAGAAACACAACATATTTTAAAAAGCCATTTAGGTCTTATTCCAGATACATCTGATATCTCTGGAGCAATGACAGAAACAACTGGCAGTCTAGGCGCTACAGCATCCGAAAATACACAAATTAACTCGTTAAACTCTTCTTTACAACAATAAATAATTTTAAGGAAAAGCTGTTACCGCACAATAACTATCTTAGACCAACCTTTAGGATTTTATACTAAAGGTTGGTTTTTTTAACCCCGCGCTAAAAACAAAAAGTGGCGGAAGTTAACCCCCATTAAATAAACAAAAAAAGCTCCTACTTCAAATCGCAATCATACTAACGATTTAAAGTAGAAGCTTCTTATTATTTATTAAATATCCGCGCTAAATTAATTAACGGTCGATAATTTTTACCTGCTAAACCAATTACCTCAACAAACAATTCAATTGCTACTAAGATAACCGTAATGAGTAAAATTGCACCCCACAATTTCGCCATCGAGAATATAATCGATGCTAAACCAAATAATGCTGCAATACCGTAAATAATTAATACCGTTTGTCGATGTGAAAATCCGATATCGATTAAGCGGTGATGTAAATGTGACTTGTCTGGGTCAGACCATTTTTGTTTATTACGCACTCGACGTACAATCGCAAAGAATGTATCAGAAATTGGTACACCAAGCATAATAACAGGGATAATGAAAGAAAAGACCGTTACACCTTTAAATCCGAGTAACGAAAGTACAGCAATCATATATCCTAAAAATAATGCACCCGTATCACCCATGAAAATTTTTGCTGGGTGGAAATTGTAGAATAAAAATCCTATTGTGCTACATGCTAAAACGGCTGCTGTGGCAACAACGAACATGTTCCCCATAATAAGAGCCATACAAGCTAACGTAATTAAAGCGATTGTTGAAACACCAGCTGCAAGACCATCTAACCCATCGATTAAATTAATTGCATTTGTTATACCAACAATCCAAAGAATCGTAAATGGAATACTTAAAAAACCAAAATCTAATTGTCCACCAAATGGCAATTTAATAAATTCAATTTGAATACCACCTAAAAATACAATTATAAGTGCTGCAATAAGCTGACCAATCATTTTCTTTTTAGCAGAAATTTCATACATATCATCTAAAACACCAGTAATGACAATTACCGCTGCACCTAACACCATTGCTAATGGAATTAAAAATGGATTTTCTCCATTTTGAACCAATGGGTATCCTGGTACGGGTCTTAAAATAGCTAGTCCAACTAAAAACGCAATAAAAATTGCTAATCCACCTAATCGTGGCATGATCCGCGAATGGACTTTTCGATAGTTTGGTGCATCAACTGCTCCAATTCGAAATGCTAAACGCTTGACAAGTGGAGTGATTAAAATGGACACAACTAGTGCCGCGATTAAAGACACGTAAAGCATGTCTCTCCTCCTCAAAAATAAAATATATGCACGATTAATTACGAATTGACGTAATTGGGGTCCAAATATGGACTCGTGAGTTGGGGGGTGCCCCCACTGGATGAAGATAAACCTAAATCATTATAGCATGAATAATAACTAAAATATAGACATTCTCCATTACAATTAAGAAACATTTAAAACAAATTTTAAATTTATAATATAAATAGAGAAACCATCTTTAGGGAAAAATGGTTATATTAAAGACTTATTTTAATTTAACTTAGTTTTCCCTCCCCTTAAGTAGTCATACCTTCAAAAGTTTGATAGAATATTTAAGTGTCTACATATTTAGACAATGTTTAAAGGAGCGTAAAAAATGTTCTCAATTTTTAATCGAAATAAAGAAAAAACAAGTGTTCGAGAATTAAAACGATATTATAAATTGGTGGACCAAATCAATAAACTAGAAGCTACATATTCATCAATGTCTGACGATGAACTTAAGAATATGACGCTCATCTTTAAAGAAAGGTTACAAAATGACGAGGATATAATAAATATTATTCCTGATGCTTTTGCGGTCGTACGCGAAGCTTCAAAACGTGTTTTAAACATGCGTCATTTTGACGTTCAATTAATCGGTGGGCTTGTCCTAACAGAAGGAAATATTGCAGAAATGCCGACTGGTGAAGGTAAAACATTAGTTGCTTCACTTCCTTCATATGTACGTGCTCTTGAAGGAAAAGGAGTTCATGTTATTACAGTTAATGATTATCTTGCAAGACGTGACTATGAATTAATTGGTAAAATCCATCAATTTTTAGGTCTAACAGTTGGTTTAAATGTACCGATGATGGAACCTGGCGATAAAAAGAAAGCCTATAATGCGGATATTACTTACGGTGTCGGAACAGAATTCGGTTTCGATTATTTACGTGATAATATGGCACGTTCCATGAACGATAAAGTGCAACGTCCTTATCATTTTGCCATCATAGACGAAGTGGATTCTGTCTTAATTGATGAAGCGAAAACACCGTTGATTATTGCTGGAAAAATGTCTGCTAATGAAGAGCTTCATCGCATTGCTGCACTTCTGGCAAAACGTTTCAAAAAAGACGAAGACTATGACTTTGATGATGAAACGAAAGCAACTTCCTTAACAGAACAAGGAATTGAAAAAGTAGAAGCTGCCTTTGGTGTTGAAAATCTTTACGATTTAGATCACCAAACACTTTACCACTATGTAATCCAAGCAGTTCGAGCTCATGTTATGTTTCAACGAGATGTCGACTATATCGTGAAGGACGATAAAATCGAATTAGTCGATATGTTTACAGGACGTATTTTAGAAGGCCGTTCTTTATCTGATGGATTACACCAAGCATTAGAAGCAAAAGAAGGCGTTACAATTACGGAAGAAAATAAAGCACAGGCACAAATTACAATTCAAAACTATTTCCGTATGTATCCAAAGTTATCCGGTATGACAGGAACTGCTAAAACTCAGGAAAAAGAATTTTTAGAAGTTTACGGAATGCGTGTTGTACAAATTCCGACGAATAGACCACGTATTCGTATAGACCAACCTGACTATATATTTGAAACAATTGAAGCAAAATACGAATTTGTTGCTCAAGAGGCAAAACAACGCCATGAAAAGGGACAACCTGTATTAATTGGAACAACTTCAATTTTGCAATCTGAAAAAGTGGCAAGTTATCTTGATCGATACAATCTTCCATATCAATTGCTAAATGCAAAAACTGTGGAACAAGAAGTAGAGCTTATTTCTGAAGCTGGTCAAAAGGGCCGAATTACGGTTGCCACAAACATGGCTGGTCGTGGAACGGACATCGTTTTAGGTGAAGGTGTTGCGGAATTAGGCGGTCTTTATGTAATCGGTACTGAAAAACACGAAAGTCGTCGTGTCGATAATCAATTACGAGGACGTTCTGGTCGTCAAGGCGATCCTGGGGAAAGCCGCTTTATCATTTCCATTGAAGACGATATGTTCAGACGCTTTGCAAAAGATGATGTTGAAAAATTTGTCAAAAAGATGCAAGTTGATGATAAAAAACTAATTTTAAATAAAGACGTTCAGGAATTAATTGATCGTACACAGCGAATTGTTGAAGGATCTCATTTTTCATTGCGTGAATACAATTTAAAACTAGATGATGTTATTAATGAGCAACGCAAAATTGTCTACAATTTAAGAGATAATGTTTTAAAAGGTGACAACTTAATTGAACACCTTCAAAAAATGTTATTTGAAACAATCGACTTTGCAGTTCGAGACAATGCTCCAGAAGAAGTCGATGCAGCACAATGGGAATTTGAAAAAATCGAGGAAACACTTAATACTCTTTATTTAACACCTGTTTCGATTGATCGTGAAACAACTAAAATTAACGCGATTTTTGACCAAGTAGAACCTGGTTATCTAGAGCTGAAATCATTTATCGAGCAATATGAGCAAAACGAACGTGTGATGCTTATTATCCCTCAAGTGATGTTGAGTTTCATTGACCGAATGTGGGTAAATCATTTAGAACAAATGGCCCACTTAAAAGAAGGTATTGGTTTAAGAAGTTATCAGCAGGAAGATCCAATGCGTATATATCAACGTGAAGGATTAGAACTATTCGGTAAAAATTATCAAGAGCTTCGTCGTTCGATTGTTGAAGAATTAGTTGTCTATATGAAAACGATTAACGCGAAAGAACAGGAGGAACAATAATGAATTTATTCTCATTTTTTAAGAAAACAGATAAAGTAGGAGTGGACAGTGCTGTTGATTCCAATGAACTTGTACAGGGCATAGAGACTTCATCAGAAAATAAAAAGGTCAGAACAAAGCTTTCCTTCCATCCTGATTGGAATGTACCATTAGAACAAAAGTATGTTTTTAATTTCCTTGCAAACGACCTACAGCCATTAATGCCAAATCAGTTATCATTAGCAGCAATTAGTATTGAAGAGAGTGCAAAAGACGGAACTTGGTTTGTAAAGGCATTTTTCCGTTCTTCTATTCCAAACAATATTGAACTTGGTGAAATAGGTTTAATACTTGTCGATAAAGATGGGAACCGTCTTGCCTCGAAAGTATTCGACTTTAAAGAGCTTGGTACATTACCTCCAGAAAGTGCTCGTCCATGGGTTTTCAAATTTGAAAAGGAGTATCTTGAAACAGATAAAATACCATCAGACGGTTGGTCTATCGCCTTCAACTTAATTACGTTAAGAGGACATCAGCTAGAATTAGATGAAAACTGGAAGAAACAATTGCCACAGGAACAATTAGATATGCTAGCTGAAATTGTTAAAAAATTACCTAAGTTAGGTAGAAAAGAAGTAAACTTTACTGGATTACAGGCAAAAGTACAAGATGATAAAAGTTTAATGGTTACAATCTTTATTCGAAACGGTAATGATCGAGCAATTAATCTTGAGTTGCTACCATTAGAAATCTACGATGTTAATGGGAAACTTGTAGCAAAAGGTTCATTTAAAATGAATCCAGTACTAACAGTTCAAGGAAATTCAACAAAGCCATGGTCATTCCACTTCCCTGCACATTCAGTAAACTTAGAAGGTGCAGATTTATCTCGATGGACTTCAAAGGTAGTACAATAAATATTTAGCCGATGTGTATACGCACATCGGCTTTTTTGTGCAAATATTCAAGAGAGATTCAGAATTTACTAAAGTTATTTATTTAACTCGCAGTGCTCAGTTCACTTTTATCTATTATCTACACGTTTTTTACGCATCACTTTTTTAAAAGCACAAAAAACCTTCTATTAGATTAATAATCCAATAGAAGGTTTAAAAATTATCGTTATTTTTTAGATACTAGTTGAACTTCACCAATACGCTTTGCACCTACGTATTTGTCTGCCCAATAATATTTATCGTTAAGTGGAGTAAGTGTTACTCCTTTACTAGTTGATGAATGAATAAACTTTCCATCACCATAGTAAATGCCCACGTGTGAAATGCCACGACCTGATGTATTAAAGAATACTAAATCACCTGGTAATAGCTCATTTTGACTTACAGATTTTCCTACATTATACATAGAAGCTGAAGTTCTTGGTAATGAAGTAATACCTAAATCTTTAAATACTGTAATAACAAAACCTGAGCAATCAAAACCGCTAGCAGATGTTCCAGCACTTTTATAAGGAGTTCCTAAATATTGTTTAGCAGTTTCCCTTAATTCAGTTGAAGTGAAATCTTCTTTCGCTTCTGCTGCTGAAGCATCCCCCGATACGATTGGTGAGAAGTATATAGTTAATCCAGCCGCTGAAGCTAGAAAGATTTGTCGAATACGTTTGCTATATTTCATCGTGTCCCTCCACTTGTAACAGAAATTTTCTGAAAAATTATCTGTACTAAGACTAACACGATACTTTAGTCTATAACATTACAGTTTTATAACAAAGAAATTACACAAGAAGCTTTTTTTACTATATTTCGAAGATACTAGAAATCCATATATACCAAGGATTTCATAGCATTCCAAAACAATTATTGTAACTTTATGAAAATATTATGTTATATAACGTCATATAGAAAAGTCACTTTTGTAACATTTGTAATAAAACTCCTACTATAACTTGTCTAATTTTCATATGTTTCAAACTATTATTTGTGATAAATCTACTATAAATAAATCTATTTATAACTATTTAATTGATTAAATCGTTTAAATGCAACAAAATGAGAATCCCAATACTCATACTCAAGCTTTGTTCGTTCTACTGCTTTTGTACCAGCATGGATGAATTCACCGTTACCGATATAAATCCCCATATGCGAGATCCCCTTTTCATATGTGTCTTTAAAAAAGACAACATCACCGGGGATTGGTGATTCTACTACTGTAGTGTCATTAAAGAAATAATCCTTGCTGCTTTTTCGGACAATATCTAAGCCTGCATTGGCATAGACATATCGAACAAAGCCACTACAATCAAAGCCTTCGGGTGTGTTTCCTCCAAACAAATAAGGTTTGCCTAGTAAGGATGTTGCAATTTCAATGACTTTATTATAAATAGCATGTCCCTCTTCTAAATTATTAGAGAGAATAGTAGTTTCATTATTTAATTGCTCTTCAATTAATTGATCTGATTCCGCTAGCCCATCTCTTCCATCTTGTTGTACAGGTTCTCCTAATTCAATTGTTGTAACGTAATTTCCGATTTTTAAGGTTTGTCCAACGTAGATTGTATCTGTCTTTAAATTGTTCCATTCTTTTAACTGAGCTACGTTCGCATTGTACTGCTTTGCAATTTTCGTTAACGTATCACCTTTTACTACTACATAAGTAGTTACCCCAGGTTGTGATGAGCTATTTTGAGGTGAAGATGAAGTTCCATTAGTCTGATTCTGATTACTTTTTCCATTGTCGATTGTATTGCTATTATTTTCTTCAGTTTTTGCATCATTGTTCGGCTTATTAGTTGCAGTATGGCCTGAATTTTTTACTACTTGCTTGTCCCCAACATTGACTTTTTTTATTCGTTGTACAGCTGTTTTATTTGCCTTTGCAATTTTCGTCAATGCATCACCTTTATGAACACTATATGTAGATGCTTCGGCAATCGGTGCTACAAAAACAGAAGTTGCAAGTAGTGCTGATGATAAGAAAAGAAGCTTTTTATTTTGCGTCATTTTAAACCACCCTTTCATCCTAAACTTTCCTATACTACCACCTATTCTTAATTTCGACATCTTTTATAAATAGTTAATGGAAAGTTTTTTTCGAAAAATATCATTTTTTCGACATTTTATCGAAAGAATATTATTGTACTACTTGATTCATCTCCAAAATGTGATAAAATTCAACATTGTGTGTGTATAATAATTATTATTTTTTGAAAGTTTATGCTTTTCAAAATTAGAAAGGGTTTTGTAGTTTATGAAGTTTTTTAAAGAAAATCTCGCAGTTGGATTTATGCTTTTAGCATTATTTCTAGGTGCAGGAAATATAATTTTTCCTCCTTTATTAGGACAATTATCAGGAAGTGAAATCATTCCTTCTATGATTGGTTTCCTTATTACAGGTGTTGGTTTACCATTAATCGGGATTATCGCTGTTGCAAAAAATGGCGGTGACTTACAAATAGTTGCAAACCGGATCCATCCAACCTTTAGTGTTATTTTCACATCAGTGATTTATTTATCAATCGGTCCACTGTTTGCGATTCCTCGTACAGGGGCAGTAACTTATGAAATCGGTATTGCACCGTTTTTATCTGAAGCTACAAACGGAAGTTGGATTCCTTTATTTATCACTTCCTTACTGTTCTTTGCAATCGTTCTTTATTTATCACTAAACCCATCAAAATTAATTGATACAATTGGTAAGATTTTAATGCCTGCATTACTAATTGTTATTACGTTATTAGCGGTTAAAAGTGTTCTTACTCCAATGGGGGAAATTGGCGAACCTCAAGGTGTGTATGTAACAAAAGCATTCTCTGAAAGCTTCATTCAAGGATATTTAACGATGGACGTATTAGCATCACTTGTATTCGGAATCGTCATCGTACAAGCGTTGCAAGGAAAAGGGATTGTTGACCGCGCGAAGCAAGTAAAAATTACAATTTTCTCAGGAATTATCGCTGCAATTGGTTTAAGTTTTGTTTACATTTCCCTTGGATATATAGGTGCTACAAGTGTAGATTCAGTTGGTTTATTAAGCGATGGCGGAAGTATTATTGCAAAATCTGCACAAGCACTTTACGGCAGTTTAGGAAACATTATTTTATCTATTACAATTATTTTAGCTTGTTTAACAACAGCTGTAGGTTTAGTTACCGCAAACGCTAGCTATTTTAATAAACTATTCCCTAGTCTTTCTTATAAATTACTAGCTGTTATTTTTACAATATTTAGTTTTGTTATTTCAAACTTCGGACTAGCTAAATTAATTAGTATTACATTACCTGTTCTTCTATTTATTTATCCTATTGCTATCGTTCTAATGCTGCTAGTACTATTTGATAAAGCATTTGGACGAGATTCAATCGTTTATAGCTTAGCTTTAATCGCAACTGCCTTTGTAAGCTTATACGATGGTATAAACGGTGCTGGAATTAAAATTACATGGTACGAAAATGTTTTAAGCACCCTCCCATTACACGATCAAAGCATTGGATGGCTTGTACCTGCAATTGTAGGTATGATAATCGGATGGATTATTCACTTAATAAAAAAATAATATAATAACAGACTAAAATCTCCTCTATTTACATATAATTGTAAACGGAGGAGATTTTTATATGTCAAAATGGCTAACGAGAAAAAAGCTAATTATAGGCTTATTATCAGTAATATTTTTTATTTTAATTGGATATTCTTCGTATTTATATTTAAATTTCAAGGCTACAATGGAGGCGATCCATAATCCAATCTCAAATGAAGAGAACACAAATGCTGTTGCTTCAAATGATACTCCATTATTGGTAAAGCCCCAAAAACAGGAATCTGTAACCCCTTCCCCAATTACCCTTCTCTTACTCGGAATCGATCAAGTGGAGGATACACCTGGACGAGCTGATACGATCCTTGTTCTTACAATTAACCCCGAAACAGAATCAATGAAAATGTTAAGCATACCACGTGATACATATACGGAAATTATAGGATTAGATTTTTCTGATAAAATTAATCATTCTTATGCATTTGGTGGAATGCAAATGGCACATGCAACCGTTGAAAATTTATTACAAATCCCAATTGATTACGTGGTTACAATAAATATGGAAGGATTTAAAGAGTTAGTGGACTTACTTGATGGGGTCGAAGTAGAAAATGAATGGGCATTTTCAAACTGGGGCTATGATTTTCCTAAAGGTTCTCTTACTTTAACTGGGGAAGAAGCACTTTCCTATGTTCGAATGAGAAAAGAAGACCCACAAGGAGACTTCGGCAGACAAATTCGACAACGTCTTATTGTTGAAAGTTTATTAGAAGAACTTTCTTCATTAAATTTAGTATGGCAAGTTCCGTCTATATTGAAAATGATACGCGATCATTCAGAAACGAATATTACATTTGATGAAATAAAACAAATGTCCAAATATTATAAGCCCGCTTTAAATAATATAGAACAGCTTCATTTTAAGGAAGGAGAAGGGCGAATGGAAAATAAAATATGGTACTATTTCCCTTCTGAGAGCGAACTCAATAGCATTAGAGAACAATTAAAAAGCTCTCTCTCAACTAAACAGGAATCATAATAAATATTTTCGTAATTTTTTACTATTTTCCCTTTTTTCTTAAAAATATATTTAAAACGAGTCGACTATTAATTTTAAAGGTATATAATGGAGATATTCAGATTAAGAGGTGTTCAAAATGAAAAAAATCGTACCATTTTTATTAAGTCTATTAATCGTGCTAACTTTACCACTTCAAACGTTAGCAGCAACATTGGATGAAGTGATTTCGATTGTAGAAAGTGACTATGTTGGAGATATTAATGGCAATTTAAAAAATGCAAAATCAATTGATGATGTAATGGAAATGCTTGATCCGTATTCTGCTTATTTTACAGCAGAGGAATATGAAGAATTTTTAAACTCTGTCGATCTTAAATCTGTTGGAATCGGAGTCGTAATTGAAAAAACGGAAAAAGGGATTTTACTCGTTGACGTCATCGAGAATGGTAGTGCGAGACAATCTGGTTTAGAGGCTGGAGATATTATCATAGCAGTTGATGGAAAATCTACAGTCAATATGAGTACGGAAGAAGCTCAAACATTAATTCTTGGTAAAGAGAATACGAGAGTAGAGCTTACAATATTAAAAAAAGATGGTACTACTACTAACAAATTATTAACTCGTCAATCTTTTACATTGCCAAATGTAACTAAAGAATTACTATATGGTAATGTTGGTTATATTTCATTAAGTTCATTTTCAGAAGATGGTGCACAGCTAGTTAAGCAAGCTTATAACGACTTAGTTAAACAAGGTGCAACATCATTTATTTTAGATTTGCAATATAATGGCGGAGGTTATGTTTCAACTGCAGAGGAATTAATCGGACTGTTTCCGAATGCGCCTTTTGCCTATGAACTGAACTATTCAGCAGGATCAGACTTAGTTCGTGCAATAAAGCAAGAAGTACAATTCCCAAAAAATACTCGAATACTTGTTAATCGTTATAGTGCTAGTGCATCTGAAATGACAGCGGCAGCTTTACTCGATCAGAATGCTGCAATTATCTATGGTGAAAAAACATACGGCAAAGGGACAATGCAAGGATTCTTCCAATTCGAAGATGGTAGTGTTTTAAAATTAACGGTAGCTGAATTTTTCGGTCCTAAAGGGACAGTCGTTAAAAATGTTGGTTTAACACCTAATATTGAGACAAAAACAAATCCATTATTCCAAGCTCATTTTGATAGTATCGTAGAAAAACTCTCAAATTATAAAAAACTTCCTAATCTAGAAAATGTACCAACGACAAAAACGTTTAAAGTTACATTTAATAGAGACATACAACAACAGATTGCTGAAAATACAGTTGAACTTGTCGAGCTAGGTGGAGATAAAGTTAATGTTTCCCTTAAAGCAACGAATAATCAATTAGAAGTAAAACCAGTGGAACCGTTGAAATCAGGTGCTGAATATATATTAATCTTCCATCCCGAAATTCAAGATAACAATGGAAAAAACCTTAAAGCAGGTCAATATTTACACATTGCTGTTAAAGAAGAAGAGTGATTCTACATGAATAAATACAAAAAGATAGCATAAAAGCGAAAAAAACAGAAAAAGTGACAAACTCTACAACATTAAGAGTTTGTCACTTTTTTATATAGTTTATAAATTTCATTTCACGCGTGGTAATAGTGCAAACTATCTTGCAAGTGCTTTTTGATTCATGAAATAAATATTAACAATATCAGTTGCCAATTGCTCTGGCTTACGTAACTTTGTAAATAAAGCAGTTAATGTTAACCTTTCAATAGCCCCTACAATTGTATCAGCAAATAGCTTTGCTTCAATTTCTGAGGAAAAGTCAATATCTTTATCTGCTTTTAATTTATCAGTTAATATGAGAGAAAATTTTTCCTTTATTACATGAGCCTCATCTGATTCATAAAAACCGATTTTAGTTAAAAATGAATTATCCGCAAAATAATTAAAGATATTAACTAACCCTTCTTCAATTTTATGAATAAAAGAACTATTTGCTGATGAATTGTTTTCCAAATCGTTATGAACTATTGCAAAAAAATTCGTTTGGAACTGTTCAATTAAATCTTTATATAAAGATTCTTTACTTTGGAAATAAAGATAAAATGTTGGTTGAGTTAGATTCGCCGATTTCACGATATCACTAATTTTCGTTTCATGATAACCATTTGTAGAAAATAGCTCCATTGCCTTTTCTAATAGTAGTTTTTTACTTTTCTCTCCACTAGAATTTACTTTTCGTCCCTTTGGCACATTAACTCGCTCCTCTATTCAATTCTCTAATTATAATAAATTATGCATACGTAATTGTCTAAAAATTATTATATATTAAACAGACATTAAATAAAAGGATTTTGACATAATCCTACCAATTTACGATACGAAAAAAGTCCCACTGATAATACCGAAAAGTAATTTTCTTCCCTAGTGTTCACATCACTTTATTAAAAATCTTTATTATTTATTACTTTTTAATAATTTATTCTTCACTTTTCCAATAACGCCATGTACTTCTTCAAATTTTAACAAATAAATCATTACACTATAGATTATTAAACATAATACAAGTGTTACTGAAACATGTATCCATTTTAAATCGATTACAATAAATTCGGAAATAAGCCATGTAGCGCATACAAATAAAACAGTTAATACACCAAACTTTACAAACTGGAAAAGATTATTTTTTAGAATATTAAGCTTATACTTAACTTGTAAATAAGCGACAAGCAAAATAAAGTTAATTACCGCACTAATAATATTTCCCCAAGCAACAGCTTCTGCACCAAGGTCTCCAATTAATGCATACGTTACAGCAATATTGATAACAAATACTGTTATAAAACTGAAAAGTACCGGCGTCATCGAATTACCTTTTGCATAGTAGAAGCGCGTAATATAAGTGTTAGCAGCCAAGAAGAACATTGTTATACTAAAAACTTGTAATAATGGGGCTGTATATGCAGTTGACTCTTTAGTAAAGTTCCCATATTCAAATATAATTTTTACTATAAGTTCTGATTGGAAGTAGAAATATACCGAAATTGGCATAACAAGTAAAAATAACATACGTAAGCCACGAATATATAAAGCTTTTACTGATTCTTCATCACCCTCCCCCTCTTTTTTACTAAGAAGAGGGTAAATTACTGTCGTAACTGCCGTCATTAAAATCGCCTGTGGGAACTGAGAAACCTTCGTCGCATAGTTCATTGCTGAAACAGCACCGGCATCTAAAAAATTAGTGAAAAATCGTTGAAGTAAAACATACATTTGGGCAGTTGCTCCACCTAACATTATAGGTAAAGAAACTTTCCAAAGTTCTTTTTGATCGTCAGCTTTACTAAAGCTAAGTTTGAATGACATATGCTCTAATTTTCGAACACCAAAAATTAAAAAGGCAACCATAAAGATTGCACCAAGTAATGCACCGATACCATATCCAATTGGTCCAATTAAAAATGATAATCCTACGGAAATAACTAAAAATGAAATATTATAAACAAGTACAGAAAAACTAGATAAATGGAATTTCCCTTGAACGTTTAAAATACCACTTAACCATGTAGATAAAACAAGCATAATTGTTGATGGCATCATCCATTGGTAAAGTGATTTTAATACAGCAAACTCTTTATCGGTCAAGTCTCGAAAATAAACATTTATAATAAAATCATCAAACACCATAAAAATAAGTGTTATGAAAGTAATAGACACTAAAATTGTAGTAAATGTTCTTCTAATATAATCTCGAATTGAGCTTTTTGTCTTATGATAAATAGAAATAAAGGCGGTTGTAAAAGCACCGCCAATAACTAAATATAAAAAGTTTGGGATTGTATAGGCATTAATAATATTATCTGAGATATAATTCGTCCCGTACTGAATCCCAATAATTACTTCTCTTAAAAAGCCGAAAAGCCGTGCAACAATGTTAATTACCGCAACTGCTCCGACTATTTTCAAAAATCGTTTCAAATCATATCATTCCTTCAAATAACGAACAATTCGTTATAAATTAAGATGTTTATTTTGAATATTTCTCATATAAATTTGTTAAACGTGCAATAATTTCCTTTGAATCATGGAGCTGAAGTAGTTCCTCGATTCGTTCATTATTAGCTTGCACACCCCCCTCTTGCTGAATGACTTTTTCGAATTCTTCATACAGCGCATGAGCATCTTTTGGTGGAACAAGCACACCTGCTCCGTCTTGCAGCATGTAATGAAGTCCACCAACATCAGATGCAATAACAGGTGTTCCACATGCAAGTGCCTCTAATGCAACTAACCCTAAACCTTCTATGTAAGATGGCAACACGAAAACATCGGCAGCTTGAAAATAGGTAGCTAGCTTCTTTTGTGGCATCGGCTCAATAAAATGAATATTGTTACTTTTTTTAGCAATATCTTTCATCTTAGTGGAAAAAACTTCATTTTTTGTCGATCCTATACAATATAACGCCGCGCAATTTCCATATGTTTCATCTAATTTTAAAAATGCCTCGATTAATTCCTGTACACCTTTTTCTTGAATAATATTGCCAACAAATAAAAAATTCACACGCTCCCAATCCATACCTAAGCCTTGAGCGACTTCCTTTTTCGATGACGGACGATGGAATACGTTACGATCAATTCCCATACTCATAACAGAGATACGGTCGTCAGAAACTTGAAAATCCCGTTTTATATCTGCTGCTAGTTCTTCACCAACAGCGATGACATGGTCCGCATTTTGTAATATTTTTTCAGTATAACCTTTTATACGTGCATTTTTTCTTGCCATTTTATTAATATCGCCGCCATGAGCTGTTACGATATAAGGAACACCATAACGTGTTTTTAGCCAATAACTAAACATGCCGCTCGGGAAAACGTAATGGCTATGTGAAATTCCGATGCTTTTTTTATTTTTTCGAAACATAGACATACCTTGCAGAGCCCAGCTTGCATATTTTTTCAATACATTGACTTTCCCCGTGTTTGGATTTGTATTGACGGCAAGTACTGTTTCAATGCCTTTGTCACGTAATTGTTCTACCTGATTTTTAACGAAAATTCCATAGGATAGATGCTCTTTTGTTGGATACATATTGCTAATTACAAATACTTTTTTCATTACCTTTTTGCACCTTCTACAAGTAATTTCAATCCAAGGCTCGATTTTGCTTTAAAATCGTCATTTGTTGAAGAAGCAAGGTTAATTGCTCCTTGCCAATCACCATTCATTTTCGTAATTAACTGAGTAAATTGATCATCACTATTATGTAATGAATCAATTGGCAATGAATACTCACCTAGACCTGCCATTTGTAAAAAATCATTTACTTTTGTATGATACGAAACGCCGATAATTGGTGTTTTAGCATCTGTAGCTAAAATAAGTGAATGTAATCGCGTTCCAATTAACACATCAAAAGTAGCAGATAAATCTAATATTTTTTGAGGTTTTAAATTTTCGTCAATGATGGATGTGTTGGAAGTATATTTCATTTTTCTTTGAATATCTTTTGTCACATCCGCATCTTGAGGATATTTTGTTGCAAAAAATGTTATATCAACATTAAATTCTTCAATGAGTCGATCTAAATTTTTCGCCATACCATCGATATAGTTGTTATATAAAGTTTCATCACCCGTTGGCCAATACGATGCATTGTAATAAGGTACAGCTGTAACCCCTACTTTTTTTGGTGTTTCACCATATCCTGCTCGTTCTATTTCTAAGCTAAAGGCTGGGTCTCCAATTACATGCACATCACGTTTCACGCCAATTTGTTTAAGTAACTGTTGTGACTTTGGATCACGTACTGAAATATTTTGAGCATGTTTAGCCATATAACGAATAAACCATTTGCCTAATCCTGTATTTAAAGGACCTGCTCCACAACCGTAAACAACATAAGGTACCCGTGTATTTTTCGCCATCATCGCATAAGAGCCATAAAGAGGAGCCTCGCGCTTATACAAGTCCATTAAAATACCGCCGCCGCCAATGACAACAAAATCTAATGTTTTAACAACTTCAACGTTTTCTCTATATGTTTTTAAAAATGTTTTCACAGCATTGCCATTTTTATAATATAGGGGATAGCTTTGCACACCATAATGCTCGGCTGTTTGCTTCGGGTTATTGCTGAACACTGTAATATTTTTAGTTTCAATATCGAACGCTTTTTGAAGCTGACGAATTATACTAAGTAAAATCGCCTCATCTCCATTATTATCATTACCATAGTTTCCTACAATTCCAATTTTCACGTATTTCTCATCCTTTTATTTATCAACTTTTATATGAGGTTACCTACACTCTATTTCAATTTAGAGTATAGCATAACATAGTTAATGATTGCCCTTCTACAAACGAAATTTGCAATTCAAAAGTTTCAACTTGGGAAGAGTCAATGATTACGTATATAACGCTTCTTTAGTAGTCTCCACAATTAAGTTAAAAGGCTGCTCAGATTTTGTTATCTGAACAGCCTTTCCTTGAGTATTCTTTTAGTTTGTCATTGCACGGTATAAGAACAAGCTAAAGTGTACACGTGATACTTCAACACCTGGCTTAAATGTATTATCCTCATAACCTGTTGTTATGTTTCTCGCAGCAAGTGTATGAACATAATCGTAATACCATTGTTCTTTACTTACATCCTTGAATTTTGAAGTTGTAGTGCCTGATAAATCATAGGCTTCTACTAAAATTTTTGCCATTTGTGCACGAGTTAATTTGGATTCAGGATCAAACAAAGTGGCTTCCTTACCACTCATAATTCCTGCATTAACAATAGCTGCAATTTCTTTGTAATACAGATGACTTGTCGGAACATCTTTAAATCCAGGATTTGTTACTTTTGTTGTATCTAACTTTAATGCGCGAGCTAATAACACAGCCGCATGGGCACGAGTTAAAGCGTTTGATGGTTTAAACGAACCATCTGTATAACCGCTAATATAGCCATTATCCACTAAATATTTCACTTCTGTTTTATAAACATGTTGATTGCTTACATCTGTGAAAATTGGTTCTTCATAGGTAGTTTTATAAACAGCCTGTAATTTATCAAAGTAAACAGTTCCTGATTTTTGTTTTGCTACAGTTGGTTGAGCTAAATAAATTGATTCAAAGGATATTGGTCTAGCAATATCTGCTGAAATAGGTGCTTCGACATACTTCCATCCTGTCCATGTTTGGCCATTTTCCGCTGTGAAGTCAATTGGAATTCTTTGTCCTGATGCATCGCGAATATATCCACGTACCCATGTTTCCTTGCCATCACCAAACATCCAAACACCAATTTTTAATGGATTTCCTGGTAATTTCGTTAATGAATTTAAACGTAAATATGTTGCAGCAGTACCAGATTGATTTCCTGTCATATCATAAGAAAGTTTAATAGAATACTTACCTTCCTTACCATATTGTTTAGAATCTACCGCTGAGTGACTTCCTTTAGATAAAGCTGTTTCAACACGCCAGTCGCCAGCTTTTTCAAAATTATTAATTGCAAAAGTTGTACCTGTATAAGATTCTTTCACTTCAATATCTTTTGTAACAGTTTTTGTACCTAAAGTAGCTGTAACTTTACCTTTTCCGTATTTACCATTTGATTTAAACAATCCATTGTTACTAATTGTTCCGATATCCCCTTCAACTGACCATTGTAATTGGGAAGGTGAGTACACTAAATTATTGCCTTTTGCATCTTTTGCAGTTGCAGCAAATTGCATAGTCGCACTTGGATCAATACTCGTACTATTAGATGAGATTGATAGAGTTGCTGGCGCATCGACTACATCAAATGTAATAGACTGAGCAGCATTACCATTTTGTACTGTTAAACGCTCTGTCCCTGCTTTTACAGCTGTGTAACTAAGTCCATTAACTGTAACTAGATTTTGTTGTGGTGTAATCTTAAATTCTTCATTACGAATTGTTACCGGGTTATAATGCTCATCCATTAAATATTCTGGTGTTAAAGTTACTTTGGATCCTACTAACATAGAACCTACTTGGTCTCTTTTAACTTTTAACATTATTGGTGTACCCGTTACACCAGTACTAACTGCTTCAAGAATACCTGATACTCTACGTTGAGTTCCTTCAGAAGGACTGTTCGCTAAAACAACTGTGTTGCTACCATATTTACGAATGCCCATCGTCGTAGAACCACCGCCATCAAGATTAATAGCCCGATCCACCCCAAGCTTTGATAAATACGTAGCAAATTGTGAAAGAGTCATTCCTTTATCTACTGTTACTAAATGGACTGTTTTTTTGTCTGCACTAATTGCAACAGCTGTTCGAGGTGTAACTTGTCTAGCACGTGAACTTGTAGTGTCCATTGTAATGTTAACTTTTCCATCATAGATTAATAACGGACCACTAGCCATAATGTACTCAGCATTTTGCCATTTCTGATCAATATTAAACGAAACAGAAATTTCTTCACCAACTTTTACATTTTTAAACTTTTCAAGCATTGTTCCATTAAAGGATAAAACAAACCCGTTACGTGGAATAGTTGATTTTGTTGTATTACCATATGGACGAATTGATTTAACAGTTCCTGTGTATGTTTGTCCAAATTTTGTTGCTGTAATATTTTCAGGAGTTTCTACAACAAACTCCATACCGAATTCATTTGTCGGTGTTTTTGAACTATGATTTTGCGGTGTATAAACAATTCCTTGATTAGCATTTCTTGATTTATTTACACCGTCAATTTCAACATTTTGACCTTTATATTGCACAATAATATCGCTATTATAGTAATCAATTTCGGCATTGCCATTTGCAGTAATTCCAAAAGCAATCGGTTCGCTTACATAATATACTTTTGAATTCGATAACACTTCTGGTGTAACGATTGAATTATATTGAGAAATTAAATACATTGGGTAACCATCACTCATGTTAAAGAAGTTGGCATTAATTGCCCCAACGACACGATTCCCTTCTTTAGAATCGGCATTTGCACGATTCGTAAGAGTCATAACTGAATTGATTGGAGAAGGGACGCTTAATTTTAACTTCGTATAAGGATTTGATAAATCTACTTGTAAATGATTCACTGGTTTACTTGAATATGTATAGTTTGAATAATTTACACCTTGTGAAACTGGATAAGAATCATTTGTTGTTTGAAAGGCGTACCCTTTATTCCCTCCAACAAGCACCAACGTTACCGCGAGTACAAAACTTAGTAAAACAGTTATCTTTTTTTTCATAATAAACATGCTTCTATCTTTTTACGAAGCAATCCACCATCCTCTCAAATTCCTGATATGTTTAAAGATAACAAATTTTCTACTATTATTCTATAAATCTATGGTTACATTTCGTTTAGCAATATATTCCATGTCATATGTGAGAATTGTAGGAGTCTGTGCTATGCGGGATAGTGAAGTGGGGAATGCATGTAAATCAACAACTGGCGGATATTTTTCAGTTGATTAAATATCTTAGAAACTTGCATAAATACCACCCAAATTCGCGTAAAAATTCCAACAGAATAATATTCAAACAACAAAAAAGACAGCCCTTATCAAAAGAGCTGCCTCCACATCAAAAAAGTTTAATTCGATTGTTCACGTTCTGTTTTACTTAATTCTAACATCGGATAATAACCGCGAGTTGCTGAGAAAATTCCCATTAACATAAAGAAGAACATCGTGTAAACTTTCAATTCCCAAATATTATAAACAAAACCTGCTACACCTGTTGCAAACCATAATGCAAACATGTATTTACCAAATGTATTAGAACGTTCTTTCCAGAATAACCAAACCATAAACAGTAAGAACCCTGCAAATAGAAGTACACCTACTGCACCAGTTTCAGCAATAACTTGGATGTATTGATTATCTGAATAGAAATTCTTTCCTCCGTAAATATCTGAGCGAATTTCATATTTCTCATAAATCGGCGAGTCATATGATAATGTTGCAGATCCACCAAATGTACCGAATCCAGCACCAGTTACTGGGTAATCTTTCAATACTTCAAATCCTTTTTTAATATAGAACAATCGCCCACTTTGATTCATTAACTCTATTGTATCGGAAGCAACTGTTTCACTAAAGCGATTTAGTAATCCCCCGCTAGGAGCATCAATATTACTTTCTCCAAGATCTGAATTTTGAACAAGCATTACTCCTAAGTTAACTGGAGCATATACAAGGATAAGCGATGCAATTACAGTTATGGAAATTTGCTTTAATACTTTCCAATTTCTCGAAATTAACATAAAGAATAAAACAAAGATAAATGAAGAAATCCATGTTCCTCGAGATAATGTTAATATTAATAGACCCATAAATGCTATTTGAGAAATAATTAATATAACTTTAAATTGCCCCTCTTTATAAGCCCAGCGAAGGAAAAATACTGCACAAATTGCAAAGAACATAACGAGCGCTAATGAGTTCGGATTATTCACTAGTCCGTAAATACGTACAAAATTTGTAGAAGATAATACTTTATCAGACCATGCATCTGGCATCCACATTCTACGTAATGATATTTTTTCAACAACACCTTGAATAAATAACGCATACCCAGAAAATACCGTAACCCATGAAAGCTTTACAAAGAAGTTTTTTGGTAATTTACTACGGCTAAGAATGTAATACAGAAGATACATAATAAGAAACGTACGAACTTGGAAAATAATTGCGGAAATCGAAACGCCGTTAAAGTACCCGATAACGGCACCAAAAATTAAAAATATAAAGAAACACCATTCGAATTTCTTAAAATAAAACCATGTTTTCCATTGTTTCAGATTTAACAACAATATACGGAAGAAAACGATGATTGTAATTAAATCCCCTATTAATTTCATCCCGGTATTAAACTCTGTAAATAATGAGCGGAATATTACATAAGGAATTAATACAACTAAGCTTTGGAACGGTTTGAAGAACGCGAACAAAGCGAAGAAGATGGATGTGCTGATTAAAGTGAATGAAGATGGCAACAGTGTAGCAGCAATCATAACAGCAGCTGCTAAAACTATTTCAAGCCATTCTTTTTTTCTTATTTCCGTGGAAATGTCTTTCATTGAATTGTCTATCCTCTCTATTTAAATCTATGCAACGATTCATCTCGCTTTATTTAGCGGATAGGTATTTAATAGTTTGTATATATCCGCATAAGAAAAACATCGACTTTCGCTATTTTTTGGCGAAAATCGTATTTATCTAATATTTAGTTTACGACGAATCTAAGTATAATATGGATGCAAGTTTATTACAAACCTTTTACTAGTCTTATTTTCTCTATCTTTCTTCTATTAAAATTGATAAAATAAGAGCGTTAAGAAAGGGGTGCTAATAAGTGATCAAAAAAATAATAGGATTACTATTTTCTACTATATTACTAATATCCTTTGTGGTTCCAACTATCTCCTACGCAAATGATATTAGTAATCATCAAATGAAAACAGAGTTAACCTATTTCGCGAACAAAGGCGTTATATTACCTGATGCTAAGGGTAATTATAATCCAAATCGCGATGTAACTCGTGGTGAATTTGCAGCTTATATCGCTCGTGCGTTACAGTTACCCGACTCTTCTAAATATACATTTACAGATTTAAAGAGTGGTACAAGATTAACGCAAGAGATTCAAAATGCAGCAGCTGTTAATATTTTAAGTGGCTATCCTGATGGTACATTTAAACCGAATCAAAAAATAACACGTCAGCAAATGGCTGGTATGCTATACAAAGCATTGCGTTATTTAAAAGTACCTTTAGATAAAGCTCCTTTAACATTTAAAGATAATTATAAAATTAGTTCATCTTTCATCGATGCTATTGCTAACTCCGTTTATTATAACATTATACGTGGAGATCATACTGCTAATGGTGTATATTTCAAGCCAAAAGATTCAGCAACAATTGCCCATGCAGCAGCTTTCATTTATCGAACACTTGCAGTTGCCGAAAAATATGGCCCGAAAGATGAAGAACAACCAACAGAGCAACCAGGAGAATCGAATCCATCAAGTTTCTATATTGGTAAAGTAACCAAAGGAACTGTGTCGAAAAACCCTACTATTTACACATCTTATGAACAAGCTTTAGCTGCATATAATGCTTCTTCTGGTGATGTAAACTTAATTTTCCAAGGCGATAAAATCGTAAAAATGTCTAGTGGACTAGCATACGCTGCTGACACAACGGCAAATACAACTTCAATTTATAAAGAAAAAAATCTTACGAATCAAATTACGTACATTACCGAAGGCCGTGAATTGAAATATAACGGAACAGCTTCGACTGGTGAATATGTAATTGTACAAGTTGGGGATATAGTCGGTTATGCGAAACCTTCTGATGTCAATTTAGTTCCAACAAGTCTAATAAAAGGCCGCGATGAATACTACGTAGAAGATTCTTTATTAACGCACCGTATTTACAACCATATTAAAGGTGCTTATGAAGGAAAATATACGGTAGGTCCTGCTCCATCATTTATGCAATCTGGTGCAACTTACTATAGCTTTGACGGCGTTCATTTCTATAACTCTAGCGATAAACTAGTAGGCACATACTTCCCTTACTTCCAATTCGCTTCAGTTCGTAAACCAAGTAATTACACAGCGCAGGAGTTAGATCAAATCATTATTTCAGAACTTCAAAATCGCCAATCTTTCGGCGGCGATCAATATAAAGATGCAACTACAAAATCAAAATTACTCGGTTTAGGTAGATTCATTAAACAAATGGAGGAAACTGAGCACATTAATGCCTTGTTCATTCTATCAGCTGCGATTCATGAAAGTAATTATGGAATGAGTGCAAATGCTCAAACGAAAAACAACCTTTTCGGAATTAAAGTTTACGATGGGGACGTCGCACAAGGAGAAAAATACGCTGCTCCAGCAGATAGTGTGAGAGCTTTTGTTGTACATTACATGCAAGAAAGATACGTTCCGCAAAAAGCATTGTATCCATTTGGCGCAGTTCCAGGTAATAAAACAACCGGTATTAACGTTTATTACGCATCAGACCCTCATTGGGGAAGTAAAATTGCTGGCCATATGTACCGTATTGATTCTAAATACGGCAAAAAAGATTACAACGTTGGAAAAATCGGTATGGTATTAACTGGCGATGGTACAGTAAATACACGTTTAGAGCCTTCAAAAGATAGTACATTAGCATTCACATACAGACAAAAACCATCAGGTGAATTTAAACAACTTGGTTACCCAGTTATCATTGTCGATGAAACAAAAGGATCGGACGGCTATATTTGGTACAAAGTATATTCAGATGATAATAAAATCGCAGAATATGTTTGGATTCGTTCTGACTTAGTTGAAGTTATAAGATAAAAGATTCATAGATATTTAAAAGACTTCCTAAGCTTAATTTTTGAGCTTGAGGAAGTCTTTTTTTTTGCTAACTATGATTTTTTCCGCCACTTCAACAATTATTTCCGCAAGTTTTCTATTTTTTTCCGAAACTTTCTTAAATTTTTCCGCCACTTCATTTTTAAAAATTCTCTGGAATCTTATATACTCTTCCTTTTTTGTCTCCTTCATAAGGTAGATTCAACCTAGCTAATATTTTTGTGTCTTCTGTAGGGATATTAAAAAAAGATTTAAAATCCTTATTTTTAATTTTATTATTAATTAACAAACGATAATCATGCAATCCTGTGATAAGTGCTTCTTTTCCCTTATAACCACAGTAATTACAAATCCACTTTCCATAAACATATTTCAATGGCACTTTATAATTACAGTTATCACAAAGTACTCCACGAATTAAACTATCTCTATCTATTTGAAATGTCCAATTTTTTTGGAGAGTGGTAATGTAATATTGTATCTACAATTTCATTTAATTTTTTTGTTGAATAATTATAGGAGTACTTTTCGGTAAGAAGTTTAATATGATGATGTAAGCCACTCGCATGATAAATTGGTATATTAGCAGGCTTATTCCCAATTATTGTAGAAGAGTTTGAAATAACAATTGCATATTCAATCGGTAGTTTAAAGTTGAAACTTTGAATATATCTAACGTGACGAAGAACTTGATCGATTGGATTATAAAACCCTTCAACAACTCCATCATTTCGAGTTCTTAAAAATTGATGTTTCGTTTGTTCAAAATCAAGACGTCCACTAATATTTATTATTTCTAAAATTAATATAAAATGTGGGCATATATACAAAGTGTCTATTTGATGATTTTGAAATTCTAGATTATGTAATAAATAATATGATTTATGAATTTTTAATTCATCCCATTCTTTGTCAACTTTTTGTTCCCCCTCATAACCTGATTTGGTACGAATATATAGATCATTATAATAATCATAATTCGTATGAGTATTAGGTAATCTACGAACAATTGCTTCCAACACATCCAATTTTGTAGGCTTTTCTCGAGGAAGTACTATCAAACACATCACCCCTTTTTGAAATATTTTACAATAATTATTTATTGAAATTAACAGTTTTTTTAAAAATTTTCCCGCGACTTCATTTTTACATGCCATAAATAAAAAAAACGAAGAAAGATCTTCATACAGATCTTTCTTCGCTCAAAATTATTTCTTATAGTATTGTACGATTCCAGTGTAGATGGAGTCTGCAAAAATATCAATATATTTGCTGCTTGTTAGTTTTTCACGGTCTGAGGCATTAGTGACGAATCCTAATTCTACTAATACTGAAGGTAACGTTAAGTTTCGAACTACGAAGTAATCCTCTTTTCTTACACCGCGATCTACCATGTTTGCATTTTTCACGATTTGAGAATTAATCGCACTTGCTAAACGATGATCTTCCTGTTGGTTCTCACCCGAAATACTATAGTACGTTTCAGTTCCACTTGCTGATTCGCTTGATGCTGAATTCACATGGATACTTACAAATATTTCCGCATATTTATTAGCTGCATAATCTACACGATCTTGCAATGTTGGATACGTATCACCTGAACGAGTCATATACACTTTCGCACCAGCAGCCTCTAACTTTTCTTTCACTTTCGTAGCTACTTTAAGAACGATTTCTTTTTCAATAGCACCATTCTTTGACGTACCAGGGTCTTTTCCACCATGACCAGGATCAAGAACGATAATACGACCTGCTACACTGCTACCGGATTGATTAATTAATCGCAAATATGTTTTGTGTATGTAACCTTTAATTCCATTATAGGTAACCTTTGCCCAGTTTCCAGAAATAGAATGAACTTCTACATATGTTCCACGATTAATTGTGCCTAAAGATTTTGATGTTCCAGATGCTTCTGAACGAATGTGTAAGGAATTAACTGTTGCCATACCAATTGTGTTCGTTGATAGTTGATCATCTTTATTATCATCGACTGGTGGTTTCTCTTCTGGTGTTTCAACAACAGGTTCCTCTTTTTCAATTTCTTTCGTTTGAATAACACGTACATAGCCTGGTAGTCCATTTTGTACAGTTAAATACCAATTGCCAACTGTTTTGTAGACTTTAATTTTATCGCCGCTATTATAGGAACCTAACTCTTTTCCATTAATATCTCGCGTTTTATACACTATTACTTTTTTTGCGTTTGCAATAACTTCTTTTTTTACAGAGCCAACTGGTTGTCCATCCTGATCTAAAAATTGAGCATAGTTACTTGAAATATATGCATAACGACCATTGTAGGAAACCTTTAACCAACTGCCCTCAACTTTATATACAGGTAATTTTGTTCCTGTATTTACTTTTCCTAAAATGTTAGTACTTGTTGAAGAAGATGCTGAGGAACGAACGTTTAAATTATCAGTTGTTGCTTTAACAGTACCAATCGCGTCCTCTTCGTTTGGTACTGTAACACCTTGAACAGGTAGGTCAAGTTTATACTTGTCTTCCTTAGAGCGTGCAATAAAGGATGCAAACTGAGCTCGTGTTACGGATTTCGTTGGATTATATTTTGTTCCATTTTCATCGCCTTTTGTTATTCCGTTGTAATAAATCGCAGCAATGTACTTATAATAAGGATCTTTTGGTGATACGTCTGTAAATGGAATTGTCAAATTTGCATATTTATCAACATCTAAATTAAATGCTATTGATAACGTTTTCGCCATATCATTTCTAGATAGTGGCGTATTAGGTGCAAATTTCCCACTACTGTATTCTGTAAAGAAGCCTAATTTTACTGCGCTTTCAACATAGCCAGATAGCTCAGGATATAAATCTAGTTTGATATCTGAAAATGAAGATTTTGATACAACTAATGGTTTGTTATCAGTTGATTCGATAACCATTTTTGCAGCTTGTCCGCGTGTTACTGGATTATTTGGCTTGTAATAAGATTTGCCATTTTCCGTATATCCTTTAATTACACCTAAATCGACAAGATAATTAATCTCTTCAGACGCTCCATGCGACGAAGGGACATCTACAAATCGTTGACTAGCACTTACATTATGTATCGTAAACATTGACATGATGAAAACTAATACAAAAAGACTGATTTTTTTGATAGACAATGTTCCACTTCCTCCCTTCATTTTTTCGCGCATTCCTATTTTATCAAATTATAGCAATGGATACATCGGGCTTTTCTACCTTATTTCACATGAATAAACAAAAATCTCGTTTTTTTCTTTTAAACTGCAAAAATATTCAATATATTACAACTTATTTATATACTATTGTACATGAATTAAAAAGATTAATGTAGAAAAAAAGAGACGAACAAATGAAGTATTAAAAGCTCTTAGTCATTTCTTTAATAATACTATTTTTAAATAATATACTTGAAAAACGCAGTAAGGCGGTCCAGAAATTTAACTTTCTGAACCGCCCGTTATGTATTATTATTTCAAACGACCAATAAATACATCCATATGTTTTAATGTAACATGACTGTTTAATCCAAACGTTCCATCGCCCTTACCAGTTGTAATTTTATTCGATGAAAGAATTTGTACATATTCATGTGCCCAATGAGATGCTTTTACATCTGTAAAGTTTTCAGCTTCACCTTGCATTTTTAAGTTAAATGCTTCAACTAAAACTTTTGCAACTTGTCCACGTGTAATTGGAGAACTTGGATTAAACTTACCATTTTGATCTCCTGTAAAAATACCAAGCTTGTTAAGAGCAGTAACTGCACCTGCATATTTAGAAGATGGTTTTACATCTGGGAAAGGTGAATTTGTATCCGAAATATCTAATTCTAACGCTTTAGCTACTTGAAGAGCAACTTCACCACGAGATGCGTAAATATCGAAATTGATAGAAGCATTTTTTACTTCTGCAACAACTTGATTTTTTGTAAAGTCTCCAATTCGTTTTGCTCCAACATATTTTGAACCCCAATAATAAGGATCTGAAATGCTGTCAACTTTAACACCAGAACTTGTAGTAGCTGAGATAAAGTCTCCTCCACCAATATAAATTCCAACATGTGAAACACCTGAACCAGATGTATTAAAGAATACTAAGTCTCCAGGTATTAAATTACTTTTAGATACTGATGTTCCTTGTTGATATTGTTCTTTCGATGTACGTGGTAGTGAAATACCAAATTTAGAAAATACTAGACTTGTATATCCTGAACAATCAATTCCGTTAACTGTTGTTCCACCGTATTTATATGGAGTGCCTATATATTGAGTTGCTGTACTTTTTAATTCTGAATATGTAGCTGCTTCTGCATCATTTGTATGTACTGTAGAAAAAATCATGAAGGAAGCAAAAATCGGTAATAACCATCTTTTTTTCATTATGTATGAAACTCCTTCCAAAAGCCTTAGCTTTTTTTGCCTATATAAAGACTACCATAGAAAAAAGCGTTGATATTTTTCATTTATGTAACGTTTGTTATTAAACAAAAAAATACCGATTCTCTATGAAAAGCCTAGAGACTCGGTATTTTTGTGAGATTTCCTCTAATAATTTTCTATTACACGTGTAACATTAATGTAATAGAAACTCTATTAATTACCAAATTATTTGCTAGAAAATAGTTGAACCCAATAATAATTTCTAGATTCATTCGGCTTAACTCCGACACCTATATTTGTATAATTTTTATTTAAAATGTTTGCGCGATGTTTATCGGAAGCCATCCACGCATTTACTACCTCTTTAGGTGATTGGAAATTACGTGCTATATTTTCTCCAAAGCTTGTGTAATCATAATCAAATAAAGTTGCCATATCCCATGATTGGCCATAATATGGAGAGTTATGTTCAAAGTAGTTTCGATTAATCATATCCCGAGCTTTAATAATAGCAAGTTGACTTAATTCCGGATCTTCTTTTAAAGCACTTAGACCAGATTTCTTCCGTTCCTCATTAACTAGTGTAACGACCTCATTCGTCCATTTTACGTACATATTAACCGTTGAAATATAATCTTTTGATAAATAATCATAGGCAACTTCTAAACGATCAATTTTTTTACTGAACTCCATGCCTCTTACTGTTAATCCGGCTAAATGGGCACGAGTAACATATTTATTAGGTGAAAATGTTGTGCTAGTCGTTCCGTTAATAACGTCAACATCCGCTAATGATTCAATATAAGACTTTGCCCAATAATTTTTCGGATAATCTTTAAAGGTTGAACTGTTTTTATGATCAACGACAATATCGAAGGCAAGCGAAATCATTTTTGATATATGTGCACGCTTCAATGGGTCATTTGGATTGAAATTTTTGTTATTTTGAATAATTCCTAGCTCAGCTAATTTGCGGATTTCATTGTAATAAGGATGGGTAGTTGGTACATCCTCTGCTTTTAATTCGAAAGTTGATTCCATTGAAATGCCCATCATTTTCGCAATAACAAAGGCTGCTTCTCCTCTAGTTGTATTACTATTCGGTTTAAAGGAACCGTCCTTATATGCTTGCATATACCCTTTATCCACTAAATATTTAATCGATTCAGCTGCCCAATGATTTTTCTTTACGTCTTTAAAATAATATTGCTGGGAATCTGCAAGGGTAGTTGCTTCGATATTTGTTTCTGTATTATTAACGTTTGATGCTTTCGCTTCTGAATGCAACAAATTGCTTGTTAATAGTAGCACGATGGAAGTTGTAATGAATAGTTTTTTCCGCATCATCAAACGTCTCCTTTTTAGACCTATACCTTTTCTATATTATTTATTATATCAGAAGTTTCTTTTCTTTAATTAAACTTTTCTTATTATATAGAACGAAAGCCATTTTTACTATTGTAATTCTATTTAGGAGAACAGCTCTTTATATTTAGACGTTACTAACACAACAAAAGATTTATCTTTTGATCACTTAATTTTATGTAATTCCCAAAATAAAAAATCTTGTATCAATCCTACATAAAGATTGATACAAGATTATGATTATAATGCATCTGTGTACATTGGTCCATTCGGTAAATATTTTGACAATCCAATTTCTTCTAGGCCATTTTTAATTTTTAGCGTGTAGCCATAATTATTTCTTGATAAATAGCCTGCCTTGGATGCAATCATATCTTCTAATACTGGTAAATATGATGGATTAATGTCCTTCCATAAACGATAAGAGTTGATTAAGTCCTCTAACGTTAAATGCTGATAATCCTCACCTTTAAACTCTCCTTGTTTATTGACGCGATACCAAATGTCTCCGTTTGAGCGAATCCATTTATTTTTCTCTTTTGCAATAGCTGTTTGAATCGCTGTTGCTGTTTTTAAATATTTCGCATCTCCAAATTCTTTGTAAGCAATCAATAACAAATTCATGCCACCTAACATATGATTCATAGAAGAATGAGTCGTTACTTGCTGTACAAGTGGGAAGTAGTCCGCGATATAATAAGAATCACGATCTACTCGAATAATATGTCCCGCAGCCTCTCTTGAAACGAGCAAATCTGCATAGTTTCGTAAAGGCTCTTTATAATTTGGAACACCAAACATTTCGCCGGAATTATAGTAGAATAAAGCAATTTGCTCGTTGAAACGTGTATCGATAAATGGTGCATGGATACCGTAAAGCCCTTTTAAATAAGTACTTGTTACTTCCGTTTCCCAATACTTTTTATTGCCTTTAAATTTATTTAAGCTTACGAAAGAATTGTTTACTAAGTTTCTGAAATAACGATCACCTTGTTCTTTATATAACACTAATGCGCGATCCTCTTTCACTAACAATAAATTACGTCCGAAGCCTTGATAAGAACTTGGCATTGGTTCAGTAGTAGTCGCCATTTTATTAAACGGTCCTTCTGCTGTATACCATTTGTTGCGTTTCTTATAATTTTGAGCTGATTCAATCATCCAATTGTTCATGTTTACATCAGAGTTAAACAATTTCTCGTCCGAATCCATATACCATGTATCCACGATATCTTTTCCATTTGATTTTAATGTATAGAATACATACATTTCAGTTCCTAATTTGTTATAGGAAAGTGCTTCATCCTCGGAAATTAAATCGCGCATTAAGCTACGTCCGCCTTCTTTATACGTTTCAACTAGTTGCTTAGAACGATAAGCTTGACCGACCATCCGCTCACCAGAAACTGCTCCATCACTATTTATAAAACGAAGTAGACCTGTTGGGTAGCTCGATGAATCATAACCGAATACATCATCTGGATTCTTTTTAATTGGATAACGATCATAGCGATATAATCTTGAATTTGCGATACCAACTTCTTTTTGGAATAAATCAACTGTCACTTTTGAATTTGATGGATTTTCCAATGTTGTGAAAACAAATTGATCCCCATTATTCAATTGGCGCACAGTTACTTCCAAAACTGCTCCACTTACACCAATTAAGTAATTATAAACAGTATCCTTTGCTACACCATAAGAAGTAGTTGTTGTACCTTTTTTCACAATCGTCGTATTGGCACGAATGTATAGTGGGTTTACCTCATCTGTTACTTTTGCGAAATTCGCTTCTTTGCGATTTAATACATAATTGCTAGATGTTTCACTTGCTGTAATCGTAAACTGATTTTCAGGAATTCGATTCGTTGCAACTAAAGCACGGTACAGCATCACTGTAAATGTAACGCGATTTACCGTTGTTTTCGGATCAAATGTTCCATCCTCTTTACCAGTCGTGATTCCATGTTGTGCTAAAATTTTTACGTTTTCGCGATGGGATGGGCTTATTCGATTCCAATCTTTAAAAGTTATCTCTTCCCCTGTATCTTTCAACTCAAAAGCACGAACAATTGTAGTCGCCATTTGCTCACGAGTTAAACCATCAGCAACGCCGAATTTCCCACCTGGTTTCCCAAAAAAGATTCCTGATGCAAAAGTTCTCATTACACCTTGTAAAAAGCTTGATTTAGGACTTACATCAGAAAACATTGGTTGGTAAGGAGCGGCAGGTAATTTAAGGGCACCTGCAAAAAGGTTTGCTGCTTGTCCACGATTTATTTCTAATGCTGGTCGAAACTCACCATCGGGATAACCGTTAATAACACCCATTTCAACAAGCTGCATCACTTCATTTTTAGCCCAAAATGAATTTGGAATATCAGCTAGCTTTTGTGAAACAGTAAATTGTTGAGGTGTCACAGTTGCTGAATCTTCAGTTGACTGACTACCATTTGTTTCAGTATCAGTTATTTCTGTAGAAGAATCCTCTGTTATCTGACTGTTATTCCCTTCCGAACTGTTTGTCCCATTTGTGGCTTCAACAGTTTCTGGTGTAGTTTCGAGCTGATCAGTTACTGTAGAATTTTCAGTCGATATATTATTAGTTGAACTTTCTTCATTTAATAAATCGACATTTGATTCAGATATATTTTGAATATCATCCTCTGACGCACTGACACTTATCGGTGGAATAGTCGACAGCGTAAGTGAGAGGGATATAAGAATTGTCGATAATTTCTTCATTTATATTTTGCTCCTCCTAGTTGACTATTCTAACATAGCGTTTCGTGTCGAAAAAAGAACACTCAAACACCATTATAACATCCCAAAACATAATAGAAATAGTATAAAAAATCATTACTGTTTTATAGAGATTGAGAGACAGGCTTAAGAAATGAATGAAATTTACTTATAAGGGGGTTATTTGAAATTTCATATTGCAAATTTTTTGCGCTTTTACTTCTATTTCACTTAGTTTCCCTACCTATTTACGCAATTAAAATTATCTTTATTTACAACAGAAAAAACGCGTCCCCAATTTTTGAGAACGCGTTTAATCTGATTATTCTATTCAACTGAAATAATTTCTAAGCCAGGGTCTGTTGCTTCGATTGCATTAAATAAAAATGAAGCAAGCTGAGCACGTTTTAATTTTCCATTTGGGCTAAATGTTGTCTCTGTTGTGCCTACTGTAATTTTGTAATCAACTAACGTTTGAATATAACGTTTTGTATTCGTGTCTGTTAATTTTTTTACATCAACAAAATTTGAATCAAGCGTTGTTGCTAATTTTAAACCAAATCCTAATGTCAGCATTTTCGCCATTTGGGATCTCGTTAATGTGTTACCAGGCTTAAACGTATCACCATAGCCATTAATAATGTCTTTTTCATACAGAGCTGCAATTGCTCCGTAATACTTACTAGATGATGGCACGTCTTTAAATCCAGGATTTTGTACATTTTGCGTGTCCAACTGTAAAGCATTTGCTAAAAATAATGCTGCCTCACCACGAGTAGCTTCTTGATTTGGCTTAAATTCTGTAGCTGTAACACCAGTAACAATTTGATCATTATACAATGTAACAATCGCATTATAATGTGAATTATCCTTTTTCACATCTGTAAAAGGATTATTTAATTCCTCGGCAAATGCTTGAGACAAAATAGTTCCTGTCATTACTGTTGCTATAACGAATGCAGACGCAACTTTACTCCATTGCTTCTTTAGTTTATTTTGAAGCATTTAAAGACCCCCTTTTTTGAAAATCATATTTTATCTAACTGTCTCAATTCATTATATTATGAAAATCTCGTAAACTATATAAGATTTTACCAAAACGTAGACTGTACATAAATCGTTGTAGATTCCCACTCTGTTTTATTGCCATTCAAATCCGTAATTTCTTTATTTGGTTTTACTTTAATTGTAAGTCTTATCGCTTTATCTTCATCCTCGTCATTCGAAATTGTAAGAATGATTTTCTTTCGATCAGAAGAATCTAGTTTTGAAGTGACGTCAAATGAATTCCCTTCATTATCTTTAATAACAAAGTAATTATCCTCAATGTCTGCCAATTCTTCATTAAATTTTAATGTAATTTCCCGTTCATTTGTAACGCTTGCGTTTAGGAAAATCGGTTTATGATTTTCATTCACATTAACGAGTTTATTAAACTCTTTCATTTTTTCAATAGAACCTTCTGCTTTTATATTTTTCACAGTTAAATTCGCTGCTCTTCCTGATACAGAACTTCCACGAACAATTAATTCTACCTGGAAAGGATTTGAAGGGTAATAATTTGCACTTTCAATTCGATATCCTGCTAACTGATAGTTATTTTTATTGATTGCATCTGTCTGATTTACGGGATAATTAAAATTAATTAAAATTCGATCATTTTCTAAAATCTCACTAGAACTACGAGAGCTTTCAACAGATACTACCTCTAACTTACTATTGTTAATGTTATAATCCACTGAACGTGTAAATTTAACATTCTCAGCATTATAAACAGCAAAATTATATTCGTTTGTCACACTGTCAAAATTTAAATTGACAATATATTGTGCATTTTCACGATCTACGTCTTTCAATAACTCACTTAAAAGCACCTTTACTACTTTCTTATTCGTTCCAACTGTACGGACAAGTGTTTTATTTGTGGATGGAATATGGTTTGTTACACCATTTACAACATAAACTCCTTCAATTGATACTGTTGCATTATTTTCAGCAATAATATTTCGGTCAAATGTTATATATAAATATTCATAATTGTCTTCCCGAACTACTTGTGTATCAATTACTGATGCTCTCGTTTTATCTGTTGTAAAAGTTTTTGTCGTAGTAAATGTAGTTGTTTCGCCAGACAAATCTGAAATTGTATGTCCATTAGCTGTCGATATCGTAACAGATCCTTGTAAGTAATCTTTTGTCGTGACAATAAATGAAGCCAAATCACCTCGATCCTGTTCTACAGAATCAACTGCAATCGTTGACCCGCCTTGTACGATAGCCAAGTCCGCCTTCCATATTGGAGATAAGTCTTCTGAAAATGTTAATTTAAATTGCTTTGCACCAAGCTGTGTAACAGATTTTAAGACAGGCTTATCCCCATCTGGACTCGATTTTCTGAGCTCAATTTCTAACTGAGAAGGCGTGGAACTATTCCCTGCAATATCTGTTAATACCCCGAACTTCACATAGATTTTCGTTTTCGCTTCAATTTTTTCGTTGTTAGCAGTGGCGTTAGACAAATCAAATACTACTTCTGTTGCATTCTCATCAATCTTTCCAGTAATATCATTAACTGTTTGTCCACTTGCTAATTTAAATTGTGGTGTATCACTTACACTTTTAATTGGTTCAGAGAAAGTAACTTTTACTTTATTACCGCTAAGTGTTTGAATTCCGCTTATTTTTGGCTCAACATTATCTTCATTGAAGTAAAATATTTCTTCATAATTTGATAATGTATATCCTTTCATCGATTTTACGCCATTAATTTTTAAACGATAACGTTCATTTAAAGCTTCTGAAGATTTGATTGTTATTTTATAAGAACGTTTATCCTCGCTTAATTCCCCTTGTTTTAGCGGAACAGTACCAACTTGATCAATTCCAGAAAGTTTAAATAATTCTTCTAGCTTTTTAGAATCTGTAGTTGAATCGAGATTAATTTCTTGATTAAACGTAACTGTAAATTGACCACCATTATTGTTTTTAACATCGACAACTTTAAGTTGACTAATGCTATATGTAACATTGGCCGTGTATGAAACATTGTTTATTTCAAAGGATACCGTAGTTGCAACATTTTCTTTTAATGATTCCTTTAATGTAACCGAGTGGGTTGTCCCATCTGTAAGTGTTACCTTTAGTTCATCCCTCGATAAAACTTCCACCGCTTGGATTGTTAAAGATGGAATTTTCACATTGATCATGTTATAAAACATCGATGCAAATTGTCCGCGTTCCGTAACGGATTTTGGGCTAAAGACAGACGCTTTTGTTATATCAAAATAATCAAGTACTTGAATGGCTCTTTGTGCTTCAACTGTCGCTTCATATAAATCACGAATTTCAGGATTGAAGCTTTGTTTTTCAACATAATCGATATAATCAAAATTATGTACCGTTGAAAAAGCTCGTACTAAAACAACTGCCATATGCTCACGACGCATTTTTTCATTTGGTAATAGTTGACCGTTATTCCCACTAAATACTCCGACATCCTTTACTAATGCAGCATATTGTAATAGTTCATCTGCATTTTTAGAAGATAAATCTGAGAAACGCATCTTTGATTTATAATCATTCGGAATTTTATATCCGATGGAAACTAAATATTTTCCTAATAATTTTACAACATCAGAACGAGTTAAGCCTTTTCCCGGTTTAAATGTTCCGTCAGAATAACCGTTAATAATTCCTTGTTTTACGAGCGCTTCAATTGCAAACTGATGTGAGTTTCCATCAATATCTGAAAATAATGCTGCATTTGAAGAAATAGGTGCTACAGTTGTAACCGCGACCGCAGCAACAGATAGTCCTGTCATATATCGATAATATTTCGAATTTTTTTTCATAAGGCTCCCCTCCAAAAATAATGGGTATAATTCCATTCTATAGCATTTTCGGATGATTGCCATTAGAAAAACAAAAAATTGTACCTTGGTACAGAAAAAGGAGACGCCTCATCATTATGAGATGTCCCCTTTTTGTATTTTTTAATAATTACGAATTAGTTTTAGAGATTGGAGCTGTAAATTTAATTACACCTTCTTGACCAACAATTGTTAATGGTTTTAACATTGCTTCATCATGTGAATTACTAAATAATGCTGAAGTTGTTATTGGTACGATTGCTATTGCTACAATTTTTTTATATTTCTATGAATACGCCCTTAAGTATCAAATAGTTATCATTTCAATAAGTTATCTAGGCATTTCGATAATTGAATATAGTATCAAAGCTAAATTGTATTAGTTATACTCTATTTTATTTTCATCCAACAAATTATATAAAATTAATTTCTACATCTTTTAATTTATTACTTTTTTGATATTTTGAGCTTTAATTAAAAAACAAGAGCACAAGTACGTATACTTGTGCTCTTGTTTTTGGGCTACCAACCATTTTTCTTTAATGACTGTTAATATATGCATGATGAGGAAAAATTCTTTTACAAAATAAGTCTACCATTTCTTTGAATAAAGAACAATCTTAATTTACTATCCTTTTTCGTAGAAAGATGATTTATTATGTATTTTTTTGACAAATGAAGTAGATTGATTTAACTATATAACTAAAGTTTTTTATAAAATTCAACCATCATTAAATTAATTTCCAATTATAGGATAGTATAATTAAATAGGCATTTTGCAAAAAATACTTTATGACCTTTGAAAATTTTTAAATGTTCATTTATTTAAGTCTAATACAAATCCATATAGGAATTTTCCCCCATAAACCAGTAAAAAATAATTAATTCCCGTTTCTCATTTCTAAATTTAGTCCTGAAGCATATATTTACTATTGATTCCTTATGGGGACAAAAAGAAATAGTTAAAGGAGATGGCATTTTGTCATACGAAAGTTATCCAGCTGAATACGATATACTCTTTGGTGGCTTGATTGTAACGTTTGTGATTGTTGGGTTAATTTTAGGTCTGATAGGCTATATTCTTACGGCAATTATTTACTTTAATACTGCCAAAACAAATGGTTTAGGTGAGATCGCTTTCTGGTCATGGATCCCGCTAGTAAATGTATATGTATTATTTGCACTTGGTTCTGCAAAAACAACATTGGAGGAAATTAAAAAGGATGCATTAAAATTCTTACTTATTTACGTTGCACTCACGATTATTTCCTTCATTCCAATAATTGGTTTCCTATCGTCAATCGCTCTTGTGATTTTATCAATTTATTTTATTTATCGATTGTTCTATCGCTGGACAGGAGAATCTGGAAAATCAATTTTATTCGTTATTTTAACGGTTATTACAGGTAGTATCTTCTATTATATTTATGGTCTCATCCGTATGAAAAAACAATTCGTAGCATAAGAAAAAAAGTACCAGGTACACAAACAATTCAGAATTGTTTGTGTACCTGGTACGTTCATTCTTCTTTATCAAATACAACGTCTTGATTTTCTTTATTTTGCTCCAAATACACTTGGCGGTCTCGAATTACCTTCGCTAAAGCTACAGAGGTATAGGTTGTAAACAAAATTCCCATCCAATAATATCCTTTTTCAACAAACATCCATTCCGTATTCCACACTGCAATCATTCCAATACTGAATGATGCAATCATCGAAAGCCATGACAGAAATAAATATTCTGGTGCTGTTTTAATCCCCTCTTGCCTATCTCGAAGAACTTTAACTAAAGAAAATGCAGAAAAAGTGATCCATCCTAAACAAATAGTGTAAAAACCTCGTTCTACTAACATCCATTCTGTATTCCAAATCGCAATAAGTACGAAGCTAAACGAAACAAGAAACGCTGCCCAAGTTAAAAAGAAAAATTCTTTGCTCTGCATATTGGTTTCCTCCATATTAATTTTCATTTTGGTTTAGAAAAAACACGTAAATTTCATTACTTTTAAGGAAAGCCATTTCAATCATAATTAATTACAAACCATTCTATGTGACCATAAACGATTCTATGTAACTGTTCAGATGGAGTTCGCACATAAAATCCTTAAATTCGCTCATAACCTTAAAAAAATGCTCATAAAATCTTAAAATTGACTCATAACTTCCGGGAACCCCTCTTAATTTTGGAACATATCCCAAATAATTATAGAAAGGACTATTGTTCTAATTTACGCGTTGTTGTTATATAACAAGCTGTGATATTATCATTTCAGTATTCAATGTTTTAAATGGGATGGGGGACTTTAGTTGATTACTCTTCAAGTCTGTATTGCATTGTTAATTGGTGCTTATTTTACATATGGAAAATTCGTTGAAAAAGTCTTTGGGGTAAATACAGAGCGTCCTACGCCTGCCTATGTGAATGCAGACAAAGTAGACTATATTCCAATGTCAACGGTGAAAAATTCTTTAATCCAATTACTTAATATCGCTGGTACTGGTCCTGTATTTGGACCAATTGTAGGAGCGCTTTATGGACCTGTTGCATTTATTTGGATTGTTGTTGGCTGTATCTTTGCAGGAGCAGTTCATGATTACTTAACGGGAATGATTTCAATCCGTAATAAAGGAGCTCATTTACCAGAACTTGTATCTAAATTTTTAGGGAAATTTATGAGGCATGTTGTAAATCTTTTTGCTCTATTAGTATTACTTTTAGTAGGTACAGTTTTTATCACTTCACCAGCAATGTTAATTAACGATTTACTAGATAGCCGAGTTTCATTTGGATTTATTGTAGCTATAATATTCCTCTATTATATTTTAGCTACAGTTTTACCTATTGATAAAATTATCGGTCGTCTATATCCATTATTTGGAGTGCTATTAGTTATATCTGCCTTAGGTGTTGGCTTTGGTTTGATTGTAACAGGAGCACCGATTCCGGAATTATCCTTTACAAATATGCATCCAAATGATCTGCCTATTTTTCCTTTAATATTTAAGAAAAATCATTGGATCGCAACAATACCAGCTACTTTTATGACGTATATGGTGATTGTTTATATTTTGTACGAGCCTACCATAGGCTTAAGTATCCCGTTAAAAACCTCTTTCTATTTTTCAGCTAACAATTTGAAAGCGTTTTCTTTTCTTTGTACATGAAGTTTCAATAAATTCAATTTCCCCCATAAAACTCTCCTATAACTCTAGCCACTAGTTATATAGAAAAATCCGAAAATAATGAGTAGGATGATTAAAATAAATACGGTCAAGAAGTCTGAGTTTCTTCTTTCTTCGGCTATTCTCATAAACAAACGAACGATGACTAGGGTTAAAACGATACAAAAAACGCCTAAAAGAAATTTTAAAATATAGCCCCCCCCTCACTTTATTATATGCTTGTATAGCGTACCAGGTACACAAATAATTCTGAAAATTCCAAATAGTTTATGTACCTGGTACGCGGAAAAAATTTTTAGGGATGATTTCCTTGTAAATTTTAAATTTTGAAGGGGTTTTTTATTTTAAATTTTAAAATTCAAAAGTTTTTCAATCCATTTCAGAGAACTTCATTCTATAGACAATTTCCCTTTAATCATTTATCTTTTTTACAAAAATACAACTTCTAAAAAATCCCACATATTAAAATCTAATTTCAACAAATAGAGGAGGTTTATCTCTGTTGCCAAGAAATAGACGTGTATGGAATCCAAACATCTTCAACCATATAGTGATGAGGGGAAATAATAGGCAAAACATTTTTAACGATACTAAAGACTTTATTGAATTTTTCCGTACCCTTTCATATACCTATGAAAAATATCCTTTTACGATTGCATCTTATTGCGTGATGACAAATCATTACCACCTTTTATTACTTTCACCTAAAGTACATATAAGTAAAATAATGCATCTCATTAATCGACGTTATAGCTATTATTATAAAAAGAAGTACGATTATTCTGGTCATCTTTATGAAAACCGGTATTTCTCTGAACTAATTCATACTCCTAAAGCAATGTTAACTGTAAGCCGATATATTCACCGGAATCCAATCAATACAAAAACACCTATGGTAGAAAAAATGGAAAACTATCCGTATAGCAGCTATTCTCTTTTTAAATATAACCAACCTTCTCCATTTCCATTTGTAGATACAAACTCATTACTTGACTGCCTACAATACCCTACATTACAAACTAGAGAAGATTATCTTAATTTCTGCGAAACAGAAGTCGAAAGTATAATTGGTGAAAACCCCCAGAATCATACACATCAAAAGCATTTTAGTAAATTGTAGAAAATTATCAGAATTGTTTATGTACCTGGTACACCTCACTAGTGTTGCGTGAATTGAATTATAATGTAATTAATACATTATTTTACAGTAATCTAATGCATCCGTTCCCTTTTTTTACCATATTCTGTTTTTTCATAAAATGTTCTTTGGATATTGGACTAACAATTGCACTTTCAAAACCGAAGTTGGTTTTCTTCTTATTTTTAATAGGAATCTTTTGCCTTCCTTTGCTTGGTTTTAATATTCTATTAAATTCTTTCTCAATTTTCGTCCATGGATCCATTAAATATTGGCGTATTGTTTTAAAAAATTGCCAAATATTTTTGTTTGGCTCTTTCAAAATCCTTAGTATTTCAAGTACTCCATACGTGATTAATGCAATAAATAATTGATTCCATATACCAATCGGTGAGTGACTGAATAAATGGCTAACTTTTATATGTTGTTTTAACCATTTAAAAACAGTTCAATATACCAACGATTTTTATAAGTATCTAATATTTCTTTTTCGGTTAAATCTAATCGATTTGTAAGAAGCCGGTAAGAAGTTCCTTCTTCATCTTGAAATTCAATTAATTTCAGTCGTTCTGGTCGTGTTTTTATAGAGACCATTTCATGACGTGTAACATTTGGAAGTTCTGGTGTATACGCTCTTAACGTTTCTATACGAAACGATTTTTTTATTCTGACAAGAAAATGGATTCCCTTTTCGAGCCAGCCACCCATCTTTGTTTTCTCTGCATAGCCTCGATCCATCACATAGAGCGCTTCATCTGGTTCAATCA